>NZ_JBEZEK010000022.1:0-115771 GCF_040648835.1 Micromonospora sp. NPDC049081 | reverse complement strand
GGGGGCGCGCGCCGGCGGCGCGGGCGGGGGGGCGGGCGGGGGGGGCCCCCCCCCCCCCCCCCCACGGCCGGGACAGGCCGGGTCCCGTCCACCGGTCCGAGGTCACGGTCGGGCCGGGTCGACCAGGTGGGGATGATTTCCACCGGCCGGGGTCACGCTCCGTCCGCGTCGGGTTTGCGACCCGGTCGGGTGGGGCACTGCTGGGAGGACGGGCGGACGACCGGGCGGGCGGGTACCGTCACGAGCCGCAGAGACGTCGAAGTCCGAAGTGGCCGCAGACTTCGGCATTCGAGGAGGTAATCACGATGTTCGGCAGCAACCTTCTGGAGCGCCGCAGCAAGCCCGAGCGGATCGCCGACCAGGCCTGGCACCACCTGCTCTCGGCGGTCGACTCCGCCGGTGACAGCGTGCGGGACGCCGCCAGGTCGGTCCGGGACTCGGGACTGGCCGACGCCGGTGACCTGGTCGGCTCGACCGCCGACGAGGCACGCCGACGGGCCACGCTCGCCTTCGACGCGCTCGCCGGCCGCCGCCCGGCCCTGCCCTGGACCCTGCTGATCAGCGCGGCGCTGGTCGGCGCGGCGATCGGCTGGGCCGCCGGCACCGCCGCGCGGGCTGCCGGCAGCAGAGATGACCGGGCCGCCGACGACATCGAGTTCGTCGACGTGGACCGGCCCAACTCCCCGGTCGGTCTGGACGACTGACCGTCCCACGGCACGCACAGGCCCCGGTCGCGCCCTTCGGCGCCGACCGGGGCCTGTGCCGTCTTCGATCCACTCCGTTGGGGCGATGTTGCGGTGGAGACCCGGGGTCGACGCCGCACCATCGCCGCCACTGAGTCGATCAGCCACAGGCCAGGCGGGTCCCAGGCCGGACACGCGCCGGCTCCCCCGACGGGATCGGGGGAGCCGGCAGGTGTCGGATAGTTGATAGTCGTCAGCGGCTGGTGCAGGTGACCGCCGGGACGGTGTTGCTGCCGGTGACGTTGGCGGTGAAGCCGACGCTGGTGGTGGCCCCGGCACCGAGCGCGCCGTTCCACCCGGCGTCGCGCACCGAGACGCGCGCCCCGGTCTGGGTCAGGGTGCCGCCCCAGAGCGAGTTGATCGTCTGACCGTTGGCGAACGTCCAGCTGAGCGTCCATCCGGCGATCGGCGCGGTGCCCGCGTTGCGCACCGTCACCTCGCCCTGGAAGCCACCCGGCCACGACCCGGTCACCTGGTACGTCGCCGCGCACCCACCGGTGGGCGGCGGGGTCGTCGGCGGCGGGGTGGTGGGGGGCGGCGTGGTCGGCGGCGGGGTGGTCGGCGGAGGCGTGGTGGGCGGGGGCGTGGTGGGCGGAGGCGTGGTCGGCGGAGGCGTGGTGGGCGGAGGCGTGGTCGGGTTGCTGCCGAGCCGGTCGGCGACCAGGATGCCCCGGCCGTTGGTGCCCAGATAGACCCGGCCGTAGACCCTCGGGTCCCCGGTGAGCGCCTCGCCCGCGTTGCCGTACTGGTGCTGGTCGTCGTTGATCCGCACCCAGGCCCCGCCGGTGTTGTCGGAGCGGTAGACGCCGGCCTTGCCGTCGACGGTGCCGAAGGCGAACACCGCCGGGTACGTCTGCCCGGGGGCGGCCTTGCCGAAGCCGACGTTCACCGCCGCCGACACCCCGGCCAACTTGGTGAAGCTGGCCCCGGAGTCGGTGGAGCGCCACAGCCCGCCCTCACCGGCCAGCCAGATGTCGCCCTCCTTGCCGGGCACCGCCTTGAACTTGACGTTCCCGGTGGCCGGCAGGCCGGTGGCGGCGGACGCGGTGAAGCTGGCCCCACCGTTGGTGCTGACATAGAACTTGCCGGCGCTGAAGCCGTAGAACTTGTTCTTGTTGACCCGGTCGGACTCGACGACCGCGTTGGCCGGGATGCCGGTGGCGGCGGTCCACGAGTTGCCGAAGCCCACCGAGCGGATGACCTGCTGCCCGGCGTCACCGGGGGCCCAGACGAACTGGCTGCCGTCGGCGGCGGCGGCGACCGTGCCGCCGTTGTTGACCCCGCCCGGCTCGCTGCCCTGGAACCAGTTCGCCCCGCCGTCGGTGGAGAACGCGATGTGGCTGTCGTTGGGGCGGTCGGCGTCGGTGAAGTTGCCGGCCCGCACCATCGTCGCCGGGTTCGCCTCGGCGTAGTCGAGGCTGGTGGTGGTGGTGAAGACCGGCTGGGTGAACAGCATCGGCGGCACCGCGTCGAGGTCGGTGTGCCGGAACCCGCCGATGTCACCGAGCCCGCTGATCAGCGGTGCCCCGGTGGGCGGGCTGATCAGGTCCTGTACGGCGGTCTCCTCCAGGCCCTTGACCATCGGCTTGATGGTGAGCTGGCCACCGGTGTCCCACTTGGTGAGGTCGGTGCTGCCGTAGATGGTCGCGCCGGTGCCGTACATGAAGCGGTTCGAGTCGAACGGGTCGATCTCCACCGACTCGTTCATCCAGCCCAGCTTCGGGGACTCCTCCGGCGGGGCCGGGTTGGCCCCGAAGGTCAGCCACGGCACCGAACTGATGTCCATCTTGAACTTCTTGGTGCGGTCCGGGTAGCTGCCGAACTCCCAGATCCGGGTCCAGGTCGCGCCGCCGTCGGTGCTGCGCCAGAAGATCGCGTCCGGCCACCAGGAGATCTGGGTCGCGACCATCAGGGTGTTCGGCTTCTGCCGGTCGATGGTCAGCCCCGAGTAGCCGAAGTAGGCGTCGCTGCTGGACGACGGGATCGGGCTGATCTGCGTCCACGCCCCGGTGGCCCGGTTGAACTTCCACACGTCACCCTTGCCCCCGTCGTACGGGCCGCCGGTGTCGCTGGTGGCGATGTAGAGGAAGCCGCCGACGGGGTCCACCACACCCTTGTGGGCCAGGTAGCCGGTGGGCTGACCGGCGATCCGCTCCCAGCTGGTGCCACCGTTCGTCGAGCGGTACACCGGGTTCGCCTTGTCCGCCACGCCGACGTAGATGGTCTGCGTGGCGTTGCCCGCCGTACCGGTGCTCTTGTCGAAGGTGACCCAGGTCAGACCCTGGTTCTGGCTCTGGTAGCCGGTGGTGTCGTTGGGGTCGGCCCGGTAGTTGCCGACGTTGGGGAAGTTCGCCACCTTGGCCCAGGTGACCCCGAAGTCGGTGCTGCGCCACAGGCCGTTGCCGCCCTCGGCGCCGTAGTAGATGACGCTGTTCTTGTTGGGGTCGACGGCGAGCCGCTCCCCCATGCCCCGGCCGGGCATGTTGCCGCCGTTCTTGAACGGCAGCGCGGTGGCCTGCCAGGTGGCGCCCTTGTCCGACGAGCGCAGGATCGCGCCGTTGTTCGGGTCCCAGTCGTTGGTGTACATGCCGACGGCCGCGTACACCCGGTTGGTCTGCACCGGGTCGGTGGCCAGGCTGACCACGCCGTTGTAGCCCCACTTGTCCGCACCGACCCAGTCGAGCAGCGGCGTCCAGGACTGGCTGGCCTGCTCCCACCGGTACGCGCCGCCGATGTCGGTGCGCGCGTAGATCAGGTTCTTCTCGGTCTGGTTGAAGACGATGCCGGGGACGAAGCCGCCACCGTCGATCCGGACGTTCTTCCAGCTGTACGGTTCGGCCGCCGCCGCAGCGGCCTCGGTGGATGGTGCGACGGTGAACTGTACGGCCACGACGGCCGTGGCAGCGGCCAGCACGGTGGTGACCGCGCCGACGAGACTTCTCCGCATCTGCGGTTCCTCTCGGGATGCCAGGGTGAGGGTGCGACGGCCCCATGGGGACGTCGACGGGTGCGAAGAGCTGCCCTGGCTCCCCGCCGGCACGCTTGGCTCCCGCTGCCGAAGAAGAACCCAACAGTAACCGGTACGCCGCCGAATTAGGAAGCGCTCCCAACTAACTCGGCCATCAGAGCCGGTAGATGACGTCCTCGCCGGCCATCTCCCGACTGATGCCCAACCCGTCCACCGGTCGGGCGGCCACGTCCGCCCACGGGGTGCCGGGCGCCCAGCCGGGCAGCAGCACCACCGTGCGCACCCCCACCTGCCGCAGGTACGCCACCGAGGTCGCGTCCGGGAAGGTCATGCTCGCCGCCCGGATCCGCTCCTGGGACTGCGGGGTGAACGAGGCCAGGCCGTTGACCACCTTGGGGAACCCGTCGGTGGACCACAGCATCACGTGCAACTCCCGGATACCGTCGCTGGGCAGCACCAACGCCGGGCCGGTCAGCCCGCGCAGCACCGCCGGTTGCACCGGTGCCGGCACGTGCGGGGTGCGGTTGACCCCTTCCAGCAGGACCAGCACCAGCGGCACCAGCAACGCCAACCGGGCCAGCCGCCACTGCCCGCCGTCCCGCTTCGGGGCCGGCTTCCGGGGGGCCGGCTGCTCGGCCGCCGGTTCGGACCACGCCGCCGACCGCAGCATCGGTCGCGCCGCCGCCTGCGCCTGCCCCGGTACGACCACCTCCGCCGGCACCGCCGCCCGCACCGGCACGGCCCCCTCCGCCGAGGGTGCCGGCGCTCCCCGGTCCGCCGCCATCGCGACGGCCGGGTCCGCCGGTCGCAGCGTCGGCGACGCTCCCGGTTCCACCGCCCCCGGCACGGCCGGCTCCGCCCCGGACACGACCGACTCCGTCCCCGGCACGACCGACTCCGTCCCCGGCTCCGGTGGTTGCCCCCCGGTCGGCCCCGGTGCCGGTTCCCCGTCCCGCACTGCCCGGGAAGCCGGCTCGCGGACCGTCAACGCCCCGGCGGCGAGCAGGCCCAGCAGCAGGGTCGTCCACAGCACCAGCCGGCCCGGGGTGCGCACCCCGTCCCAGCCCGGGGCGTGCTCGACAAGCGTCACGTAACCGGGGTTACCGTCACCGCCGAACGTGGTGCCCGCCGCGAGCGCCACGCTGACCAACGCCGCGCCGGCCAGCATCAGCCGGTGCCGCAGCCGCCACGCGGAGAAGAACAGCCCGGCCATCGCCAGGGACAACAGCACCACCCCGGGCAGCAGGGTCATCTCACCCGGGAAACCGAGCGTGGCCCGGGCCGCCTCGTGCCGCTCCCCCCACAGCCAGGACTCCGGCGGCGCGGTGACGAACCCCCGCCATGGCGGGGAGAACATCTCGATCTGGGCCACCGTGCGCCGACCGGACGGGTTGCGGGCCACCACCTCGAAGTACGGTGCGGCCATCGCCAGGGTCACCACGGCGAAGCCGATCCCCCCGGCCAGGTCGGCCAGGAGCAGGCCACGCGGCACCGCCGGCCGGGACCGCCGCCGCCGCCACACCACGGCGTACGTCACCGCCACGCCGAGGCAGATCAGTCCCAGCGCGTACGCGAAGGGCAGGCCGATGCCGAAGCCGAGGGTGACCTGCCAGGCGGCGACCGCCCACCCGGCGACCGCCCACCCGGGGCGGACCCGGTCGGGCCGGTGGCCGTGCCGCAGCGACCAGCCGTGCCCCCGGGCCAGCATGGCCAACGCGAGGGCGATCCCGCCGATGCTGATCACGTGCAGGTGACCGGCCTGGGCGAGCTTCCACGGGGCGTACGCGAAGGACACCCCGGCCACCGCCGCACCCGCCCGGCCGGCCCCCACCTGCCGGGCCAGCGCGTACGCCCCGAACAGGGCGAGGGCGTGGGTCAGCATGTAGAGCAGGTTGTAGCGGATCACGGCGGCCACCGGACCGTCCCCGATCATCCCGAACGGGGCGTACCCGAGCAGGGTGTCGGAGTAGGCGTAGGTGTACGGCTCGGGATAGAACGTGTTGGAGTGCCAGACCTGGAACGGGTTGGTGAGCAGGGCGTGCCCACCCCAGGCCACCTGCCACGCCTGGAGCGTCGGGTCACCGGTGTCCTGCGGGATGGTGCTCGCCGGATCCCGCAGGGTCGGCCAGGTCAGCACCACGGCCAGCAGCAGCGCGGCGACCGCCGCCAGGGTCCACTCGTGCCGGGCCACCCGCCACGACACCCCCGCCAGCCGGCGGCCGAAGACCCGAATCTGATCGACGTCCATCTCTCCACCCCGTCCTTTGCCGTCCGTCAGACTGCCCGAGTCCGATCCGGTTGTCGACACCGCGACCCGCCCGATTTTCAGCCCGGGCTCCCCTTCGTCGTCCGAATCCGATCCGACGGCGACGGCGACGGCGACGGCGACGGCGACGGCGACGGCGACGGCGACGGCGACGGGATCGGACTACCGGATCGGATCCGGGGCGGGTCCGGGTGGACCAGGACCACCCGGGTCGGGTGAGTCGGCCTCACCCGGGCTGCCGGAGGGTGGGAGGCATGACTGGACCCGACGGACTGATCCGACCCGGGACACCGGCCCCCGAGTTCACCCTGCCGGCCACCCCGGACGGGCGACGGACCGGCCCCGGGCAGTTCCGTGGCCGGCCGGTGGTGCTCGCCTTCTATCCCGCTGACTGGTCCCCGGTCTGCAGCGACCAGATGGCGCTCTACCAGGCCGCGATGCCGGAGTTCGAGCGGTACGACGCGGTGGTGCTGGGCGTCTCGGTGGACAGCCTCTGGTCACACCGGGCCTTCGCCGAGGCCCGGGGCGTCCGGTTTCCGTTGCTGTCCGACTTCGAACCCAAGGGTGAGGTGGCCCGGGTCTACGGGGCGTACACGCCGCAGGGGCAGGCCGGTCGGGCCCTGGTGGTGCTCGACCCGGCCGGGACGGTGACCTGGAGCTACCTGTCCCCCGCCGAGGTGAACCCGGGTGCCGACGGCATCCTCGACGCGTTGGACCAGCTCGGCACCGAGCGGCAGGTGGTGGCCCGATGAGCACCCCGTTGCAGGTCACCGCCCGACTCCGGGTGCCGGTGACGGAAACCGACCACATCCGCGGGCCACTGGACGCACCGGTCACCATCGTGCAGTACGGCGACTTCCAGTGCCCGTACTGCGGGGCCGCCCACCCGAACCTGACCGAGGTGCTGCGGCAGCGCCAGGACACCGTACGGCTGGTCTACCGGCACTTCCCGATCACCAACCTCCACCCGTACGCCGAGCGGGCCGCCGAGGTGGCTGAGGCGGCCGGCCGCCGGGACCGGTTCTGGGAGATGCACGACTGGCTCTACGAGCACCAGGACCAACTCGACCCGGTGCACCTGTCGCTCGGCGTGGCGCAGGTGGGCCTACCGCCGGACGAGATCGACGCGGAGGTCGACCGGCACGCGTACGGCGACCGGGTCCGCCACGACTTCACCGGCGGCATCCGCAGCGGGGTGAACGGCACCCCCACCCTCTTCATCGGCGACCACCGTCACGAGGGCCCCTTGGACCTCCCCACCCTCCTGACCGCAGTAGACACCACCACCCCCTGACCCACCCACCACATTGATCAAGAAGTTCGCGTCAACCAACCCCCCCTCAGCCCCGTTGATCAAGAAGTTTGCGTCAACTTGAAGATCGAACTTGACGCAAACTTCTTGATCAACGGGGCAGGGCGGGCGGGGCGGGGGCGAGGCGGGGGCGGGGTGGGGGCGAGGGTGGGTGGGGTTAGAGGAGGCGGAGGGAGCGGGCTCGGCGGACGGCTTCGCGGCGGCGGGTGGCGTCGAGCTTGCGGTAGATGTTGCGGACGTGGGTCTTGACGGTGTTGACCGACAGGGAGAGTTCACCGGCGATCTCGACGTTGGACAGGATGCTCTGGAGATACCGCAGAATGGTCAGCTCCCGCTCGGTGAGCGGCTCGGTGAGCGCCCGTTCCGGACCGCCCGGCCCCCACTGCGGGTCACCCGATCCGTGCTCGGTCGGTTGTTCGGCGTCGCGTACCAGGTCGCTGACCGCCGGCCGGTGCGCCGTACCCGAGTCCAGGTGGGCGGCGAGCAGATCCCGGACCTCCGGTTCGGCCCGGGTGAACACCCGGCGGTAACCGTGTCGGCCGGACAGGTCCAGCACCCGTTCCAACAGCCGACCGGCCCGGCGCTCGTCACCGGACCGCCGGGCCAGCACCGCGTCGAGGACACCGGTGGCGAGCCGTACCGACAGCGGCCAGCCGGCGGCGTCCGGGGCGTCCCAGTCGGGTAGCGCGTGACCGGCGGCCCGGACGTCGCCGGCCCGCAGCTCCACCCGGGCCAGCGCCAGGCCCAGCACCGGGTCGGGGTCCGGCTCCCGGAACCGCTCGGCGAGCAACCGGCGGGCGGTGTCCAGGTCCCCCTGCTCACCCCGTAGGTCCGCCTCCAGCGCGAGCAGCCGATCAGCCAACCCTCCGCCCCCCACCAGCCCTCCACCCCACACCCCGTCTCCGGCCAGCCCTCCGGCCCCGGCCGGCCCCACATCCCTCACCCCGACCCCGGCCAGCCCCCCATCCCCGGCCGACTCTCCACCCCCGGTCAGCCCTCCACCCCACACCCCACCCCCGGTCAGCGCTGCGCCGGGGAGGGTCCAGGCTCCGGTCAGCTCGTCCCGGGCCCGGCGCACCACCTCGATCGCCGCCGCCGGCTCGCCGGCGTCACGCAGCAAGGTCGCCCGACACAGCGCCACCACCGCACCGACCGTGCCCCCGCCAGATGCCACCCCGACCATGATCGGAGCGGACGCCGCGCCGAACGCCACCCCGGCCCTACCCGGAGCGGATGCCGCACCGACCCCCACCCCCGCCCCACCCGGAGCAGCCGCCGCGCCGAACGCCACCCCCGCCCCACCCGGAGCAGCCGCCGCACCGGCCCCGACCCGAGCGGACGCCGCACCGAACCCGACCGGGGCAGGCAGCGAACCGAACGCCGCGTCGGCCGTGGGGGTGCCGGATGTCGTACCGCCCGCACCGGACGCCTCGACCGGCATGGCCGCGCCGGCCGCCGCCAGTTCGGCGGTCGCCTCCGTGGGCTGGTCCCGGTGCAGCGCCACCAGGGCCAGGGCCAGATGGGCGTAGCCACAGTCGACCCGGCTCGACCAGCCCTGGCAGGGGGGCATGACCAGCGCCGCGTGGGCGGTCTCCTCGGCTGGCGCAAGCTCACCGGCCAGGGCGAGCAGCAGTGCGGTGCGGGTCGCGTCGACCAGTTCGGTCCGGGGCCGCCCGGCCTGCCGTGCCGCCGCCAGCGCCCGGGTGAACCATGCCCCGGCCGACCGTAGTTCCCCCTCTGCCAGCTCGACCAGGCCGAGCGCGGTGCCGGCCACCGCCAGGACGTCCACGTCCTCGCCGGTCCGGGGGTCGTCGCCGGTCGGTGCCACCGCTTCGGGGTGGTCGCCAACGGCGGACGGCCGGTGGGTCGGTGTCACGTCGGACCGGCAGGGCGGCGGAGGCGGCGGCAGGGCGGGCCCGGTGACGGTGGCGAGCAGTCGGGCGGCGGCCCGGCGTACCCCCGGATGGTCGCCGGCCAACCGGGCGAGGGTGAGTTCCAACGCCAGGGCCAGCCGGTGGAACCGGTCACGGCGCGGAGCCGGCAGCGAGCGGGCCGCCGCCACCGCGTCGCGCAGCCGGGCGGTCGCCGCCTCCCGGTCGCCCGCGTACGCCCGCTCGGTGCCGGCGGCCAACGCCAGCTCCGGGTCCCGGTGCACCGCCTCGGCGGGCGGCGGCGCGGGCGGGGCCACGTCCGGTGTCCCCCGGTCGTACGGCAGCAGCTCCGGCCAGTGGGTCAGCAGCAACCCGGTGGCCCGGTCCCACTGCCCGGCGGTGAGCGCGTGGCGCAACGCCTCGGCCGGCCGGTCGTGGTCGGTGTGCCAGTCGGCGGCCCGCCCGTGCAGCTCGGCGCGTTCCCCGTCGGCGAGGTCGGCGAGTTCCTCGCGCAGCAGGTCGGCCAGCAGCGGGTGCGGTCGGTACCAGGGTGGGTCGCTGTCGTCGCGGTGCAGGAATCCCCCGTCGCGGGCCAGCCCGGCCAGCAGTTGCCCGGCGTCGGTACGACCGGTCAGCGCGTCGGCCAGGTCGGCGCGGACCGCCGGGCCGACGGCGCAGCGCCGCAGCACTTCCCGGGCCGGCGGCGGCAACTGCCCCAGCACCTCGGCCCGCAGGTACGCCGCCACGTCCGGGTGGTCACCCCCGAACCGGGCCGCCCACCGCTGCGGATCGGCCTGTCCCCGGGCGGCGAGCGCGGCGAACCGCAGACCCGCCGGCCAGCCACCCGTGCGGTCCCGCAGCCGGACGACCGCCGCCGCAGGCAGGGGCACCCCGTGCGCCACCAGCAGGTCGGCCACCTCGTCGGTGGTGAAGGCCAACTCGTCGGGGCCGATCTCGGTCAGGTCACCGGCCAGCCGTAGCCGGTGCAGGGCCGGTGGCAGGTCGGTGCGGGCGGCGGCGATCAGGCGCAGCCGGCCGTCGGCGTGCCGCAGCAGGAACTCCAGGCCGGTGAGCACCGCCGGGTCGGTGACCCGGTGCAGGTCGTCGACGACGAGCCGGACCGGGCGTTCCCGGGCGGCCAGGGTCGCGGCGAGCGCCTCCAACTGCTCCGACCGCACCGGCACGACCGACGGCTGGGCGGCCGACGGCTGGGCGGCCGACGGCTGGGCGGCCGACGCGCCCGGCCGCCCGGCAGGCGGTGCGCCAGGCAGGGCGTCGGGTGGTGCGTGCGGCGGTGGCTCGGCCGTGCCCCGCAGGGCTGCCGTGAGGTACGCCCAGAGCCGCTCCCCGCTGTCGCCCGCCTCGACCTGGACCCAGGCCGGGGGGTCCTCGTCCGCCGCTCGCGCCCAGGCGGTGAGGATCGTCGTCTTGCCCCATCCTGCGGCGGCCCGGACCAGGGTGAGGGTGCCGGCAGCCCCGGCGTCGAGGCGGGCCGACAGCCGGGGACGCCACAGCATCGGCTCCGGCGGGGCGGGCGGGGTGAGCCGGGACGCCAGCAGCGGCGGGCCGGCGGGCACCTCGGCGCTGTCGTGCTGCTGCGGCATCCGCCCTCCCCCGGTCAGCGCGTTCCGCCCCGGTCGGCGCTCTCCGGCCGGCCGGCGCGTTCCTCCCCCGGTCGACGCGCTCCGGACCGGTCGGCGGCGGTTACCCGGACCGGACCGGTTCACCCCTTCGGGACGAGTCCGGTTCACCCGGTCCCCACCGAGGATGGGCGGATCGGGCTGCCGGTGTGGCGTGACCGGCCGCTGCGCACCGGTCCCGGCGAAGAGGCGGGTGGTACGGATGGGACGACTGACCCGTGGCGGGTTCACCCTTCTCCGGGCGCACCGGACGGGGGTCGACGCCCGGTCGGGCCGCTGGCAGGTGGTCACGGTCGGGGTGTCGGCGGCCGAGCTGATGCCCGACGGGCGGTGGCCGGAGCCGCTGCGCCCATTGGCTGACGCGGTGGAGCTGCACCTGCGGCCGGCCCCCGGTGGGCGGGGCACCGAGCTTTCGGTCCGTCCCCTCGGCGGGGTGGCGACCCTGCCCGGGATGGCCGCCCACCTGGTCGGCGACGATCCCGACGGCTACCTGCGGCAGGTGTTGCGCACGGTCCGGCAGCTCGCCGAGACCGGTGAGGTGCTACGCGCCGACCGGCCCGCCGCCGAACGCCCCGCGACCGGGCCACCCGGGACCGACGGCCCGGTGGTGCCCGGATGAGGGCGCTGTGCTGGGAGGGCGTCGACCGGCTCGCGGTACGCCAGGTGCCCGACCCGGAACTGCGCAACGCCCACGACATGATCGTGCGGGTCCGGCGCAGCACCACCTGCGGGGCCGACCTGCCGATGCTCGCCGGCCGGGTGCCGGGTCTGGCCGCCGGGGACGTGCTCGGGCACGAGTTCCTCGGCGAGGTGGCCGAGGTCGGCCCGGCGGTACGCCGGCACCGCGTCGGTGACCGGGTGGTGGTCTGCGCGGCCGTGGCCTGCGGGAACTGTTGGTACTGCCGGCAGGGGCTCTACTCGTGCTGCGACAACGGCACGGCCACCGGGACGGTCGGCGAGGCGGCCTGGGGGCAGCCCACCGGCGGTTGTTACGGCCATCCCCGGACGGCGGGTGGATTCGCCGGCAGCCACGCCGAGTACGTCCGGGTGCCGTACGCCGACGTGGGGGCGTTCACCGTGCCCGACCCGGTCAGCGACGACCGGGCGGTCTTCGCCTCGGACGCCGCCCCGGCCGGTTGGATGGGTGCCGAGCTGGGTGCGGTCCGCCCCGGTGACGTGGTCGCGGTCTGGGGGGCGGGTGCGGTGGGGCAGCTCACCGCGCAGGCGGCGACGGTGCTCGGGGCGGAACGGGTGATCGTGATCGACCGGTACCCGGAACGGTTGCGGATGGCCGAACGGCACACCGGCGCCGAGACGTTGCACTACGAACACACTGATGTCCCCGCCGAACTGCGGGAACGCAGTGGTGGCCGGGGACCCGACGTCTGCGTGGAGGCGGTGGGGGTGGCCGACGGCGGGGGCCGGCCGGTCTCGCTCGCCGACCGGTTCACCGGCCGGGGCGGCCCGGTCGAGGACCCCCTGGCGGTACGGGAGGCGGTGCACGCCTGCCGCAAGGGTGGCACGGTCTTCGTCTCGGGCACCTTCACCGGTTTCGTGGACGCCTTCCCGCTGGGCGCGGTGATGCACAAGGGTCTCACCCTGCGCAGCGCCCGGCAGCACGGTCAGCGGTGGATTCCGATGCTGCTGGACCGGATGGCCCGCGACGAGCTGCGTACCGAGCACCTGGCGACGCACCGGTTCGACCTGGACCAGGCCCCGACCGGGTACGCGCTGTTCCGGGACCGCGCCGACGGTTGTGTGCGGGCGGTGTTCAGCCCGCACGGCTGAGTCGTCCGGGTGGGTGCCGGTCGCCGTGGTGCGGACCGGTCCACCCCCGGTGCCCAGGTGAGGGCCGGGTGCGGGTGGCACACTCGGCGGATGTCCCACGACCGCCCGTACGACATCGTCCTGTTCGGCGCGACCGGCTTCACCGGCGGGCTGACCGCCGAGTATCTGGCCCGGCACGCCCCGGTGGGGTTGCGTTGGGCGTTGGCCGGGCGCAACCCGGCGAAGCTGGCGGCGGTCCGGGACCGGCTCGCCGCCATCGACCCGGCCCTGGCCGGGCTGCCGCTGCTCACCGCCGACGTCACCGACGCCGGGTCGCTGCGTGTGGTGGCGGAGGCGACCCGGGTGCTCGCCACCACCGTCGGGCCGTACGTGCACCACGGGGAGCCGCTGGTCGCGGCGTGTGCCGCCGCCGGCACCGACTATCTCGACATCACCGGTGAGCCGGAGTTCGTGGACCTGATGTACGTGCGGCACCACGCCGAGGCGGTGCGTACCGGGGCCCGGTTGGTGCACGCCTGCGGTTTCGACTCGATCCCGCACGACCTGGGCGTCTGGTACACGGTCCGGCAGTTGCCGTCGGACGGGCCGATCACGGTGGACGGGTTCGTCCGGGCCGGGGGGAGGTTCTCCGCCGGCACGTACCACTCGGCGCTCACCGCGTTCTCGCGTACCGCGCAGACGAAGCAGGCGGCGCGGGCCCGGCGGGCGGTCGAACCCCGCCCGGACGGACGCCGGGCCCGCGCGGTGGCCGGGAAGTTGGGCCGGTCCGCGGCGACCGGCATGTGGGCGGTGCCGCTGCCCACCATCGACCCGCAGGTGGTACGCCGGTCCGCCGCGGCCCGCCCGGAGTACGGCCCGGACTTCCGCTACCGGCACTTCGCCGCCGTCAAGCGGCTGCCGACGGTGCTGCTGGCCGGGGTGGGGATGGCCGGGGTGGTCGGGCTGGTGAAGCTGCCACCGACCCGGCGCTGGCTGCTCGGCCGGCTCGCCTCCGGGCAGGGTCCGAGCGCCGCGCAGCGGGCCCGGTCGTGGTTCCGGGTGCGGTTCGTCGGCGAGGGCGGGGGCCGCACCGTCCGCACGGAGGTCTCCGGCGGTGATCCCGGCTACGACGAGACCGCCAAGATGCTCGCCGAGTCGGCCCTCTGCCTGGCGTACGACGAACTGCCCGCCACCTGCGGGCAGCTGACCCCGGTGACGGCGATGGGCGACGCGCTGCTGGACCGGTTGGTGCGGGCCGGCATGACGTTCCGGGTCCTCCCGGCGCGGAGCTGACCGGGCGACGACCCGACGGCTTGACCCTCGACCTGGTGGAGGCGACAGCATCATGGGCGTGGAGAGCGAACTGCTGAGTATCGGCGAGCTGGCCCGGGCCAGTGGCCTGACGGTCAGCGCGTTGCGGTTCTACGACCGGTGCGGGGTGCTGACGCCGACGCTGGTCGACCCGGTGAATGGTTACCGCTGGTACACCGACGCGCAGGTGACGCCGGCCCGGCTGGTGGCCGGGCTACGTCGGGTCGGTATGCCGCTGGTCGAGATCACCGCCGCGCTGCGGCTGCGGCACGAACCCGCGCGGGTGGGGCGGTTGTTCGACGCCCACCTGCGCCGGTTGGAGGACGGTCTCGCCGACGCCCGCCGTGAACTCTCCCGGGTCCGCACCCTGATCGATCCTGAGGAGTACCCGATGACCACCACGATCGTGCTTGCCCGCGCCGACCTGGCCGCTGCCGTCGACGCCGTCCGGTTCGCCGTCGGCACCGACCCCGACCTGCCGATGCTCACCGGTGTGCTGTTGGACGTGGAGTCCGACGGCGTACGACTCGTCGCCACCGACCGCTACCGGATGGCGTTGGCCCGGGCCGGCGGCCGGGTGGACGGCCCGCCGGTGCGGGCGCTGCTCCCGGCGGCGGCGGTCGACGAGTTCCGGGCCCTGCTGGATGCCGACACGCAGGAGCAGGCGCACCTGACGCTCGCCGAGGGCCGGGTCGCCGTCACCGTCGCCGGTGCCGGGGCCAGCTCGGCGGTGTTGCCGTACGAGTTCACCGACTACCGCCGGCTGCTGCGCCGACCGGCGGACGCACCGGCCCGGCAGGTACCGGTCGACGTGGCGAGGCTGCGCGCCGCGCTGCGGGCCGGCACCCCCACGGTCACCCGGGTGCACGAGGGGGTGCCGCTGCCGGTGACCGTGCTCGGGGTGGACGACCACGACGGGCTGCGCCTGGTCGACGCGACCGAACTGGCCGGGCCGGACCGGACCGACCTGCTGGTCGGCGTGAACGGGGACTTCCTGCTCGATGCCCTGGAGGCTGCCGGTGGCCCGCAACTGATGCTGGAACTCGACGGCCCGATCGCCCCGCTGGCCGTCCGCCGGCCCGGTGACGAGGACACCTTCTCGATCCTGATGCCGATCCGCCTCTGACGGTCACGGCCGGCCGGCAGCCCAGCCGGCGTTCCGCGTCGACCTCGGACCCAGCGGGTCCGGTCCCGCCCCGGCCGCACCCCCGTTTCCGCCTCGCCCCGGCCCCGCCCCGGCGCAGCACGATCAGGTGCCGGGCGGTCGCCGGGTGACCCACCTCGGCACCGGGCCTGCCGGAGAGTGACCCGCGTCGGGCACCGGGCCTGCCGGTACGCCATCGACGGACAACGATACCCCTCCAATTACGGAGGGTAGCTACAACCCTCCCCCCACCTACTCCCCCGTGCACGCTTTGCTCTGCTGCCACCGAAGCAACAGGCACGGCGGGTAACCGTCGCGCCGATGGCAGCAGAGCAAAGCGTCGGAGTGGGGGTGGTGAGGGATGACGAGTCGATAAGGCATTTGAGCAGTTCGGAGGGGACCTGCCGCTGGAAGCCCATCCGGACACGGTAAGAACAACGCCCCCAGGATCACCCAGAGTGACAAAAAGGGGTTCGACGCCGACTCGTCACCGTAGGTCACCGCTCGGGTCGACGGCAGCATCTGTCGGGATCGGACCGGACGACCGGGCCCCTGCGGCGCGGCCGGCCGGCGGTCCCACCGGCGCGGACACGACCGCTCCGGGGACGGCGGTCAGCGCGACACCGGCCGGACAGCACCCCGGCCACACCACGCACGGCAGCGCCGACCGGACCCGTGGGACCGGTGGGGCCAGAGCAGCGCCGATCGGACCGGTGGGACCGGTAGGGCCAGCAGCACCGGTCGGGCCGGTGGGGCAGCGCGGGTGAGGCCGGGCCTCCGGCCGGGGCCGGGTGGCGGCGGGCGCGACGGTAGCATCGGAGGGTCCCACCCCGACCGTCTGGACGGAGCGTACGGAGCAGCATGCTCGACATGGAGTTGATCCGGAAGGATCGCGAGGCGGTGGCGACCGCGCTGGCGAAGCGTCTGGATCCCGCCGAGGTCAATCGGGTCCTGGACGACATCCAGCGACTCGACCAGGAGCGTCGCGCCCTGATCACGGAGATCGACGCCGAGCGGCAGCGCCGCAAGGCCGACGCCCGGGCGTACGCGCAGGCGAAGCGGGCCGGCACCACGCCGGAGTCCGTCGCGCCGGAGGTCGAGCGCAAGCAGCTCGCCGACCTGGAGTCCCAGCTGGACGAGGTGCAGTCCCGGCTGCGCGGCACAATGAGCGAGCTGCCCAACCTGCCCGCCGACGACGTGGTGCCCGGCGGCAAGGAGGCCAACCGGGTGGTGAAGACCTTCGGCGAGCCCCCGGTCATCGAGAAGATCCGCGACCACGTGGAGCTGAGCCGCGCACTCGGCCTGGTCGACCACGAGCGCGGCGTCAAGCTCGGCGGTTCGGGCTTCTGGATGTACACCGGCCTGGGCGCCCGGCTGGAATGGGCGCTGATCAACTGGTTCATCGACGAGCACGTGCGGGCCGGCTACGAGTTCCTGCTCCCGCCGCACCTGCTGCTCGACACCGCCGGTTTCGCCGCTGGCCAGTTCCCGAAGTTCTACGACGACGTCTACCACCTGGACCGGGAGTCCGCCCCGCGCGGGCAGTTCCTGCTGCCCACCTCGGAGACGGCCATCCTCGGGGCCTACCAGGACGAGATCCTGGAGACGTCGAAGCTGCCGCTGAAGGCGTTCGCGTACACCCCCTGCTACCGCCGCGAGGCGGCCGGCTCGCACTCCGACGAGCGCGGCACCGTGCGCGGGCACCAGTTCAACAAGGTGGAGATCTTCCAGTTCACCCTGCCGGAGCAGGCCGACGCGGCGCTGGAGGAGATGCTCGCCCACGCGGAGAGCCTGGTCGAGAAGCTGGGCCTGCACTACCAGCGCAGCCTGCTGTCCGCCGGTGACGCCAGCGCGTCGATGAAGAAGACCCTCGACATCGAGGTGTGGATGCCGAGCACCGGCAAGTACAAGGAGGTGTCGTCGGTCTCCTGGGCCGGTGACTACCAGGCCCGCCGGGCCGCCATCCGCTACCGCGAGCCGGGGGGCAAGCAGACCCGCTTCGTGCACACCCTCAACGGGTCGGCGCTGGCCACCAGCCGGCTCTTCCCGGCCATCCTGGAGCAGTTCCAGCAGCCCGACGGCTCGGTAGTGGTGCCCGAGGTGCTCCGCGACCGGCTCGGCACCGACCGGCTCACCCCGCTGCGCTGAGGCTCGCGGGGCGGGGCGGGGCGGGGCCTCCGGGCCACCGGCCCGCCCCGCACCACCCGGCCCGCCCCGCACCACCCGGCCCGCACCGCGCCCACCCGGCCCGCACCGCGCCCACCCGGCCCGCCGCACACCCGACCGACATCGGCCAGCCGCGCACCAGCCCGGCGGGGTCACCGGCCGGTTTGTCTCACACCCGTTCGGTGCCACCGGTCCGGGTGCGGCTGCGGTGCAGCAGCGCCGCCACCGCGAGCAACCCGAGCAGCAGCCCGGTGAGCACCACCGGCCCGGCCGTGTCCAGGGCCGTCACCAGCATCCGTTGGACCCGGGCCGCACCTACCACCACCGGGTCGCCGAAGGCGTCGTGCCGACCCTGGGCGAGCCGGACCTCGTACCAGCCGTACCAGGCGACGTAGCCGCCCGCGACGAGCAGCACCAGGCCACTGAGCCGGGGCACCCAGGCACCCGCCCCGCGCAACCCACTCACCACCCGCCCGCGCAGCAGCGCCACGCCGAGCGCCGCCACCGCCACCACCAGACCCATCCCGATCGCGTACGCGACGAACAGCGCCAGCCCGCGCAGGGTCGAGCCGGCCTGGAGGCTGGTCACCACGATCGCCAGGAACGGCGCGATCGAGCAGCTCAGCGACGCCAGCGCGTACGCCATGCCGAAGAGCGCCATGGACGGCAGCGAACGGGTCAGCCGGGGCGCGCGGGCCGACGGACGCGGGGTGGGCAGGCGGCGTCCGGCGAACAGCCACAACCCGAGCGCCAGCAGGCCCAGCCCGAGGGTCACGGTCAGCCACGGCAGCCGGGGGCGCAGCCAGTCGGCCAAGGGTGCCACGGCCAACCCGAAAGCCCCGAACACCACGACGTACCCACAGGTCAGGCCGGCCGCCGCGGTGAGTGCCCGGCCGATCGCGCCGCGGCCGTCCGCGGGCCCGGCGACCAGCAGCGACAGGTACGCCGGCAGCATCGCGAAGCCGCACGGGTTGACCGCGCCGAGCATCCCGGCGGTCAGCGCGAGCAGCAGCGGGCCGGTCATCAGCCGGCCAGGGCGGCGACCCGGCGGGTCAGGTCCTCACCGTCGAGGAAGCCCTGGTGGACGACCTTCCCCTCCCGATCGATGATCAGGAAGGTGCTCTGTTCGACGATCTCGAAGCGCCGCCACAACGCGCCGGCCCGGTCGTCGATCTGCGTGGTGCCGCCGAGTTCGAACTCGGTGACGAAGCTGCGCATCGCCTTCTGCTCGCCGAGGCCGGCCACCCCGACGATCGGCACGGTGTCCCGGTATTTCGGGGCGATCTCGGCGACCGTCCACGCCTGGCTGGCGCAGGTGGCGCACCACGGCGCCCAGAACCAGAGCACCACCGGCCGGCCGGCCAGGGCGGCGGCGGAGAACGCCGTACCGTCGAGGGTCTTGGCGGTGAAGCGCAACGCGTCGGGCACCGGGGCGGGTGCCCCGGTCGGGGTCGGCTCGGCGGGCAGCGGCGACGAGGTGGCGATCGGCACGGCGACCTCGGCGGCCGGTTGCGCCGTCGTCGGCCCGACGGCGCACGCCGAGGCGGCCAGCAGGGTGCCGGCCAGGGTGGCGGCGACGGCGAGCCGGACGGCCGGTCGGCCACCCGGCCGGGTCCTGGGGTACGACGACCGCATCCGAATCTCCTCTCGGTGGTGCTACGTGACCTGGACGGTGCCGGGTGACCTCGACGGTGCTACTTGACCTCGACCAACCGCAGCGCGAGCTCGGGGCAGACCTTGACGGCCTTCATCGCCCCCTCCTTCAGCCAGGTCGGCACGGGGGTGGGCGGGAAGGCGGGGTAGCCGTTGCCGTCGAGCCGGATGAAGTCCGGTACGACGTGGGCGCAGAGTCCGTGCCCGTCACAGCGGGACCAGTCCAGGGTGAGCATCTTCGGGTTGGCGTCGGGGGCACCGGGCAGCCCCATCACGCCCTTGACCCGTTTGCCGCACCCCTCACCGGTGGTGTGCTGCCGCAGGTCGTCGGCGAACACCTCCATCGCGGAGAGCGCGAAACGGGAGGTGCCGTCGGGGTGGCTGCACGCGCCCCGGCCCTTCACGTCACCGGCGGCGGCCCGCACGACCTCCACCGGGGCGCTGCCGGAGACCGCCAGGTCGACGGCGCGGGCCAGGTCGGGCAGGCCCCGCTTGCACGGCCCGCACTGGCCGGCGGACTCCCCGGCCAGGTAGCGGACCACCTGGGCGGCCTCGCCGAGCGGGCAGGTGTCGCGGCCGAGCGGGATGATGATGCCGGCGCCGAGGGTGCCGCCGACGCTGGTGAGGCTCTTGCGGGTGATCTCCGCCCGCTGCGCCGCCTCCCAGGTGATCCACCGGCCGTGGTAGCCGCCCATCAGGATGCCCGGCCCCTCCGGCACCTCACACAGTTCGAGGATGTCCCGTAGCGGGGTGCCGGCGGCGCACTCCACCACGGCGGCGCGTTTGGCCTGGCCGGTCACGGTGAGCAGCACGGTGCCCGGCTCGTCGTCGGTGCCGAGCGCCGCGTACTCGTACGGGCCGAGCCGGGCGGCGATGGCCACCTGGGCGTACGTCTCGGCGTTGGACAGCAGGGTGGGCAGGTTGCGTACGCCCGAGTCGCTGGACCGCTTCTTGGTGCCCGGCGGGATGTGCGGCAGGCCGTTGATCCCGTTGACCAGTGCGCCGCCCTCGCCGGAGATGAACCGGTGCGGCACGGTGACGATGGTGGTGGGCACCGGCATCCGACGTTCGGCGAGTGCCTCGGTGAGCGAGTCCCGGCCGATCAGGTCGTCGGCGACGCAGAGCACGATCTCCTCGGCGTCCAGCGCGTACGCGGACAGGGCGGCACCGTCGAGGATCAGGTGCGGGGCCCGGGTGAGCAGCACCTTGTCCTTCCAGCTCGCCGGTTCCCCCTCGGTGGCGTTGACCACCACCACGGCGGGCAGGTCCTGCCGTTCACAGGACTCCAGCACCGCCTTGAACTTCCGGTAGAACGGGAAACCGGCGCCGCCCTTGCCCTTGAGCTGGATGGCCTCGGCCAGTCGGAGCAGGTTGGCCGGTTCCATCGGGCCGATCGGCCCGTGCACCGTCTCGTGTGCCATCAGGTCGAGCCGACCGAACTCGGCGAAACCGGCGGTGAGCCGGGGCTCGCCGATGCAGGCGACCGGGGGCACCTTGGTGCGCATCACTTGGCTTCACCGCGCAGCCCGGCCCAGTACGCCCCGTCGACGGCGTCCGCGTTGGCTTTGCCCTTGCGCCGGCTGCGACCGTCGCCGGTGGCCTTGCGGGCCCGCCGGGAGGCCAGGTCGACCAGGGTCGGGGTGTCGTCGACCGGGATGTCGTCGGCGACGTAGCGGGCCGGCGGACGCCAGTAGTCCGGCTCCTCGGGCACGTCCGGCTCGACGCTGTGCCGGCCGGAGCCGCTGCGCGGGGCGGCGGAGATGGGTTCGGCCGAGACGGGCCGGCTGGACTCCCACCGGTTCGGGCTGTCCCACGGCTCCTCGGGCTCCTCGGTGCGCCGCCGGGGCGGGGCCGAGTAGCGGGCGGCCAGGTCGTCGTCGTCTCGGCGGGCCCGCCGACCGGTGGAGACCGGGGCGATGTCCTCGTCCTCGTACCGGGACCGGCGGGTGCCCGACACGGGGGCCACGTCCTCCTCGTACCGGGACCGGCGACCACCGGACACCGGGGCGACGTCCTCCTCGTAGCGGGACCGGCGGGTGCCCGACACGGGGGCCACGTCCTCCTCGTACCGGGACCGGCGACTGCCGGAGACCGGGGCGACGTCCTCGTCGCGGCGGCGACTGCCGGAGACCGGGGCGACGTCCTCCTCGTAGCGGGCGCGGCGGCTGCCGGACACCGGGGCCACGTCCTCCTCGTACCGGGACCGGCGACCACCGGACACCGGGGCGACGTCCTCGTCGCGGCGGCGGGGCCGTTCGTCGCGCTCGTCGCGCTCGGCGGTGCGGCGGCGGGCGGCCGGTTCCAGGTCACGCTCGCGGCGGGGGGCCGACGTCTCCCGGGCGGGTCGGCCGCCCCGGACGGGTTCCCGCAGGGTGCCGGGCTCGGGCACCACCGGAACGGTGAACCGCTCGGGGTCACGACGCCGGGCAGTGCCGGTCGGCGCGTTCCAGGACGGGGTCAGGGTGGTCTCGGCCCAACTGGTCCGGCTGTCCTTGGTCTCCTCCTCCTTTTTGCGGCCGAGGCCGCTGAGCAGCGTCCGCCCCTTGCCCTCGTCGGTCGCCTTGGCGGTCATCGCCTTGTTCAGCGCGGCGGCCTGCTGCTGCTCACGGGTGCGCTTGCCGAGGTAGACCGACAGCCGCACCATCAGCGCCACCACCACCAGCAGCACGCAGGCCAGGTAGCTGAGCACCACCCAGGACTTGGCGGCGCGGCCGGCGTTGAGGCCGTGGAACAGGGCGAACGGCCAGGACAGGTACGCCAGGGAGTGCAGGCTGCGCCAGAACCACTTGGGGCCGACACCGGCGAAGCGGACCCGGACGATGCCGGTCCAGAACACGCTCACCATGAGGAACGCGGCCACCGTGCCGAGACCGACGTAGAGCCCGCTGCCGCCGATGAACGGGACCACGGCGTCGGTGGGGCCGGCCCGACCGATCGCGATCTTGGTGATGACGTGGAACACCAGGCCGGCGACACCGAGGACACCGGTGGCCCGGTGCGCCGACTGGAGCAGCACCCGGTGCCGGATCATCAGGACCAGCCGGTCGGTGGCGAGCAGGCCCATCATCACGGTGAGGCTGAGCGCCACCAGGGCGACCACCCCGGCGAAGAACTCGGTGAAGAAGAACCCGTACGCGTACATCACCGTGCCGTTGCCGGTCATCTCGACGCCGGCCCAGAGCAGGCCCAGCGCGGAGGCCACCATCATGGCCAGCACGGATTTCGACACGGTCCGGACACCACGGCTACTGGTGGAGGTCCGGACGGTCGCGGCCTTCTCGTTCTGCTTTGCCCGGGCCATCTGCTCCTCGATCGTCTAACGGCGGCGCCACCACCGGCCGACCTTGCTCCCACCTCCAGTACGGACCTCCGGGGCGTACGGATCAGTGCGGCTGGTGAAAATTCTCGGCGGAGTGTCGAACCACCCCGGCCCGGCGCGCGTGTAGCCCCCGGCGCACCGCGTCGACGGCGTACCGGCGCAGCGACGACCGTCCATCCGCTGACCGGTGCCGCCCCGTCGGGCGAACCTGTCCGGACGATTCACGCCGACCGGAAGCTATACACCCGTTAGTCTTTGTTTGTGCTGTTTGACCGAATGATCGACCGGTGGGGGCGGGGTCCACTCGCCACCGTCGTCGGCGTACCGGCGCTGCTGGTGCTGGCCGTGCTGGTCGGCGCGGCACTGCGCTACGACGCCCCCGCGCCGACCCGCCGGGCCGACCCGCCACCGGCCGCGACCGCCGCCCCGGCCGACGACGAGACCGTGCCGCCCGCCGCACCGGCCCCCGCCGGGTTACCGGTGATCGACTACGAGCCGGCACCCGCCGGTTTCCCGGCCGACCCGCGCCCGCTCGACGTCACGCCGTTGACCGAGGGGCTCACCCCGACCCGGAACATCGCCGCGTACGACGCCCCGGGCGGACGACCCCGCGCCCTGCTCGCCCCCACCATCAACGGGGTCGAGCTGACCATGCCGGTGGTGGAGCGCCGCACCGGCTGGACGGCGGTCCTGCTGCCCTCGGCGAGCCGCCGACTGGCGTGGCTGCCGGCGGGCGGCTGGACCCCGGTGGCCCTGCGTGACCAGCTCGTGGTGCAGCGGCGGACCCACCAGCTCACCTGGTACCGGCACGGCAGCCCGCAGCACACCTGGCCGGTCAGCCTCGGCCAGGCCGGCCAGGAGACCCCGCTCGGCCGTACCTTCATCCTCGGCACCACCCCCCCGCCCGAGCCCGTCTACGGCGGGGTGGACGTCTTCGCCCTCGGCGCGATCCCCGACGACCTGGACGCGGTGCCCACCGGCCTCAAGGGCGCGCACATCGGCCTGCACACCTGGCAGGACGACGACACCCTCGGCGAGAACGTCACCAACGGCTGCATCCGACTCACCCGTACCGCCCAGCAGACCCTCCTCGACGAGGTACGCCCCGGCACCGAGCTGGTCGTCGTCGACGCCCTGCCCACCTCCTGAGCCGGCGCACCGCCACGGCACCGGCCGCGCCACCACGGGCCCGGTCCCGGCCCGGCGGTCAGTCGCCGAGCAGCCAGCCGTTCTGTTCGGCGAGCCGGACGGCGGTGGCCCGGTTGCGGGCGCCGGTCTTGCCGATCGCCGCCGAGAGGTGGTTGCGGACCGTCCCCTCGGACAGGTGCAGCGCCGCCGCCAGGTCGGCCACCGTGCCGCCGCCCCGGGCCGCCCGCAGCACCTCGGTCTCCCGCTCGGTCAACGGGCTGGCCCCGGCGGCGAGGGTCTCGGCCGCGAGCGTCGGGTCGACCACCCGCAGTCCGGCGTGTACCCGACGGACGGCGTCGGCGAGCTGCCGGGCCGGGGTGTCCTTGACCACGAAGCCGCCCGCCCCGGCCTCCATCGCCCGACGCAGGTAACCGGGGCGGCCGAAGGTGGTCACCACCAGCACCCGGCAGCCGGGCAGCGCGGCCCGCAACGCGGCGGTCGCGGCGATCCCGTCCAGCCCCGGCATCTCCACGTCGAGCAGCGCCACGTCCGGGCCGGTGCGGCGGGCCGCGTCCACCACCTCGTCACCCCGGCCCACCTCGGCCACCACGTCGAGATCCGGCTCCAACGACAGCAGCGCGGCGAGCGCCCCCCGGACCAACGCCTGGTCGTCGGCGAGCAGCAGCCGGATCGGGTCGCTCACCGCTGCCCCACCGGCACGGTGACCCGGAGCAGGAACCCGGTGCCGTCCGGCCGCCGGCCGACCGTCACGGTGCCGTCGAGCCGCCGGCTGCGTTCCCGCAACCCCAGCAGCCCGTGCCCGCCGTCGCCGGCCGCCCCGCCCGGTTCGGGCCCGGCCCCGTCGTCGCCGCCGGCCGGCCCACGCCCGTCGTCGGCGATCTCCACCCGGTCCGGGTGGACCCGGATCACGCACCGCCGCGCGCCGCTGTGCCGTACCACGTTGGTCACTCCCTCCCGGACCGCCCAGCCGAACAGTTCCTCCCGCGCCGCCGGCAGCGCCGGCGGGTCGTCCGGCAGGTCACCGACGATGCCCGCGGCGGCCAGCGCCGACCGGGCCCCGGCCAGTTCGCCGCGCAGGCTGATCTCCCGGTACGCCCCGACGGTGCGCCGCACGTCGGCCAACGCCTCCCGGGCCAGCCGCTCGACGTCGGCGATCTCGGCGGCGGCGCGGGCCGGGTCCAGCTCCAGCAGCCGCCCGGCCAGCTCCGCCTTGACCGCCACCACGGTCAGCGAGTGCCCGAGGATGTCGTGCAGGTCGCGGGCGGTGCGGGCGCGTTCCCCGGCGACGGCCAGCCGACCGATCTCGGCCTGGGCGGCCCGCAGCTCACCGTTGCGTTGCGCCAACCGGCTCACCCCGAACATCGCGAACGAGGCGAGCAGCACCGCGAACACGACAGTGCTCTCCGCCTCCCAGCCGGGCACCAGCGCGGCGGCGACCGGCGGGGTCGACGCGGAGAGCACCACCACCACCAGGGCGTCCACCGGGGGCAGCAGGAACACCGCCGCCGCCGCCACGAAGACCAGTGTGGTCAGCCAGTCCCCCTCGGTGCCGGGGATGCCGGCCAGGCCGAGCGCGAGCAGCAGCCCCACGTACGCCCGGGCCCGGCCGACCGGGATCGGCCGGTGCGTCTGCCGCAGCCCCCGCGCCCACTGGAAGATCAGCAGGTAGAGCACGCCGAAGACGACCAGGGTGCCCACGCCCACCACCTGCCGCCAGGGCTGTGCCTGGTGCACGGCGGTGAACAGCGGGATGTTGAGGAAGAACAGCCACACCCCGGCGAGCAGCCACCCGGTGACCCGCCAGCGGCGGGTCACCGGGGAGGGCCGGTCGAACGGGAGATCCATCGGGTACACGCTAGTCTCCGTCGATCGGTGCGCCGGCCCGGTCGGCCGGACCGCCGCTCAGTCCGTTGGGCGTCCCGGCGGTACAGCCGGACCGCCGCTCAGACCCGTTGGGTGTCCCGGCGGAACAGCCGGGCCGCGCCGAGGGCGAAGGCCGCCGTCCAGCCGAGGACGTTGGCGAGCACCCCGAGGGTCACCGGGTCACCGGTCAGCGGCGCGCGGGCAAGCTGACCCACCCCCCACACCGGGGTGAACTGGGCGAGCCGCTGCAACGCGTCGGGCAGCATCTCCACCGGCAGGAACAGGCCGCCGAACATGGCGAGCAGGGCGAGCACCGGCCCCATGAACTGCATGACGTTCTCCGCCGGGCCGAGGTAACCGATGAGCAGTCCCAACGCGGCGAAGACCAGCGAGCCGAGCCAGGCCGCCAGGCCGGTCAGCAGCCAGACGTGCGCGGGCAGCCGTACCCCGGCGGTGGCCCCGACGGCGAACTCGATCACCACCGCGACCAGCCCGAGGACCATCGCGGTGGCGACCTTCGTCGCGACGTAGGCGGCCGGGCGCAGCGGGGTCAGCCGGAGCTGACGGCTCCAGCCCAGGGCACGTTCGGTGGCGACCGCCGCGCCCGCGCTGGTGGTGGCGACCATCGCGCCGTAGACGGCGAGGCTGACCATGATCCAGGCGAGCACCTGTCGGCCGTTGGGCAGCGTCTCGCCGCGCTGCGGGAGGCCGAACAGCAGGAAGAAGACCGCCGGCATGACCATGGTGAACAGCAGGGTCCGCCGGTTGCGCAGCACCCGGCGCATCTCGATCAGCAGCACCGCCGGGGAGAACCCGCCGAGGGCCGGCGGCCGGCGGTCCGTCACGGCGCTGCCGGTGGGGGTGGTCAGGGAGGAGGTGGTCATCTCAGGCTCCAGCGGTCGGGGTGACGCGGGCCGGCCCGGTGGTCGGGGTGGCGGCGGTCGAGGCGGTGTCCGAGGCGTCGGCGGTCAGGGCCAGGAAGGCGTCCTCAAGGTTGCGGGAGGTGATCTCCAGGTCCCGGGCGGCGGTGCGGGTGAGCAGGTGCCGGGCGACGGCGTCCGAGTCGCCGGTGCGGATCAGCACGGCGTCGCCGCGTACCTCGACGGTGTCGACGCCCGGCAGCGCGGCCAGGCCGGCCTGGTCGGCCCCGGGCAGGGTGGCCCGGACGATCCGGCCGGCGGCCAGGTTCTTGATCTCGGCGGTGGTGCCGTCGGCGACCACCCGACCCTGCCGGACCAGCACGATCCGGTCGGCGTACGCGTCGGCCTCGTCGAGGTAGTGGGTGGCGAAGACGACCGTCCGGCCGGAGCGGGCGTCGGCCCGGATCGCCTGCCAGAAGTCGCGTCGCCCCTCGACGTCCATGCCGGTGGTCGGCTCGTCGAGGACCATCACGTCCGGGTCGGGCAGCAGGGCCAACGCGAACCGCAGCCGTTGCTGCTGGCCGCCGGAGCACTTGCCGACGAGCCGGTCGGCCAGGTCGGCGATCCCGGCCCGGGTGAGCACCTCGGCGACCGGCCGGGTCCGGCCGAAGAAGGACGCCGTCAGCCGGGCCGTCTCGGCGACGGTCAGATCCTTGAGCAGGCCACCGCTCTGCATGACGGCGGCGACCCGGCCGTAGCGGACGGCCTCGGCGGGGGTGCCGCCGAGCAGCCGGACCTCCCCGGCGTCCGGACGGGCCAGGCCGAGCAGCATGTCGATCGTGGTGGTCTTGCCGGCGCCGTTGGGGCCGAGAAAGGCCACCACCTCGCCCGGGTGGATGGTCAGATCGAGCCCGTCGACGGCCGTCACCGGCCCGAAGCTCTTCCGCAGGCCGCTCAACTCGACGGCCGGACAAGCACTGGTCATACCGGAGATCCTGCGCCCGTCGCCCGGCCCGTTCCCGGCCCTCCCGTCACCCCTCACCCGTGACAAATGTCAGCCGCGCCCCTGCGGTGTGCCGCCCGCCCGGCGGTCCCGTCCCGCCGGGCGGGCGGCACGCTAGCGGCTCATCAGGTACGCCACCACGAGCGCCGCCACCAGCACCACTGCGGCCAGCACCGCCGCCGTGATCTTCGCGGCGCTGTCCGGACGCTCACCGATGACCTCGCCGGTCCGCCCGTTGACCACCACCTGGTACGACCGACCGGCGTGCAGGTACGCGGCGGCAGATCGTGTCCCGGCTGTCGTCCAGCCACTCGACGATGTCGACCAGCTCGCCCCGGAGCTTGTCCATCAATCCCCTCTTCGTCCTCCCCCGCACTGCCGTTGCCGGCGGCCGGCGACGATAACAACCCCCGCCAGCTGCGGAAATCCGACTACCGGCCGACTTGATCATGGAATTGCGGCAGACGAAAGATCTCAAATGCTCATAAAATTTCCCTCGGAGGCCCGTCAGCCCAGGTCAGATGGGCTGGCATCGGGGAGCGAGGGGTGGGTATGCGGCGGGATCGGGGTGGGTGAGGTGGGGAGGACGGCATGGCGGACACGGCCGAGGGGCGGGTCGACACGGTGGTGCTCGTGCACGGGCTGTGGATGACGTCGCGTAGTTGGGAAGGCTGGGTCGAGCGGTACGAGGCACGCGGGTTCCGGGTGCTCGCCCCCGCCTGGCCGGGTTTCGACCGGGAGGTGACCGCGCTGCGCGCCGATCCGGGGACGATCGCCGGCACCACCCTGCGGCAGGTGATCGACCACTACGCGGCGGTGATCCGCGAGCTGCCGAGCCCACCGATCGTGATCGGCCACTCGTTCGGCGGGCTGGTCGCCCAGGTGCTGGCCGACCGGGGTCTCGGCGCGGCCACCGTGGCGGTCGCGTCCGCCCCGGTCAAGGGGGTGCTCCGGCTGCCGATCAGCACGCTGCGGGCGTCCTACCCGGTGCTGCACAGCCCGGTCAACCGGCACCGGGGGGTGCAGATCAGCCCGGACGAGTTCCGCTACGCCTTCGGCAACACCCTCCAGCCGGACGACTCCGACCGGGCCTGGCGGCGTTACGCCGTCCCGGCCGCCGGTCACGTGCTCTTCGAGGGTGCGTTCGCCAACCTCGACCCGCACTCCGCCGCGACCGTCGACACCGGCCGCGACGACCGGCCACCGTTGCTGCTGATCGCCGGTGGCGAGGACCATGTCGCCCCGCCGTCGCTGGTGAAGGCGAACGCCGGGCTCTACCAGAAATCGCGGGCGGTGACCGCGTACCACGAGTTCCCGGGCCGCTCCCACTTCACGGTGGGTGAGCCGGGCTGGGAGGCGGTCGCCGACTACGCGCTGGACTGGGCGGTACGGATGGCGCGGCCCCCGGTGCCGGCGGGCGACGCGCCCCGCCGCTGAGCCGGACGACCCCCGGGCGTCACGGTGGTCCGTCGGGTGACCCGTCGTCCAGCCGGACCCTCAACCACCCTCGCCGGGAGCGCGGCACCGGATGCCCGCTCACCGCCACCCGCGCCGCCGGGAGCACTCGCCGTCGTGGTCGGGGCGGAGCAGGCAGCGCCGGCCACCGGAGAGCAGCCGGTCACAGAACACCCAGTGGCGCACGTTCTGGTCGTCCTCGACGGAGACGGTGGTGCCGCCCGGGTCGGTCTGCGGCAGGACGTGCGTCCAGTGCGCCACCACCCGGGCCAGCCGCTGCGCGGAGAGCAGATCGTCGGTGACCACCGGCAGGTGGATAACGAAGCGCCCGGTCACCGGTCCCACTCCCGCTCGTTACGGCCGTGCGCCCGCTCGGCTTGCAGTTGGCACAGCGCGATCCTGACCCGGCCGGCCTCCCGCCGACTCTGTCGCAGCGCGTCGTAGGCGGCGGCCAGCTCACCGGCGACCTGGTCGAGGAATTCCCGCACCTCCTGCGGGTCGAGCCCGCGCCGCCCGAACCGCGCCGGCCGGAACCGCCGCTGCCGCACCTGCCACGGCAACAACCGATCGGGTACGCCCGGCCGAGGCCCCACCGACGCCGGCAACGGTCGTCGGCCCTCCGGAATCCGGCGGAAGAAGTCACGCATGACGGAACCTGCCTCTCCTGACGATCGACCCGGACGGGGGTGGATCCACCGGCCCGCCGCGCACCGGCGGACCCACCCCGTGCGCCCGCCGTCGGCGGCGTCACCAGCCACCCGACAGCGGGGCTCAGATGGCCGCTGAGCAGCGGGAACTTCCCAGCGACCGCCGAAGCAGTCAAACACCGGAAGCCACTGATTGCAACGTCTCAATTGCACTGCGCGACCGCACCGCTAGCTACAGCTAAGCACCCTGTGTAATGTGTCCATTACTGCGGAGACGCGGGGCCGTCGAAAATGGACGGGAGGGCGTTCAGGCCAGCCGAGCCGGGAGGACGATGGTGTCACATCCGTGACCGGGACGACGATGCTCCGCCGCCAGATCGGGCGGAAGTTCGAGTCGTTGCGCAGGGCGGCCGGGCTGACGATGGAGCAGGCCGCCGAACGGCTGGACCGGGCCCGGGCGACCCTGCACCGGATCGAGAACGGCGCCGAACACGTCCGCTACCGACAGGCCGACGTGCAGCAGATGCTCGACCTCTACGGTGCCTCCACCGAGGACAGCGAGTTGCTCCTGGCCATGACGGCGGCCACCCGGGAGAACAAGAACTGGTGGCACGACTACGTCGGTTCCGGCCTGCCCCGCTGGTTCCAGCTCTACATCGGACTGGAAGCCGCCGCATCACACATCCGCCAGTACGAGACCGAGTTGGTCCCCGGCCTCCTCCAGACCCGCGCCTACGCGGAACATGTCTCCCGACTCCCCAGCGGCGGGATCGACACCAGCGACGACGAGACGCATCAGCGGGCTGTTCAACTTCGGGTGGAGCGACAGGCGTTGCTCATCCGGTTCTCCCCGCCGCAACTCAGCGTGATAGTCAATGAGGCCGTGCTACGTCGGCCGGTGGGCAGCAAGGAGATCATGGCTGAACAGCTTCATCAGATCATCAAGGCCGCAGAACTACCCAACGTCACCGTAAGAGTGATGGAATTTTCTGCCGGACTACACGCCGGAATGACGGCTGGAAGCTTCTCGATGCTGGAGTTTCCGCAGGACGCCACCGGCAGGGAGGTGGAGCCGCCCGTGACCTACATCGAGTCCGCGACGGGGGCGATCTACCTGGACAAGCCGCACGAGACGGCCGTGTATGGCGCTATCTGGGCCGACATGACAAGCCGTGTCCTCAATGAGTCCCGGTCAATGAGCCTGATCCACCGAATAGCAGAGGAGCACTCCCGTGCCTGACCTGACCGGTGCCGTCTGGCGCAAGTCCACCCGCAGCAACGCTGGCGGCAATTGCGTCGAGGTCGCCGACAACATGCCCGGCATCGTCGGGCTCCGCGACAGCAAGGACCCCACCGGCCCAGTCCTCACCTTCGCACCCCGGGCGTGGACGCGATTCCTGACGAGCATCAAGCAGCAGCCGCCCCGGTACTGAAAGGACACCGCACAGACCGGGCTACCCTGCCCCGATCTGGTGCCGGTGCGCGACGCGGATGACGTCAGCTTTGCGACACCCATCTCGACACGCCAGACCGAACGGCACACAATCGGCCGCCCCGACCTGCACAGGTGAGGGCCACATCGAATTCGCCGCCCGGAAGGTGCACCGTGTCACGCTATTTCGGCTGGGTCAAGGATCATCAGAAGTTGGCTCTCGCCGGAGTCATCATCGGCGCGGCGAGCCTCTTGGTGGCGACACTCGGCTTTGGGCGTGATCTGTTCGGCATCGAATTCTCGCAGGCCAGCCATCCCGCACCGACCTCAGCGGCCGGGCCGAGTCCTTCCGCGTACCTGCCGCCGCCGGCTTCCGAGGACCCGACCTCCGACATCTCGGAGAGCCCGAGCGATGAGGCGCGTCCCACGCCCACCGAGACGGTCGACCCCACACCCACGCCGGAGGACAGCCCTGAGGAAGTCTCGGTCCGCTACCTCGACGAACTCGACGCGGAGGACCGCAACGGAGGTTATGTCAAAGGGCTGGTGACCATGGGCAACAAGCCCTACGACCGGAGCATCGAACTCAGCTGCAACGGCACCAAAACCTACTTCGTCTTTCCCGTCGCCGGGATGCGGACCCTCGACTTCTGGCTGGGCATCGACGACAACACCCCCGGTGCCTCCGGGCTGGTCGCCGACGTGGCCTTCTACCGGGACAGCGGAGGACAGCTCGACAGCAACAAGGTGGCCAAGCTGGGGCCCGCCGCCCATGTCAAGGTCGATATCACCGGTACCACCCAGTTGAAGATCCGCTGCACCGGCCGGAATGCCAACTCGGGCCGTCAGGCCAACGTGGCCCACGTCGCCTTCGGCAAGGCGGTGCTCACCGCTTCCCCCCGCTGACCGGTACCGTCTGGCGCAAGTCCACCCCGCAGCAACAACGGGACCGACTGCGACGAGGTCGCCGACAGGTCTCGCTGATGTCGAGGATCCCCATTCCCGGAGGCTGCGCCGGCGTCAGGGCCTTCGGATTCCGGGTGACCAGATAGCGGCGGTAGAACACGACGGTGGTGCCGGCATGCGCGGCATCCAACGACACCTGTATACGCGCCACCCGCCGGCTCGTGGCGGTGTGTCGTAGACGGCCACCTGAATGTCACGGTCCCCGGTGAACGGACGTTCACGCCGCAGCGCTTCAGTCCTCGTCGAACTGGCGAAGCCATTCGAGATTCCGGGCATGCTGCTCGTCACTGATCGGTGACAGAGCTGCCAGTCGACTCCTCGTCGACTCAACGTCGTCCTCGGTGACGACGTAACCGAGCTGCGCCCGGCGCACCCGGAGGCCGTCCACCCGCATTTTCCGACGGATGACTCCCGCAACAAAACCGGACGTGTCGCCCTGGGTTCGTTCGACGTAGGCGGCCACGTCGTCAGGCAAGCTGATCGTGATACGGCGAGTCATACGCTCAGCATGAGTGCCGCACGCTGACGATCGACCCCATCACGTCATGACGCGCCGTCACTGCCGGGGGTGCTGCTGCGCGGGCAGCCCCACGTGCACCCCGCCGGAGATGTCGCGCGCCTGCACCACCGGCCCGGTGACCTGGCCCGACACCGTGTTGGTCACCGCGTCGGCCCGTACGGTCGTCTGGTGGAAGGTCTCCCACCGGCGGCGTAGCTCCTGGTCGAAGTCCGGATCACGGTCGGCGGCGTCGACGAGTGCCCGACGCAACCCGACGGCCCGGTCGTCGCTCCCGCCAGACGTGGGCTCGGCGGTGAGCGCGGCCCGCAGCGCGCGATGCTCTGCCGCCTTCCGGCGGACGAGGCGCATCACCGATGCGAGGGCTTCCCGTGCCGCGTCGGTGAGGCCCTCGACGGCTCGGGTCGACAGTGCCACGGCGACCGCCGTGAGAATCGGGTCATCCATCCTGGTCCCCCTGGTCCGTACCGGCGGCGTCGTCGTGGTCGATGGCCGCCAGGCGTCGTCGTACGTCAGCCGCGAGGGGGTCGTCGAGTTCCAGCAGCGTCAGCAGCGCGTCGGCCAGGGCTTCGCGGGCGGCGTGCGGCTGACGGAGCTGAAGGTGGGCGTCGCCCTCGTACGCGCGGGCCAGGGCGGCGTGCCGGCGGTCACCGAGTTCGCGGAACAACGCGGCGGCCGAGGTCACCGCCGCCAGCGCCGGCGCGGGCTCACCGGTGTGCAGCAGCGTCTGCCCCCGGTGGAGCGCGACGAGCCCCTGACTCCACCGGTTGCCCAGTCGCTCGAACACCCGCATCGCGTCGTCGTACGAGACGATGGCCTCGGCGAAGCGACCGGCGCCACGTTGCGCGTTGCCGAGGCTCATCAGGGCCAGGCCGGTGCCGCGTTCCTCGCCCAACTGGCGGAAGGTCCGCAGCGCCTCCTGCGCGTAGCGGGTCGCCTCGGGGAAATCTCCCCGGTCCTCGTCCACCAGGCCGCATCCGCGCAGGGCGTACCCGGTGGTCCACGCGTCCCCGACCTCCCGTGCCGCGTGCAGCGAACCGGCGTAGCAGCGCCCGGCCTCGTCGAGGTCGCCCCGGTCCCACCAGGCGTCGCCGAGGCTGAGCAGCAGCCAGCCTTCGGCACGACGGTCGCCGAGGTGACGGGCGCAGTCCAGACCCGCCAGGTGGCTGTCGATCCACGCCTTCCAGTAGGACCTACGCTCGAAGAAGGCCATGCTGGCGAGCGCGATCTGCCAGCCGAGCCGGTGATGACCCCACCCGGGCGCGGCACGGATGACGTCGAGCAGGTTGAGCCGTTCGTGTTCGCACCACCGCAGCGCGTCGTCGAGCGTGGCGTCGGGCGGGACGTCGACGTCGGGCAGGGGCCGGCCCTGCGGAAGGATCGCCCGGTAGGCCGCATAGGTGTGGTGCAGGTACCACCTCAGCAGCCGCTCCCGGGCGGCGTGGACGGCCTGCGGGCTCTCGTCGAGGGTCGCTCGCTCCATCGCATACAGCCTCAGCAGATCGTGCAGGCGGAACCGGTGCGGTCCGCTGCGGGTGAGCAGGTGCAGTCCGACAAGCGAATCGAGGTGGCGGCGCGTGACCGAGGGGGCGAGCCCGGTGAGGCGGACCGCCGCATCGAGCGCGATGTCGGCTCCGGGGTGCAGGCCGACCAGCCGGAACATCCGCGCCGTCTCGACACCCAGCGCCTGGTACGACCAGGAGAAGACCGTCCGGACGGCCGACAGGTCGTCCTCCTCGACGGCCAGCGCGTCGAGGCGGCTCTCCTCGGCGGTCAACTCCTCCACCAACTCCGCGAGCGGCCGTTCCTCGTCGAGCCGGGCACGGTCGGCGACGATGCGCAGGGCGAGTGGCAGACGGGAGCAGAGTTCGATCAGCCGGTCCACCATCTCGGGTTGCCGGTCCACCCGATCGGCACCGACAGTCACCCGGAGCAGCCGGGTCGCGTCGTGGCGCGACAACACGTCCAACACGGCCCGGATGGCGCCGTCGCGGACGGTCAGCCCCGACAGCCGGCTGCGGCTCGTGATGATCACCATGCAGCTCGGTGCGGCGGGGAGCAGTGGCCGCACCTGCTCGGCGGTGGCGGCGTTGTCGAGCAGGATCAGCATCCGCCGGCCGGTGGTCAACGACCGGTAGAGCGCGGTGCGGTCGTGCAGGTCGCGCGGCACCTTCTCGGCGGGCACGTCCATCGCCCGGAGGAATCCGTCGAGGGCCTCGTGCGGGGTCAGCGGCGGAACGGCGTCATAGCCGCGCAGGTTGATGTAGAGGTCACCGTCGGGAAAACGCTCCCGTACCCGGTGCGCCCAGTGCACGGCCAGCGCCGTCTTGCCCACCCCGGCGCTGCCCGAGATCGTGGAGATCGTGACGACGGGCAACCGCGACTTGTCGGTGATCAACTCAACCTCGTCGAGGAGCGAGTCGAGTTGCTGAATGTGCACCTCGCGGTCGATGAAACCCTTGGTCGCGGGCGGCAACTGCCGGGGCGACGGCAATGGCGTCTCCGTGACCGTACGTAGGTTCACGTTGCCCTGGATGAGCCCGGCCTGGATCACCGCCCCGCTGTGGCCGGAAAAATCGTTGTCCACCCGGCCCCGGTCGTCACTCATGGCACCGTCTAATGGGGAATCGACGGGTCGGGAGGATGCCGACCGAATTGACGTCCGACAGTCCGTGTCGACCCCGCAACATGGTGGTGCCGATCAGGCCGCTGCCGCGACGGTGGGCGGCAACGCCGAGAAGGGGACGGCCCTCGTCCAGGCCCGGTCGCGGCACTGGCAGTGCTTCAACACCTCGGCCGGATCTTCGGTGGTGCTGAAACCCACGAACCGGTCGTCGTCGGTGAAGTGCAGGAACGCGACCAGTTGCGAGTCGAACAACCAGAAGTCGTACCGCGGCAGCGCCAGCTCGGTGGCCCGGCGGCGGTCGAGGTAGCGGATGTCCTCGCCCGCCGCGATGTTGTGGGGCGTCACCGACATCTCGAAACGCAGGTAGTCGCTCGGTGGCTCGTCGACGACCCGCACCCGCTCCACCCGCTTGCCCTTCGCCGTCTCGGCCCGCATCAGGTCGAGCCACGACCGCAGCCATTCGACGCCCGGGTCTCCCCCGGCGAGAAAGACCTGGAACGGCTCGTCCTCGGACGGCACGCCGTACGACCGGCGGACCTCCAGCTTGAAAGCGGCGTGGTGGAAGTCCTCGAAGAGGCGCAGGAACGTGGCGGGGTCGGTGACGAGCGACCCCATGTCAGTCTTTCTGCTCGAACCAGGACATCAGCGCCCGGGGCACCACGACGAAGGTCTCGTCGGGCAGCACGTCCCGCAGCTGGGCGAGCGCCTCCGGATCGGTCAACCGGTAACCCTGCACCACGATGTCACCGTCGTCGGTCTCGTACAGGCTCGGGCACGAGCCCGAATTGCTGGAAGTAGCGAGGAATTTAATCTTCACGGTCCCCCCCCCGAAGTCGGCAACTACAGATAGTAGTCAACCGAGTACCGCAATTCAATAGGAGCCCGCCCATCGAGTCGCCTCGCCGACAAACGTGAATAATGTCGAGGAAACTAATTCATCTCAATCGCGGAAGTCCCGTGCCCGCCGATGTCGATGGTCTCTATTCCCGCAAAGTGAGGGATCGTCCCGTCAGCACAGCCGTCACCGGCCACCCAGCCGTTGCCACAGAAAGCGCCAGGTCAACGCCGACAGGAATGCCCGCTGCTCGTTGTTGCTCGCCGCGCCGTGCCCGCCCTCGACGTTCTCGTAGTACGCCACGTCGTGACCGTGCTCGCGCAGCAGGGCCGCCATCTTCCGGGCGTGCCCCGGGTGCACCCGGTCGTCGCGGGTCGAGGTGACGAACAGGACCGGCGGGTACCTCACCCCGGGCCGCACGTTGTGGTACGGCGAATAGTCCCGCAGGTAGGCCCAGTCGGCCGGGTCGTCCGGATCGCCGTACTCGGCCATCCAGGAGGCCCCGGCGAGCAGCAGGTGGTAGCGGCGCATGTCCAGCAGCGGCACGTTCGCCACCACCGCACCGACCAGCGTCGGGTAGCGGGTCAGCATGGCCCCCATCAACAGGCCGCCGTTGCTGCCGCCCTCGATGCCGAGCTGCTCCGGGGTGGTGATCCCCCGGGCCACCAGGTCGGCGGCGACGGCGGCGAAGTCCTCGTACGCCCGGGGGCGGTTCCCGCGCAGCGCCGCCCGGTGCCACTGCGGGCCGTACTCCCCGCCGCCGCGGATGTTGGCCACCACGTAGCTGCCACCCCGGGCCAGCCAGGCCCGGCCGACGACCCCGTCGTAGTGGGGCGTCAGCGAGATCTCGAACCCGCCGTACCCGGTGAGCAGGGTGGGCCCGGCGGACGCCGTCGGGTCGCCGACCACGGAGTAGGGCACCCGGGTCCCGTCGGCGGAGGTGGCGAAGAACTGGCGCACGGCCAGGCCGGTGGCGTCGAAGAACGCCGGCTCCTGCTTGAGGGTCTCGACCGGGCCGCCGATCCGCCCCAGCCGCAGCGTCGCCGGTCGCAGGTGGCCGGTCGAGGCGATCAGGTAGTCGTCGCCACGGTCCGGGTCGGTGTCCACGATCCAGGTGTCGTCGTCGGCCGACACCCCGGCCAGCGGCTCCCGCCGCCACCGGACCCCACCGGCCGCCGCCCCCTGACCGTCGCCGGACCCCGGACCGCCGCACGACCCCGGCCCGCCGGGACCCTGCCGGCCGTCGGGCCCTTGAGGGACATCGGGAGCCTGCGGGCCGCCGGGAGCCGGCGGGACATCGCGGGCCGGCGGGTCGTCGGGGGTCAGCACCTCCAACCGCCGGCGTACGTCGACCAGGGTGGCCAGGATCAGGTGGTGCCGGGTCCACACGTGGTAGCTCAGCGCCGTCCGCTCGTCGGGTTCGAACAGCACGGTGAGGTCGCGGTCCCCGGCGAGGAAGTCGTCGAACCGGGCCACCAGCAGCGCCCCGGCGGGGTGGGTGACCCCGGCGACCTCCCACGGCGAGCGCGGCCGGACCAGCAGCCACTGCCGGTGCACGTCCCACCGGGCGTCGTCGGGCACCGGGACTGGGACCTGCCCGCCGTCGGGGGTCAGCAGGAAGCTCCGGGTCCGGTAGAAGTCCAGGCTGCGGCCGACGAAGTCACGCTCGAATCCGGGCGTCGGGTCGTGCGAGGCGTACGCGGAGACGTCATCGGCCTGCCCCTCGTACACGATCTCGGCCTCGGCCAGCGGGGTGCCCCGCCGCCACCGGCGGATCACCCTCGGGTAGCCGGAGGTGGTCAACGAGCCGGGGCCGAGGTCGGTCCCGACGTAGATCCGGTCGGCATCGATCCAGGTGACGTCGCTCTTGGCCTCGTCGAGGGTGAACCCGTCGGCGACGAAAGCGCGGGTGTCCAGGTCGTACTCGCGGACCACCACCGCGTCCTTGCCGCCCCGGGACAGGCTGACCAGGCAACGCCGGTGGCCGGGTTTGAGCACCGTCACCCCACCCCAGACCCAGTTCTCGTCCTCGGCGGCGGCCAGCGCGTCGAGGTCGAGCAGGACGTCCCAGGCCGGCTCGGGCAGCCGGTACTGCGCCAGCGTGGTGCGCCGCCACAGCCCCCGGGGGTGCGCCGCGTCCCGCCAGAAGCCGTAGTAGAACCCGTCGCCACGCCAGCCGGGGTACGGGATGCGGTCGTCGGCGTCGAGGACCTGCCGGATCTCCGCCTGCACTTCGGCGAACGTGTCGTCATCGGTCAGCGCCGCGACGGTCGCCGCGTTGCGCTCGCGGACCCAGCCGGCGGCGTCCGCCCCGTCCAGCTCCTCCAGCCAGCGGTACGGGTCGTCACCCTCATCGATCAGCGTCACCCCTGCCACTATTCCCGACCGGTCAACCCGCACCGACGGCACCGGCCGGCCCACCACCTGGGTCGCCCCGGCCGTACGACGGACTGACCGGTCCGGACGCCGGCACCCCGACGCGACGGCACCCGACGTGACGGCACTTCGACGTAACGGCAGGTGCCGTCCTGGCATGGGCCCGGCGTCGCCGGGTATGAGCGGGACATGAGGGCGAGCTTCCGGCTTGGCCGGATCGCGGGGGTACCCGTCGGGGTCAACTGGAGCGTCCTGGTCATCTTCGTGCTGATCGCGTGGCTGCTGTCGGCCAACCAGTTCCCCCGCGCGTACCCCGACCGGCCCGGCTGGGCGTACCTGCTGGCCGGGCTCGCGGCGGCGGTGGTCTTCTTCGTCGGCCTCCTGGCCCACGAGGTGTCGCACGCGGTGGTGGCGAAACGCAACGGCCTCCAGGTGGAGGGGATCACGCTGTGGCTGTTCGGCGGCGTCGCCGAGCTGCGCGGCGAGCCCTCCGACCCGGGCGCGGAGCTGCGCATCTCCGGGGTCGGCCCGCTGGTCAGCCTGCTTCTGGGGGTCTTCTTCGGGGCGATCGCGGTGCTGCTGGCGTTGGCCGGGCAGGAGGGGCTGCTGCTCGGCTCGGTGTCCTGGCTGGCCGGGATCAACGTGCTGCTGGCGGTGTTCAACATCCTGCCGGCCGCCCCGCTCGACGGGGGCCGGCTGCTGCGCGCCGCCGTGTGGAAGGCCACCGGTGACCGGGCCCGGGCGTCGGTGGTGGCCGCCCGCGCCGGCTGGGTGCTCGGCGTGCTGCTGATCGGCCTGGGCATCTGGCAGTTCCTGGCCGGCTACGGGGTGGGCGGGCTCTGGTTGGCGCTGATCGGCTGGTTCCTGATCGGCGCGGCCGGGATGGAGGAACGCCAGGCCCGGCTGGGCAGCGCGCTGACCGGTGTCCGGGTCGGTGAGGTGATGACCCCGCAGCCGCAGACCGCCTCGGCGGAGATGACCGTCGCCGACTTCGTCGACCACTATCTGTTCGCCTACCGGCACACGGCGCTGCCGCTGACCGAGGACGGCCGGCCCGTCGGCCTGGTCACCCTGGACCGGGTACGCGGCATCCCGGCCGACCGGCGGGCCGCCACCACCCTGGCCGAGGTCGCCTGCCGGGCCGACGACCTGGTGCTGGCCCGGCCGGAGGAGCAGCTCAACGACCTGCTCCCCCGGCTCAACGAGTGCTCCGACGGCCGTGCCCTGGTGGTGACCGGCGACCAGCTCGTCGGCATCGTCTCCCCCAGCGACATCAGCCGCGCCGTCCAGCGCAGCAGCCTGCGCCCCCACCGTTAGCCGGCGGTGCGCTCCACCGGGATCCACAGCTCGGCGTCGGCGTGGGTGCCGCCGGCCGAGATGCGGACGCTGGAGATCTCCGGCCCCGGCCGGCTCCGGTACGGATTCGACGGGAACCACTGGGTGAACACGTCCCGCCACAGGTACTGCACGGCGGCCGGGAACTCCCCGGAGCTCTCGAAGACCGCCCACGTCCCCGCCGGTACGTCGAGCGCGTCCAGGTCGTCCGGCACGTCCGCGCCGGTCACCGCGCCGTACCAGTAGTCCAGCTCGACGCCCTCGGACCGGTCCTCGCCGAGCAGGTCGCTGACGTTGACGATGCCCGCCGGCTCCTGGTCGGACAGGGCCTCGATGCGGGCCGTCGTCTCCGCCGGGATGCCCTTGACGAACGCCACGATCGCCGGGTTCATCCCCTCGTGCACCAGGGGCACCCGGGCCCGCTGCCCCACCAGCCGGAACGCCGGCTTCTCCACCACCCGATACCGCATGTTGCCACTCCCTTCGACGACGAGCCGGAAGGACAACCGCTGCTGGGAGTGCAACGCGGCCCCCGTGCGCCGCGCCTCACCCGGCCCGATGCCGTGCATCGCGCGGAACGCCCGGGTGAACGCCTCGGTCGAGCCGTACCCGTGGCGGATGGCGACGTCGAGCAACGTCCGCTCCCCCGCCAGCACCTCGGCCGCCGCGACGGTGAGCCGCCGCCGGCGGACGTACTCCGACAGGGGCATCCCGGCCAGCGCCGAGAACATCCGCCGGAAGTGGTACTCCGAGGTGAGCGTGATCCGCGCCAGGTCCGCCACCTCGATCGGTGCGTCGAGGTGCCGCTCCACGTGTGCCAGGGCCTCGTTCAGCCGGTCCAGCATGGGATTCTCCTTCCGCTTACGTGATCCACGCTAGGCAGCCGGGGGGACGTGGGCCCGACTTCTGTTGCCCGCTGCGGTCGGGTGCCGGGCGAGCCGTCCGGCCGGCGAACTGGTCCGTCAACTCGACTGGACGGATTCCCGTCAATGCGTCCAATACGTTTGACGCACGGCGGGACAGTTGGAATGATCTGCCGTGTGTTCGAGGAACATCCTGATGAGTTGTTCGCTGCGCGACTCAACCACCTGTTCGAGGTCACGCGCCGGCCGGGTGGCCTGCGCTGGGAAAACTCCGAGGTGGGGGCCCGCTGTGGGCTGTCCCGCGCCCAGCTGCACAATCTGCGCAATCCCAAGCAGGGCGGCAACCGCAGTCGCGGGCCGACCTGGGAGACCATAAATGCGCTCGCGTCGTTCTTCGAGGTCGAACCGAACTACTTCTTCCTGCCCGCCGCCAGCACACCGCAGAGCGACCTGGGTCGCCGGATGGCCGATCTCGGGGTGCAGCACGTGGCGATGAACACTGTCGGCGAGGACCTCGCCCAGGTAAAGGCCACCGTCATTGCTGTGCTGGCCCACATTCAACGGATCGAGGATCAGCTCGGCGGTCACGTGGTGACCGGGGAAGCCGACGGCGTCGACGGGGAACGATGGACCACCGAGCAGCGCGACTGATCGCCGGGCTGACCCTGCCCACCCCCTGGGACCTCACCGCCCTCGTCGGGCAGATCGCCAGGCAGCGGGACCGCCCCGTCCATCTCCTGGCCGTCGAGATGCACGGCGGCGTCCTGCACGGCCTGTGGGTCGCCACGCCACGGGCCGACTACATCGCCTATCCGGCCCGCAGCGGCCCGTTCAAGCAGACCGCGATCGTGTTGCACGAGGTCGCACACATGTGGCTCGGGCACCCCTCGCGGGACCTCGCCGAGCTCGACGGACGGGTCAGCCACCGCCCCTACGACCAACGGCACGAGTTCGAGGCCGACGAGTTCGCCGAGACGATCCTCCGGCGCGCGGCATCACCCCCGGCACCGCCACCCATGGAACCGGACGACGTACTCCGCGTCATCGACACCTTCGGAACGGGCACCCCCACCGATGATCTTCACCATCCTCGTGGCCTCCGTGGCGCTGTGCGCCGCCGGGTACACCGCCTTCACCCTGCTCGGTGGTCGTGAGCACGGCCCCGCACGCGCCTGGATGGGCGGCAGTCTCTTCTGCCTCGCCCTCGCCCTCGCCACCGTCGCCCCCGGCATAAACGACGCTGTCGACGGCCTGGTCGGGGTTCCCCACGTCAGCCGGCTCATCGCCCACGTCCTCACGGTGTGGGCGGCCATCGCGGTGTCGTGCATGCTCGTGTACTGGACGCGTAGCCCCGAATCCACCCGACGGGCCGTCCGGCGGCGGCTGCTCCTCGCCGGCTCGGCGACGGTCGCCCTCGCGGCGTTGTTCCTGATCGCCCGGACACCCGCCGCGCCGGGCGACTGGTTCGCGACCTACCACCGACGGCCGCCGGTCATGATCTACATGACGCTGTTCGGCGGGATCCTCACCTACGCCCTGATCGACCTGGCCCGCCTGTCGCTGCGCTACGCCACCCGCGTCACCACCCGACCGGTCACCCGCGTCGGTCTGCGCATGTTCGCCGCCGGTGGGCTGATCAGCCTCGGCTACTCGGTCACGATCGTGGCGGTGGCCATCGCCGGGCAGTTCGGCATCGACGTCGGCACCGCCTGGACGTACGTCACCATGACCAGTCAACTGACCGGCATCGGGCTCATCGCTGCCGGCTCCGCTGTGCCCGGCACCACCGCAGCGGCCTCGGCCGCCCTGCGTCGGGCCCACGACGCACACCAGTGCGAGCGGATGGAGTTGCTCTGGCGGGCGATCGTCCAGGCCCACCCGGCCATCCCCCGACGGCAGCCCCACCCCACGCACTGGTGGGGACGCGGGCTCGCCTGGACGACCAGTTGGCTGGGTGACGGGCGCAGCCTGTCCCGCCGGGTCCTGGAGATCCGCGACGGCTACCTCCAGCTCACCCCGTGGTTCGACGGCGCGGTGCGGGACCGCGCGCTGCAACTCGGCCAACGGGCCGGTATGACCGGAAGTGACCTGATGGCGACCGTGGAGGCCACGGTCGTCGTGGTCGCCCTCGACGCCAAGGCCGCCGGGGACGATCCGGTCGACACCGGCCGGGTCGAGGCCGGGGGGACAGATCTCACCGGCGAGGTGGTCTGGCTGGGCCGGGTGTCGCAGGCCCTGGCACGATCCCCGGTCGTGGTGAGCGTCCGCGCCGAGCAGGCCCACGCCCGCGCCGCCCCCGCCAACGGATCTCCCGCACCGTCCACCACGTCAGAATGAGATAGGGCAGCACGTGACCGAACACGCCACCACCGGCGGCACCCGCACCTCGACGCGGATCGCCCAGGCCATCACCGAGGTACTCCAGCCCGCCGTGTGGGCGGCTGCCATGCCCGTCGTCGTGGCGGTGCTCGCCGCCCGGACCGTCCCCGCCGGCCTCGGTTGGGGAGCGCTCGCGGCGCTGTTCACCGCCGTCGTGCCGTTCGGGGCGATCCTCTACGCCAAGCGCACCGGCCGGGTCACCGACCATCACATCAGCCGCCGGGAGCAGCGCAGAGGAGTGCTGCTCGTGGGTATCGCATCGGTCGCCGTGGGTCTGGCCCTGTTCGTGGCCCTGGGCGCTCCCCGGCCGCTGATCGCCGTGATCGCCGTGATGCTGGCCGTGCTGGCCGGCACCACCGCTGTCAACCAGGTGTGGAAGATGAGCGCCCACACGGCCGTCTCCGCCGGTGCGTGCACCGTCCTGGTCCTGCTGGTCGGGCCGGCGCTGGCCGTCGGGGTGCTCGTCGTGGCGCTGATCGGTTGGTCCCGGGTGCATCTCGGTGCGCACACCGTCGCCCAGGTGGTCGCCGGCGCGGTCTCAGGGACGGTGCTCGCGGCGGGGTTCTACCTGGCTGTCGTCTGAGCGACACGTCGACAGGTGGCGCGCTGTCCGGGGTGTAGGAGTGTCCCGTGCCGCGACGGGGGTGGGTGCGGGACACTCCCACACCCCGGACAGACCCGCCACCCGCAGCACCGGGGCGTCGGCCCCGACAGCCGACCCCGTCAGTCGCGCGGGAAGTAGCGGTCCAGCAGCGGGGTGCGGAACACCCCGGCCGGGTCCAGCTCGGTGAGCAGGGCGGCGAAGTCGGCGTACCGGGGGAAGGTGGCGGCGACCACGGCCGGGTCGAGGGTGAAGACCTTGCCCCAGTGCGGCCGGGGGTCGAACGGGGCCAGCCGGGCCTCGATCTCGGCCAGCACCGGCTGCACCGCCGCCGCGTCGTCGACCCAGGTGAAGTGCACGGCCAGCGTGTCGCGCCCCTGGTTGGGGCTGAGCCACAGCTCGTCGGCGGCGACGGTGCGCAGCTCACAGATCTGCAACACGGGGGCGATCCGGTCCCGCATCTCGTGCAGGGCGGCAAGCGCCTCCGCCCCCGCCGACCGGGGCAGGTGGTATTCGGACTGGATCTCGTCGCCGCTGCTCGGCATGAAACCGAGCCGGAAGTGCGGCAGCCGCTCGTGCCACGGGCCGGGCTCGCCGAACTGCGGGGTGCAGCTGACCGGATCCATGCCGGGCACCGGGTGCGCCGGCCGGTCGGCCGGGGTGGTGCCGAGCCAGTCCGGCTCCGGCGGCGGGGCGTCGGCGAGCTGCTTGCGCCAGACCTGGTCGATGTCCGTCGACCGCCAGGTGGTGAACCCGCTGACGCTGTACGCCGAGGCGAGCGCCGCGTCCAGGGCACCGACGGGCAGGCCCTCGCGGACGTACTGGCGGACGGTGAAGGTGGGCAGCACGTCCAGGGTGACCCGGGTGACCACACCCAGCGCGCCGAGCGACACCACCATGCCGGCGAACCGGTCGCCGGCGGACCGGTCGACGGTGAGCACCTCCCCGTCGGCGGTGACCAGTTCGAGGCCGGCCACGGCGGCGGCCAGGTTGCGGTTGCCGTCGCCGGAACCGTGGGTGCCGGTGGCGACCGCACCGGCCACCGAGATGTGCGGCAGCGAGGCGAGGTTGGCCAGGGCCAGCCCCTGCTCGTGCAGCCGGGTCGCCACGTCCCCGTAACGCAGCCCGGCGGCCACGGTCACGGTGCCGCGCTCCCGGTCGACCTCGACGGTGGGCGGCAACCCGGCCAGCGAGACCAGGTCGCCGGTGGTGTCGCCGATCCGGTTGAACGAGTGGCCGCTGCCGACCGCCCGCACCCGGTCACTGCCGGCGACCAGCCGGCGCAGCTCGTCGAGGGTGGTCGGCCGGTGGAAGGCGCGGGCGGCGTAGTGCACGTTGCCGGCCCAGTTGTGCCGGGGCACCCCGCTCACGCGTCGCCGCCCTCGGTCAGCGCCGCGTGCAGATCGTCCAACGCCTCGTCGACCTGCCTGACGTCGTAGCCGCGCAGGGCGACCGGCAGGCCCTGCGCCCTGGCGGCGGCCACCTCGTCGCGGACCGCCCGGCACCGCGCCGGGTCGTCCGAGTCCAGTGCCGCCCGGGCGTGTCCCACCAGTGTGTCGACCACGTCGGAACTGTACCCGCGCAGTCCGACGCTGAACTCGGCACCGGAACGGACCGCGACGTCGCGGTCGTCGCGGAACCGGTCGCCGGCGTACCGGGCCAGGGCCGCCGCGATCTCGTCGGGGTTCTCCCGCACCTGCCCCAGGTCGAGCAGTTCGGTCGCCGGCCGACCGTCGACCCGGGCGTCGGGCGGCAACCCCACACCCTCGACGGGTACGCCGAGCAGCCGCACCCCGCCGGTGCCGGGTGCCGGGCGGTCCAGCACGACCAGGGCCAGCTCGGCCCAGCGGAGCTGCCGGCGCAGGCCCCGTCGGCGTACGGTCAGGCCGTCGGCGTCGATGACGAACCGGAACGGTCGCAGGCTGTTGGCCAGCCCCACCCCGCCCAGCGCGACGCCCCCGAGGGCGGTGGTCGTCCGCAGCGGCCCGCCGCCGGTGGCCAGCAGCACCGTCCCGGCCAGTACGCACACCGCCGCCAGCACCTGCCGGCCCCGTTCCCGGTGCAGCTCCACGTCGTCTCCCCGTCGATGAGCGCGGTCCCGGTGCATCATCCGGCACGGTTGTCGACGGCGTCCACGGGGAACCATGGCGCGATGAGCAGCTACCGCGACCCGATCCTGCACGGCGACGTCTACCCGTCCGAGGAGGAGATCGACCCGACCGGGGTCGGCCTGGAGCCGGCGAGCGCCCCGCCGTCGGCGTACCCGCAGCGCGGTGTGCCGACGCCCGCGCCGCAGCCCCCGTCGACGCCCCCGGTGGCGGGGACCGGGGCGCACTCGATCGTCACCCACCACCTGGACGGGTCGACGCAGGTGGTGACGGACCTGGACGGGGACGGGATCGCCGACGTGGTCCAGTTCGACCTGGACGGGGACGGCATCGCGGACATCACCTACCTGGACAGCGACCGGGACGGCCGGTTGGACACCGTGGTACGCGAGCCGGGTGGCCGCCGCCACCGCTGACCACCCGCCGGTCCCCGCCTCCGGCCGGCCCCGGACTCCCGCCTGCCTGCGGTGGGCCGGGTCAGAGCTGGGGCATCACCTCGGCGGCGACCAGTTCCAACTGGTCCAGGTCGGCCAGGTCGAGCACCTGGAGGTAGATCCGCTCGCTGCCGGCCTCGGCGTAGCGGCCGATCGTGTCGACCACCTCGGCGGGGGTGCCGGCGACCCCGTTCTGCCGCAGCTCGGCCGGTTCCCGACCGATGACGGCGGCCCGACGGGCCACCTCGGCGTCGTCCCGGCCGCAGCAGAGCACCAGTGCGTTGGACCAGCGCAGGGTGCCCGGGTCGCGGCCGGCCTCGGCGCAGGCCGCGCGGACCCGGCCGAACTGGGCCACCGTCTCGTCGACCGAGACGAAGGGCAGGTTGAACTCGTCGGCGTACCGGGCGGCCAGGCGCGGGGTGCGCTTGGGGCCCTTGCCGCCGAGCAGGATCGGCGGGCGGGGCTGCTGCACCGGCTTGGGCAGCGCCGGGGAGTTGGCGACCGGGTAGTGCTTCCCGGCGTGGTCGAACCGCTCACCGGCCGGGGTCGCCCACAGCCCGGTGATGACGGCGAGCTGCTCCTCCAGCCGGTCGAAGCGCTCCCCCACCGACGGGAACGGGATGCCGTAGGCGGTGTGCTCCTCGGCGAACCAGCCGGCGCCGATGCCCAGCTCGACCCGGCCGCCGCTCATCTGGTCGACCTGGGCGACGGTGATCGCCAGCGGGCCGGGCAGCCGGAAGGTGGCCGCCGTGACCAGCGTGCCGAGCCGGATCCGGGAGGTGTCCCGGGCCAGCCCGGCCAGGGTGGTCCAGGCGTCGGTGGGGCCGGGCTCGCCGGTGGACGACCCCATCGCCACGTAGTGGTCGGAGCGGAAGAACGCGCCGTAGCCGGCGTCCTCGGCGGCGCGGGCCACCGTGAGCAGTTGGTCGTAGGTGGCGCCCTGCTGGGGCTCGGTGAAGATCCGCAGTTCCATGCCCCGAGCATAGGGAGCCGGGCGGGCACCCGCCCGGGCTCCACCGGCAGCTCATATACCGTGACAGGCATATGCCGCGCGTTCCGCCCCGACCCGCCGGCTCGGCGACGGCTGACCCGCGCCCCGCGCCTCAGCCGAACGGCCTGGTCGCGTACGCGGCGCGCAGGGCGGCCAGGCCCGGCTGCTTCGGCGTCAGGGTCCCCCAGCCGGAGTTGAAGTAGTTCGCCCGCACGATCCGGGGCCCCCGCTCCGCGTTGAGCCGGGCCAGGGCCGGTGGCACGGTGGCGATCCAGGCCGCCTGGTCGGGAAGGGCGGACGCCTGCACCCCCCACTCGGCGATGATCACCGGTCGGGAGAGCGCCACCGGCCCGAGGTCCGCCACCGCCCAGTCCCACGTCCGGCGGAACCGGCCCAGCGCGGTGTGGGTCGGGTCGGTCGCGTAGACGTTCCACTGGAGGAAATCCACCCGGGACATCAACGCCTCCGGATGGGTACGCCGGAAGGCGGCCCGATCGAAGCCGCCCGAGCCGACCGAGAAGGTGGTGCCGGCGGGCAGGCCCCGGGCCCGCAGCCAGTTCACCACGTAGGTCAGCGCCTGCACCGCGCGGGCGTCCGACTCGGCCCAGGTGAACGACACCCCCGACTCGGTGGTGCCGAACTCGTGGTCGGTGTCCAACTCCGAGGCGAGTTGCAGGTTCACCGGGAACCCCAGCGTCCGGTACTGCGACAGGGCGCGGGCGAGCAGCCCGTCGCACTGACCGGCGAGCACCTGCCCGTACCCGTACGCCCGGGGCCAGGTGGTGCCCGGACGCTGCTGGATGGTCATCGCCGGCGCGGGAACGGTCCAGTTCACCCCGTCGACGGTGAACGTCTGCGCGCCGGGGCTACCCGCGCCGTAGTGCTTCAACTCCAGCACCATGTTCGGCGCGACCCCGGCCCGACCGAGATCACGCAGCCAGGACATGCCGTAGCCGGGGAAGACGTAGGCGTCGGCGAGGCTGCGGTACTGGGTCAGCGAACGGAAGTTCCCGCCCACCATGTCCCCCGTCGGGTCGGCGTTGCCGGCCAGGTAGTAGCCACCCCACACCGGGGGCGCCAGGGCGTAGTCGACCGCCGCGCTGGCGGTACGTCCACCCTGGTCACGTACCGTCACGGTGACCCGGGGCATCAGGCCACCGCCCGGTACACGGCGGTCGTCCCGGTGTCCGAGACCTTCGTCCAGGCCCGGCCGGAGTCGTCGGCTACCTCGACGCCGAGCGGGTCGATCACCGCGGTGACCCGCACCGGGGCGCTGCTGTTGCCGTCCGCGTCGGTCAGCACGATGGTGACGGTCACGGGGCGGGTGTCCGGGTCGGCGTAGCCGACGGTGAGCGTCATCGGCTCACCCGGGGAGTAGGTCGAGGCGTCGAGGCTGGCGGTCACGGTGGGAGCGGCCATCCCGGCCCCTCCTTCCTTGCTGGCCCGGTCGACGGACGCGACGCCCGCCGGCCGGAGATGGTGACGTCGTTGTCCGGACCGGGCGGTGGCGGCCGGGCGCGGTCACCACCGGCCGGCCGGGCGGGTGCGCCGCGCCTCCCCGGCCACACCCCCATCCACCTGCGTCAACAGTGCCCCCTACCGGCCCCGGGCGTCCTGTCGGCAATCCGCCAGCAGGGCCGGCGGTGAAGTCACCGGGTGCGGCGGCGGAGCAGATGGGTGCCGAGACTGACCAGGGTGCTGCCGACGCCGGTGCCGAGCAGCACCAGCACCGCCCCCACCACCCACAGCCCCGAGTCGTCGGTGGCCGCCGCGTGCCCCGACCAGCAGGCCGTGAACGCCACCGTCATCACCGGCGCGACCAGCACCGGGCTGAGCAGCCACCCGGCGACGGCGGCGACCACGACCAGGGTGAGCACCGCGCCGACGACCTGCCAGACCGCGTACGGGCCGCTGGTCGCGCCGGTCCGCGGGTCCGTCGAGTAGCCGCTCTCCCACCCCAGCCAGGCCACCCAGGTGCCGATCGTCGCGGCCGCGAGGAGCACACCGCCGAGCAGGGTACGGGTACGCGTCATCTGCACGCCCCGATCATCGTCCGCCGGCTGGGTCACCGGATGAGCACCCGTACTCACGATCACCGTCACACCACCCATCGCAGCGACAACTGCCCTGGTCGGGGCCCGTGTGGCGCGGGTTGACCCGATCAGCGAGACTCGGTCGGACCACCCCCGGGGGCCGTCCCCCGGACCCCGGCGAACGGTTGGAGCCCATGGCACACCCCTACCTGTTCTGGCTGGCCGGCGCGGTGCTGCTGGTGGCCGCGGGCGTGGTGACCACCCTGCTGCCCCACCGTCGGGCCCGCTCCGAGCAGCGGCGGACCGCCTGGTCGGCCGCGCGGGCGGCGATCGACAGCGCGGCCGTCAGCCGGGACGCCGCGCCGGACCGGGTGCCCGAGGCGGAACGGTTGCTGACCCGCGCCGAGTCGCTCGCGGGTGCCCGCGGCGGGGTGGACGCGGCGCGGGCGGCGGCCGAACACGCCCGGCAGGCCGACCGGTTGTGGCGGGGACAGCGATGAGCGCCCGCGGATACCGCCGCCTGGCCGAGCCGTTGCGCTGGGCGCTGCTCGGGGTCGCCGTGCTCGTGCTGGTGGTCTTCCTGCTCGCCCAGCGGCAGCAGGGCATCGACGTCAGCTACGGCCGGTCACCGGCGTCGACGGCCGGGGTCGCCACGGACAGCGCCGGCACCGCCGACCGGGCCACCGTGCCGTCGGTGGACGAGATGACCGCGCTGGTCGCCGCCGCGCCGGTGGTACGCCTACCGGGGGCGGTGGCGTACTGGAACGAGCAGCGGGTCCGGGAGGTGGCCGGCGACACCCGGATCCTGGTCGCCCCACCCGGCCTCGACAAAGATGAACGCGAGCGGGTCCGGGACGTGGAGAACGCCACGATCCGGGTGATCGGTACCGAGGTCAGCGGCGGTTTCTACCAGGCCAGCTCCGACACGCTGCCCGCCTGGCGGGCGCAGTTCGCCACCGGGGACGTGACCGACCTGCTGATCGCCCTGATCACCGCGCTGCGCAAGGAGTCCACCCAGGCCGACCGGGACGAGTTGCGCTGGCGCGAGCCGAGCGGGCCGGAGCTGACCGCCGTCCTGACCGACCTGCGGGCGACCGGTAGGCACGTCGCGCCCGGCGCGACCCTCACCGACGTGCCCGAGACCGCCGCCCGCAACGCCTTTCCCGACGGCGCCTGGTACGTCGCGCTGCCCGTGCAGCGCTACGGCGAACCCCTGCCCCGGTACGGCCCCGCCCTGAGCGCCCAGTTCCCCGACCAGCCGATCGTGGTGATGTACGGGCTCTGGATCGAATACCACGGGCCCGGCGCGGCGGACTTCGCGGAGCTGGCCGGGGCGAGCTTCTACGGCCAGTTCGCCAGCGTGCTCAGCCGCTCCGACTATCCGCAGCGCAACGTGCTGGGCGTCTACCTCAACCGGGTCACCGACCTGCGCTACGCGGGCCTGTTCGAGCGGCCGTTACCCTACCGGCCGGCCGATCCGCTGCGGGTGGCGCTGCCGGCGCTGCCGTGGCTCTTCGCGGGCTGCGTGGCGGCGTTCCTGATCCTGTCGGCCCGGTCGCTGCGCCGCCCCGACCGGGGGCTGGGCCGCCGACGGGACACCGCCCCGGTCCGGCTGGCCGGGTTGACCGCGCTGGCCGTCGAGGTGTCCCTGCTGACCGACGCCCGCAGCAACCCGGCGCTGACCCGGGGCATCGTCGCGCTCCAGGCCGCCCGGTCGGCATGGGAGGAGAAGCTGCCCGCCCGGCACGTCCGTACGCTGCTCGACGAGGCGACGGCCGAGTTGGACGACACCGCCCGCCAGGTCGGCATCGCCAGTTACCGCCCGGACAACTACCTGCGAGGCCGGCTGTCATGACCCGTTCCGACTCCCGGCGGACCGGTGCCGGCCCCTCCCGGCCGCAGCGCGCCGATCCGTCCCGGCGGACCGGTGCCGGTGCCTCCCGGCGGCAGCGTGTCGTCGGCCTGCTCGGTACCCCGTTCGGCCTGGCCGTGCTGGCCTGCCTGGCGCTGGCCGGCTGGGCGGTGTGGAGCGGCGGGGCGCTGGACGGGCCGGTCGCCCGGCAGGTGCGCACCACGTCGTTCTATGCCGACCCGGGGCTCGACGTGGACCGGGCCGCGGCGGAACGGATCATCGGCAACCGTCGGCTGGTGGTGATCCTGCGCTCCCCCGGGGCCGACCTGCGCGACACCTGCAAGCAGGTGCACCGGGCCGCCGACGGGACGGTCGTGCTGGTGCTCAGCCGCGACGGCGACGGCGACGACTACGACTACGACACCTACGGCTGCGCCCTGGTGCCCGGATACGACAAGAAGAACCTGGGCAAGGCCGCCGCCGCAGAAATGATCATCGGCCGGGGCATCGACACCTTCGCCGACCGCCCGCTGGAGGCGGTGAAGGTCATTGCCGTCAACTACGACCGGCTGGTCAAGGCCGGCACCGTACCCGACGGGGCCCGCACGATCAGCCCGTCGCTGCCCCGGTTCCTGCTCGCCGCCGCGGCGGTGACCGGGGTCGTCGCCGGAGCGTCGCTGCTCTACCTCGGCGGCCGGCGGGCCGGGCGGCTGGCGGCGACCCGGCGGGTCCGCCGCGACGGGCTCACCGACAGCCGCAGCGCGCTCAGCGCCGCCACCGCCGGGCTCGCCCAGCAGATCATCGACCTCGACCCGCAGTACGCCCTGCTGTACGGGCGTCAGGGCGACGACAGCGGCTTCGCCCGACGCTACCGGCAGTTGACCTCCGACCATGCCGCCCTGCTCGACCGGTTGGCGACCCTGGACGACACCGACGAGGCAGCCGTCGGGAAGCTGACCGCCCACGTCGAGTCGCTGAGCCGCCGGGCGCAGGCGCTCGCCGACAAACAACCGGAGCGACACGACGCGCAGCCGGAGAAGAGCTAGCTCCTGCCGGTTCCGTCGCGCGGTCGGGTGTCCGAAGCACGACTGACCGGGGACAGCTATGGCGCTGGCGGCGAACCGCTTCGTAGTGTGTTCGGGTTCGTCCGATGGCCGCCCGGGGAGGATGAGGACCGCTGAGTTCCACCCGATCCGCTCCCCCTCCGGAGAGGGTCATCGCGGTCCGCGCCGGTGACCGGCCATGAGTCTCGTCCGTCAACTCGCCGCATTGCCCACGGATCGCGTCGTGCAGATTCCGGGGGTGCCCACCGGCACCGTCGCGGCAACCGTCACCGGGGAACCGGTCGGCCCGGCCGCCGTCGTGCTGCAACCCGGCCCGACCCGTACCGCCGGTTCCTTCGTCCACGCCGTCCTCGACGAGCTGGAACGGGTGGCGGTGGGGCTGCTGCCGGGGTGGCTCCCCGAGGCCGCCGACCTCCCCCGCGCCGACCCGTACGGCCTGACCGCCGTCCGGGCCGCCGCGATCGCCCGGGCGCGGGGCTCCGCGCACTCCGCCGCGTTCCTGGCGTACCTGGCCACCGTGGCGTTGTCCGGCCGACGACCACCGGTCGACCCGTTCCCCCCGGAGATCCGGTGTCCGGGGCTGACCCGGGTGGTGGCGCAGGGGTTCGGACGCCCCCAGGCGAATCTGCTGATCGAGGTGCCCGCCGGCCTCGACCCGGCCGGCGAGCAGGCCGTCGTGGCGGGCGCGGAGTGGCTGTGTCACCACGGCCGGGTCGGCGTGTGGTTGGCCGGCGCACCCTTACGGCACGAGGACCGGGTGGTCACCGTCCCGCTCACCCCGGCGGCGGACGAACACCCCGCGGCGGTGCCGACGACACCCCCGCAGGTCGTCGGACGCCCCCACCCCGGCAGCCCGACCGAGGCGCTGCTGGAGGCCGCCCTGGCCGGCCAGAGCTGGTCGGCGGGCCGGGTCTGGAACCGGTACCACCAGCCGCACCCCCTCTCACCCGCGGTCTGCCTGGACCTGCTCTGGCCCGATGAGCGGTGTGTCGTCGAGATCGACGGCCCGGAGCACTGCCGGCCGGACCGGTTCGAGGCGGACCGGCAACGCGACGTGCGGTTGCAGCTGGACGGTTACGCCGTCCTGCGCTTCACCAATGCCCGAATCAACCACGACGTCGGGGCGGTGGTGCACCAGATCGGCACCCTGATCCGGGCCCGGCGACGTGACCTGGCGGAAGGAAGATCCCATGGCCGGCGACGACCTCACCCCCTCTGAGGCCGCGATCCTGTTCGTGTTGATGGCGGAGGCCCGGGAGGTGCCCAACACCGAGTTGCGCAACCGGTACGGCGTCGACGTGCGCAAGTCCTACCGGGACAAGCTCAACCGCCTCGGATTCGTCGACAGCCGCCGGGAGGGCAACACCTTCCTGCACCAGCTCGCCGACAAGGGTTGGGTCCGGGTGCAGGAGGATCTGCCCTTCCAGTCGGCGCAGGGCCGCATCCTCGGCGGGGCGCTGACGGCGTTGCAGGTCAACCTGCGGGACCGGGTCATGGTCCGCAGCGACTACCGCTCGTTCGGTGAGCTGTTCGCGCTGACCGACGTACGGGCCGGTACGGCGGCGCCGGACCTGCGGCGGACCCTGGGTCTGCGCGTCCGGCACGCGTACGCGGCGCTGGCCGCCGAGCCGGGGGCCTGGGTCAGCCTGACCCGGCTGCGGCCGTTCTTCGGCGACGTCGACCCCGCCGACCTCGACGAGGCGCTGCGGGACCTGGAGCGCGAGCCGGACGTGGACATCGTCCCGGAATCCAACCAGAAGGCGCTCACCTCGGCGGACGTGGCGGCGGCCCTGCGGCTGGGCGGCCAGGACAAGCACCTGCTGGCGATCGGGGTGGGATGACCGTGGCGGAGCACGCGGCCCTGGCGGCGCTCAGGCTCGACTGGGCGCCGGTGCCCGACGACGTCTGGCGGCCCTCGCCGTTCCATGTGGAGGGTCTGCACACCGCCGTGGCCCGCGACGTCCTCGCCGGGGTGGCCGACGCCCGGGACAGCGCCGACAGCAGCCCGATCGGGTTGGTGCTGCAGGGTCAGCGTGGCTCGGGCAAGACCCACCTGCTGGGCTGGATCCGCCAGCAGGTGCAGCAGCAGGGCGGCTACTTCTTCCTGGTCGGGCTGCTCGACGCGCACGGCTTCTGGGACAGTGTGCTCGCCTGCATGCTCGACGGGCTGTCCCGCCCGGTGCCCGACGCCGAGAGCCAGCTCCGGCTGCTGCTGCGCCGGCTCTCCTCGATGGTCGGGGCGCCCCGCTCGGCCCGCCGGGCGGTGATGGGTGACACCGAACTGACCCGGCCGGCCCTGGACGCGTTCGTCGACGGGCTCGTCGGGTACGCCCCGCACGTGGCGCGCGCCTGCCGGGAGACGGCCCGGGCGCTCGCGCTGAGCGCCTCGGAGGACGGCACCCACCGCGACATCGCGGAGAACTACTTCACCTCCGGTGAGGAGGGGGAGCCGGGCGAACGTGGCGCCTGGGGCATGCGACGGGCACCCCGCAACGCGCAGCAGATCGTCCAGGAGATCTCCTGGCTGCTGGCCCTCACCGGCCCGTCCGTGATCGCCGTCGACCAGATCGACACCCTGATCGCGCAGTCCGTGGCCGCCGGTGACGTCCTGCGCCACCGGTCGGGCGGGCAGGACGACCCGGAGCAGGCCGCCGTGCACGCCCGGATCGCCGACGGCCTGATGTCACTGCGCCAGCTCACCCGCCGCACGCTCACCCTGGTGGCCTGCCTGCCGACCTCGTGGACGATCATCACGAGCCGGACGGTGGACACGGTGAGCGACCGGTTCCGGGTGGCACCCCGGCTCACCACCATCCACGACGCCACCCTGGCCCGGCAGATCGTCGAGCGGCGGTTCGCCGCCCGGTTCGCCGAGCGCGGCTTCGTACCCCCGTATCCGTCGTGGCCGGTGCGGCCCGAAGCCTTCGCGCAGGCCGCGCAGATGACACCCCGGCAGTTGCTGATCGACATCGACCGGCACGTCCGGGCCTGCGTCGCCGCCGGTGAGGTGCGGGAGCTGACCCGGCTCGGTGCCACGGCGGAACCGCGACCCCACCGCCCGCGCCTGTCCCCCGTGGGGGACCTGGAGCGCTTCGACACCAGGTTCGCCCAGCTCAAGAGCGAGGTCGACGTGTCCGGCCCGCTGGCCCGCGACAGCGAGGACAGCACGGTCCCCGCCCTGCTCGCGGCGGGCCTGACCGCCTGGGTGGTGGAGCGCGGCGAGGGTGGTGGATCGTTCAGCGTGGATCCGCCGCCGAGCGCCCAGCCGCCGCTGCACGCCCGGCTCCGGCTCACCCTCGACGAGGCCACCGAGGACCAGGTCCACTGGTGTTTCCGGGCGATCAGCGAGGAGCACCATGCGATCGCCGCGCTCACCCGGCTCCGCAAGGCGTGCACGGTGGCGGGGCTCGACGCCCGGGTGACCCGCCGCAAGCTCTTCCTGCTCCGCAACGGCGCCTGGTCGGGCGGGGCCAAGACCCGGCAGGCGATCGCGGCCTTCACCCGGGCCGGCGGGACGATCCTCCCGCTGGACCCCGAGGATCTCCGCATCCTGGGGGCCCTGCGGGTCATGCTCGCCGAGTCACCCGTCGACCTGCGGGGTTGGCTGACCGCCCGTCGACCGACCCGGAACGTCACCGTGTTGCGACAGGCCCTGGGTTCCGTGGCCGACTGGCTCCCCGACCCTCCCGGTGGCGACGCAACCGATGCGGCGGTACGACCGCACCGCACCGAACCGGACCGCACCGCACCGGTCGCCGCCGGACCGGTCGCCGCCGGACCGGCCGAGACGACGACGGCCGACCTGGCACCGGCCGAGACGGCACCGGCGGGGGCGGGTGACGTGGGGGCGGGTGACGGGCGCTCCGGGGCGGGGCGGGGTGATCCGCCGCCGGCCGACGGTGGGCAGGCCGGTCCGCACCTCATCGTGGGGTACGACCACCGCACCGGTGCACCCGTGCCGCTCTCCCTCGAAGCCCTCCGCAAGCACACCACCCTCTTCGCCGGCTCCGGGTCCGGCAAGACGGTGCTGATCCGGCGGATCCTGGAGGAGTGTGCCCTCGCCGGGGTCTCCGCCATCGTCCTCGACCCCAACAACGACCTGGCCCGGCTCGGTGACGGGTGGCCGGAGCCACCGCCGCAGTGGCGTGCCGGGGACGCGGAGAAGGCCGATGCGTACCTCGCCGGGACCGACGTACTGGTGTGGACGCCGCGCCGGTCGTCGGGTCGCCCGCTGAGCTTCCAGCCGCTGCCGGACTTCCGCGGTGTGCGCGACGACCCCGACGAGTTCCACGAGGCCGTCGAGGCGGCTGTCGCCGCGCTGGCGCCCCGTGCCCAGCTGACCGGTCGTACCAACAAGGTCCACCTGGGGCTCGCCGTGCTGCGTAAGGCCGTCGAGCACTACGGCCGGCGCGGCGGCAGCCGGGTGCAGGGCCTGATCGACACTCTCGCCGACCTGCCGGACGGGCTGCTGGACATCGACGGGGCGGACAAGATCGGGGTGGGGATCGCGCAGTCGCTGGCGGCGGCGATGGTCAACGATCCGCTGTTCGGCGGCGAGGGCAGCCCGATGGACCCGGGGCTGCTGTTGACCCCCGAGCCGGGCCGGCGGGCGCGGATCTCCGTCATCAGCCTCGTCGGCCTGCAATCCGACGAGGCCCGGCAGGGCTTCGTCAACCAGTTGCAGATGGCGCTGTTCGCCTGGATCAAGCAGCATCCGGCGAACGACCGGCCGCTGCTCGGGCTGCTGGTGATGGACGAGGCGCAGACGTTCGCCCCGTCCGGCGCGATGACCGCGTGCACCCAGAGCACGCTGGCGCTGGCGGCCCAGGCCCGCAAGTACGGCCTGGGCCTGATCTTCGCCACCCAGTCGCCCAAGGGGCTGCACAACCGCATCCCGGGCAACGCGGCGACCCAGCTCTACGGCCGGCTGAACAGCCCGATCCAGCTGGAGGCGGCCCGGGAGATGGCGAAGGCGAAGGGCGGCGACGTCGCCGACATCTCCCGCCTCGGCACCGGTGAGTTCTACCTCGCCGCCGAGGGTGCCGCGCCGGTGAAGATCCGTACCCCGCTGTCGCTCAGCCACCATCCGCGCAGCCCGCTCACCGCCGAGGAGGTGCTGGAACGGGCCCGCCGCCGGTGAGCCGACGGCCGCCGACCTGCGGATCTTGCCATCGGGATCTAGCGTGGAAGGAGCCTGTCCACCGGCAGTAAAGGATCATCGATGTTGCGCAAGCATCTGGTCGGGTTGATCGTCGGCGTCGTCTTCATCGCGGTGCTGGGGGCCGCCGCCGTGGTCTGGCTCACGCTCAACAAGCCGGAGTCGACCGGGCCGGGGTCGGACGCGGCGGCACCGGCCGGGGCGACCGCCGCCGGGCCCGCGCAGCCGACGTCCGGCAACCCCGCCGCGTCGACCGACGGGCCTGACGCGGACGCGGGCACGGCCGCTTCGGCGTCGCCGGAGTCCGGCCCACGGCGGATGAGTCGCCTCCTCTACGACGACGGGCAGAACACGGCGACCGTCACGGGTCTGGAGATGACGGCGGGTACGGTGCGGGTGCAGCTGCGTTATACGACCCGGTCCCCCGGCGGCTGGGTGCTCAGCTGCCCGGCCCGGGCGGCGGATCTCCAGTCGTCGCATCTGACGCTGGCCGACGGCCGGGAGGTCTTCCCGGTCGACACGTACTGCACGTCGCAGCGGCCCGGCACGGATTTCACCCTGCGGCCCGGTGCGGTCCTGGAGAGCTGGGGCGTGTTCCCGGTCGTGCCGTCCGGCGACAGCCCCTTCTCCCTCACCTGGTACGACCTGGGCACCGTGGAGGGGCTGAAACTCTGAGCGGGCCGAGGGGCCGGCAGTGGCCGGGTCAGTGCGACGGGGACGACTCCGCCAGGTCGGTGTCGGCTGTGGGTGGGGCGGAGCTGCGGGCTTCGGTGGCGCACACCCCGGCGAGGAGGTCGGCGGTGCTGTGCGCCCGCACGTCGGCGTACGTGCCGTCGGCGAACCGGGCGACGACGGCCCGGACGTGCCGCTCGGCGGTGTCGGCGAGCCCGTCGTAGACGGCGGCGAAGGTCTCCCGGGCGGGGCCGCGCAGCCAGCCGGCGGGCAGCAGCCGCAGCGGTAGCTGCGGGTCGAGGGTGGGGAAACGCCGGAAGGTGTCCATCACCTCGGTCCGGGCCCGTACCGCCTCGGCGCCGTCGACCTGACCGGCGGCGATCCGCGGCAGGAGGGGCCGCCAGCGCCGCAGGAAGCTCTCGTACTGGGCGGCGACGGCCGCGACGTCCCAGGCGTCGAGCGGGTCGCGCCCGGCGACCGCGTCGAGGTCGACCCGCCGGCCCCGGAAGACGGTCACCGCGCCGAGGTGCAGCTGGGTGAGCTGGGCCCGGGCCTTCGGGGTCAACTCGTGCGGGGAGATCCACAGCCCGTCGTACAGCGGCGCGTAGCCCAGCCAGCGCAGCCGGCCACGCAGGGCCCGCCGTTGCGCGCTGCGCTCCTGCGGCAGGGAGAAGGCGACGAGCGTCCAGCACTCGTCCCACGGTTGGGTCGTGGTGGTGGCGGCCATCACCCAGCTGCCGCCGACGGAGAGGCTGACGGCGGCGGACCGGCTGAGCCGGTACGAGCTGCGCCGCCCCTGCCGGCTGCCCTCCAGGACGCCCCGGCGGGCCAGTCGGCTGATCACGGTCCGCGCGCCGGCGAGGCTGACGTGCGACTCGGCCAGCAGCGCGACGATGGCGGCGGACGGCAACCAGGCACGGGTACGCAGGGTGTAGTCGGCCAGCAGGGTCACCGCGACGCCCTGGGGCGAGTTGCCGGCCTGCCGCCGGGGCAGCCGTACCGGGTGGTCCCCGTCGTCGGGGAATATCTCCTCGATGTCGAACGGGTGTGGCACGGGACGCTCCGGGCTCGGCTCGGCGACGGTGGCACCGACTGTAGACGGCGTACCCGGGCCCGCCTACCGGGCGTGGTTCCACGGTGGACCGGGCGTACGTCGGTGATCGACCAGTGTATCGAGGCCATTCGATTGACACTTGTCGGACCGAAGAGAACACTAAGTGCCATGCAATGCCACCTCGGGCCGGGGCAGGGCATGCCGGACGCCAAGGGCCGGCGCGGACGACACGGGCATCCGGGCGCACCCGTGCCGCGCGGCCGATCTCAACCTGTGAGGGAGTCACGCCCCATGAGAATCAGACGGAAACTGTTACTCGCCCTGGCGGCGCCACTGGTGGCCACTCTGACGGCCGCCGCCCTGGTGGTACCGACGCTCCAACCGGCGTACGCCGCGTCGTTGGTCGAGGTGACCAACTTCGGCGACAACCCCGGCCGGATGCGGATGCACATCTACGTACCGAACACCCGCCCGACCAACCCGGCGGTCGTGGTCGCCATGCACGGTTGCGGCGGCACCGGCCCCGGTTTCTACTCCAGCAGCGAGTTCGCCTCGCTGGCCGACCGGTACGGCTACATCGTGATCTACCCGTCCGCGACCCAGCAGGCCGGCTTCGGCAACTGCTTCGACACCTGGTCGGACGCCGCGAAGCGCCGGGGCGGTGGCAGTGACCCGGTGTCGATCGTCTCGATGATCAACTATGCCCAGCGGCAGTACGGCGGCGACCCCCGCCGGGTGTTCGCCACCGGCAGTTCCTCCGGCGGCATGATGACCAACCACATGCTGGCGCTCTACCCCGACGTGTTCGCCGCCGGGGCCGCCTTCATGGGGGTGCCCTACAACTGCTTCGCCAACGCCGCCGACTACCCGCCCGGCGCCAGCCAGTGCACCGGCGGGAACATGAACCGCACCCCGCAGCAGTGGGGTGACGCGGTCCGCCAGCAGGCGTACCCCGGTTACTCCGGTCCCCGGCCGAAGGTGCAGCTGTGGCACGGCACCGCCGACACCCTGGTGCCGTACTCGCTGCTCCAGGAGACCATCGAGCAGTGGACCAACGTGTTCGGGCTCAGCCAGACACCCACCTCCACCGACACCCCCCAGGCCAACTGGAACCGCCGCCGCTACGCCGACGCCAGCGGCAACGTCCTCGTCGAGGCGTACAGCGTCCAGGGTGCCGGGCACAGCCTGCCCTCCGGTGGGATGGCCGCCGTCGCCCTCGGGTTCTTCGGCCTGACCAACCCGACCCCGACCACCCCGCCGCCGACCACCCCGCCGCCGACGACCCCGCCGCCGACCACCCCGCCTCCTACCACGCCGCCGCCGACCACGCCGCCGCCGACGACCCCGCCGCCGACGACCACCCCGCCGCCCAGCTCCGGGGCCTGCCGGGTCACCGCCAGCGTCAACGCCTGGAACAGCGGCCTGACCGAGAACCTGACCATCACCAACACCGGTTCCAGCGCTGTCAACGGCTGGTCGCTGGTCTTCACGCTGCCCGGCGGTCAGAGCATCACCTCCGGGTGGAACGCCTCCTACTCCCCCTCGTCCGGCCAGGTGACGGCCCGTAACGCCAGCTACAACGCCGCCATCCCGGCCGGCGGGTCGGTCGACATCGGATTCCAGGCCAACCACACCGGCAACACCGCCAAGCCCACCTCGTTCACCCTCAACGGCGCGGCCTGCACGGTCGCCTGACCCCGCCCACGGGTGCGGGGACGGTCCCCGCCCGACCACACCGCCACCACGACTCTCCCCCGCCCGCCGTCGGGCGGGGGAGAGCGCGACGACGGTGTCGCAAGCACGGCAGCGGGTGGGAAGCGCCGAGCGCGGTGGCGGCGGGTCCGGCGGCGACAAGCGCTCCGACATCGACCCCGGCCATTTCGGAAAACGTACGTGGCCGGTGCGACACCCCCGTCGTAGTACCCTGTCGGCCAGCGTTCCGGCAAGGCGGAAGGACCTCCCGTGGCGGCGTTCTACCTCTCCTCCATCGCCCATCTGCACGGGACGAAACACCTCGTCCGGGAGCTGGACGAGGTGGGTGCCGACAATCCACGGCTGCTCGACGACGGGCTGGAGTCGTATGGAGTGACGACAATGTCCTCGATCGAGATGGCCGGCGAGGTCGGTGCGCGTGCGCTCGCCGGCGGGCTGGTGCCGGACGCGATCGTCTACGCGACGGAGACCGCTGACGGGGACGGCGTACGCAGGAACAACGTGCGCCTCGCCCGGGCCGTGGACGCACCCGGCGCCGCGACCCAGACCGTCGCCGGTCACGGGTGCGCCAACCTCGGCCTGCTGCTGGGCACGGTCCAGGGGCTGTTCGCGACGACCGACGTCGACACCGTCCTCGTCGTCACCGCGGACCGTGTCGTCGGTCGCGGCCGGATGATGGACGCGGAGCTGTCGGTCCTCAGTGACGGTGCCGCCGCAGCCCTGGTGACCCGGCACCGGCCGGCGGGTGACGGGCTCGTCCTGCTCGTCAACGGCATGGCGCTGCGCAGCGACTGGCGCGGTGACCTCACCGACAACAGCCCCGCCGCGCAGCGCCGCAACGTGCTGCTCGGCCGGTCGGCCGTCAAGGCCGCCCGGGAGGCCACCGGTCGCGGTCCGCGCGACTTCACCCACGCCCTGTTCAACAACTACCGGCTGCCCGCCCAGCGGTTCCTCACCGGCGCGGCCGGCTACTCCTTCGACCAGCTGCTGCCCGGTCGCCTGGCCGCGCACGCCCACGAGTTCGCCGCGGACCTGCTCGTCAACGCCGACCTGCTGGCCGCCGACGGCGTGCTCACCGCCGGCGACCGGCTGGCGCTCGTGGCCACCGGACCACACTCCTGGGCCGTGATCGACGCCGAGGTCGTCGGCTAGGCCCGGTATCGCAGCAGGTGGTGACTAGACTCGCCGCATGCGGCAGGCGATGAAGGAGCTGACCTTCTCCGAGTGGTACGGCTTGGGCCCGCCGGCGCTTGCCGTCCTGGCGGGCATCCGCGCCGTGGTGGCCGACGAGCCCTTCGCCCGCTGGGCATGGACCAGCATCGTCGTCCTCATGCTGATCCTCTGCGCCGGCTACGTCATCTGGACGAGGAAGCAGCGCTCCTGAGACCTGCGCCACGGCCGTTCGTCGACAGCGGCGACGGTGACGCCGGCTGCGCAGCGCACGGCAAGCCGGTCGGACCGGGTCGCGACGGCGCGGTGGCGTCCGAGCCGGTTGATGCCGCATTCGGCGGTTCCCGCGCCTCAGCGGGACCCGTCGGCGGCGACCGAGGCCAACCGCAGGTAGTCCACCTTGCCGTTCTGGTTGAGGGGCATCGCCTCGAGCCACTCGACCCGGGTGGGCGTCATGTACGGCGGCAGCACCCCGCGCAGCTCCGTGGCCACCCGCGCCGGCTCGGTGTCGCCGGTGCAGAACGCCACCAGCGACTCGGCCGGGGCCTGCCCGAGCAGCACGACGGCAGCGTCGATGACGCCGTCCAGCCCGCGCAGCGCCGCCTCGATCTCGCCGAGTTCGACGCGGTAGCCGCGGATCTTGACCTGCCGGTCGAGGCGGCCCAGATGGACCAGGTGGCCGTTCTCGACCCGGACCCGGTCACCGGTGCGGTACCAGTGCGCCGGGGTGAGCGGTCCGGTCCCGTCGTAGACCCGCGCACGGTCGTCGCCCCCGTCGAAGCTGAGGAAGCGCGCGGTGTTCTCCTCGGGATCGAGGTAGCCCGCGAACCGCTGGACGCCCCGCACGCACAGCTCGCCGTCGCGCCCGGCCCGGCCGTCGCGGTCGACCAGGATCCAGTCGTGCTCGGGCAGCACCAGCCCGATGGGCACCGTCGCGTTGCTCGTCGTCGGCCAGTCGGCCGGTGACCGGGGTAGCCGGTACTCGGCACAGCTCACGGTGAGTTCGGTCGGGCCGTACACGTTCTCGATCACGCTGCGCGGCGCCGCCGCGTGCCACACGGCCGCCTGCTCACGGGTGAACGGCTCCCCGATGAAGATGCTCCAGCCGAGGTCGGGCATGGCGTCGGGGGCGAGCAGCCGCAGCCGGCGCGCGTAGGAGACCTGCGACGGCACCGAGAACCAGTGGGTGATCCGTCGCTCGTTGACGAACGTCGCCGGACGCAGGAGTTCCCTGGCGGTGGCGACCACCAGCGTCGCGCCGCTGCTCCAGGCCGCGAACAGGTCGAACACGGACGGGTCGAAGGTCAGGTCGAAGTTCTGCGTGAGCCGGGAGCCGACGCCGATGTCGTAGCGGCGCACCACGTGCTGCACGTAGGCGGCGGCACTGCGGTGGGCGATCGGCACCCCCTTGGGCACTCCGGTGGAGCCGGAGGTGAACAGGAGGTAGGCGACGTCGTCGCCGGTGACCGTCCGTCCGCCGTCGTCGGGTCCGCCGCCGGCCACCGGCCGGTCGTCGTCCGGGTGGACCAGCCGGACGCCCACGTCGGCCAACGCACCGAGGAGGGCCGGATCGACCTCGTCGACGACGACGGCGGCCAGGCCGGCCCGGCGCGCGATGCCGGCGTTGCGCGTCACGGGAGCGCCGGGGTGCAGGGGCACCACGGTCGCGCCGAGCCGGAGCACCGCCAGATAGGCGAGGTACGAGGTCACGGAGCGGGTCGAGAACAGCCCGACGCGGGTGGCGCCAGGGGCCGTGGCGGCGATCCGCGCCGCGAGGAGGCCCGCGCGTCGCCAGAGTGCCGGGTAGCTCAGGAACTGGTCGCCGACTTCCAGCGCGACCGCCTCCGGATGGTCGGCAACCGATCGCCGCACCAACCCGGCGAGGTCGACGGCGGTCCCCACGCCCATGAACCGACACCCCCATATATCGACCTACATCTACCGGTGCGTCAGGGAAGGTACCCCACGATCCACCCGTCGCCGACCCCTCCCGGCTGGGCGGACGGCCATCCGACAGTCGTCCACACTATCGACGTTCTTACATATAGATTTAGGTCACGATCCGGTAACGCTGCCCCGACTTGGGAGATTTCATCCACTTGAGAGGGTTGCCGGGGCATGGAAAATGGTGTCCAGGAAACCGCCTATTCACATTCGGCGTCGAATGCGTGCCAATGTCGGCCTTCGATGCCTGTGTCCTCCCTGTGATCTGTGCCGACGTCTTCCCTGACCGCTGATAAGGAGACATCCGTGGCGATAACCCTCAAGCCACTCCATCCGCTCTTCGTCGCAGAGGTGACCGGCGTCGACCTGACCACGCCCGTACCGGAGGACGTCTTCGCCGAGATCCACGCGGCCTTTGAGCGCTACGCGGTCCTCGTCTTTCCCGACCAACCGGTCACCGACGAGCAGCAGACCAGCTTCAGCAGGCTGTTCGGGCCGCTGGAGACCGCCCCGAACTTCGCCGGCAAGGCGCTGCGGCTGAGCAACGAGTTCACCGACATCTCCAACCTCGACCACGAGGGCAAGCTCCTCGACCCCGAGGACCGCCTCACCCGCTACAACCTGGGCAACCAGATGTGGCACACCGACAGCTCCTTCAAGGCCGTCCGGGCGAAGTGTTCGCTGCTGTCCGCCCGGGAGATCCCCCCCACCGGAGGCGAGACCCAGTACGCGGACATGCGCGCCGCCTACGACGCACTGCCGCCGGAGCGCAAACGCCAGGTCGAGAACCTCGTCGCCGAACACAGCATCGCCCACTCCCGGGCGAAGTCCGGGTTCGACAGCTTCAACTCCGACATCGCCACCGCGCTGCCGCCGGTGCCGCAGCGGGTCGTCGACCACTACCCGGGTTCCGGCCGCAGCAGCCTCTTCCTCGCCTCACACGCCTCACACATCGTCGGCTGGCCGGTCGAACAGGGGCGGGCCCTGCTCGAAGAGCTGATCGAGTTCGCCACCCAGGACCAGTTCGTCTACACCCACCACTGGCGCGTCGGCGACCTCACGGTATGGGACAACCGCTGCACCATGCACCGCGGCCGCCCGTACGACCTGCGGCAACGGCGGGTCCTGCACCGTACGACGGTGTCCGACGTCGTCACCAACTACCAGGTGACGATGGCGCACGCGGAGTCGCGCGGATGACCGCCACCCGGCGGCTGGTCATCGTCGGCGGTGGTCACATGGGGTTGGCGATCATCCGGGGGCTGCTCGGCGGACCGGCCGGTCCGGAAATCGTCGTGGTCGAGCGCAGTGCCGCCCGACGCGAACTCCTCGCCGAACTCGACGGGCTCACGGTCGTCGCCCACCTGGATCTGGCCGACGGCGACTTCGTCGTGCTGGCCGTCCCGCCGCAGGTCTTCGCCGAGTTCGCCGACGCCGAACGCCACCGGTTCACCCCGGGGACGCCGGTGCTGTCGGTGATGGCCGGCCTCACCGCCGAGACGATCGCCACGACGCTGGGCACCACGCAGGTCGTCCGGTCCATCCCCAACACACCGTCCGAGGTGTTCCAGGGGATGTCGGTCTACCACGCCGGCCCGCAGGTGTCGGCGGAGACCACTGCCCAGGCGGAGGCCCTGCTCGGGGTGATCGGCCGGGTACTGCGGGTCGACCGCGAGGAACTGGTCGACGACGCCACCGCGATCTGCGGCGGCGGACCGGCGTTCGTGAGCTACATCGTCGACGCCTTCTGCCAGTTCGCCGCCGCCCGGGGCTTCAGCGAGGCGGCCGGCCGGGAGATGGCGGTGCAGGTGTTCGGCGGGACCGCGACCCTCATCGCGGAGAGCGGGAAACCGCCGATGCAGCTCTGCCACGAGGTGATGACGCCCAACGGCACCACCGAGCGCGGCATCGCCGCGTTCGACGCCGCCGGGCTGAAGGGCTCCATCCTGACCGCGCTCACCGCCGCCGCGCAGCGCTCACGGGAACTGGCCCGCCCCCACGGGCCCGGATGCGCGGTGGGGTGAGGTGTCCCCCACGTACGACGTGGTGGTCGTCGGGCTCGGGATCATGGGTGCGTCGGCGCTCCACCAGCTCAGCCGGCGGGGAGCGCGGGTGTTGGGCGTCGAGGCCCACGGACCGTTGCACGACCTGGGTTCCTCGCACGGCCAGACCCGCATCTTCCGGCGGGCGTACTGGGAGGGCGAGCAGTACGTCCCGCTGCTGGACAGCTCGTACGAGGGGTGGCGGGAACTCGACGCCGCGACCGACGAGACGATCGCGCTGCGCACCGGCGGCCTGTTCGTCGGCTCCCCCGACTCCAAGCTGGTGCAGGGCTCCCGGGACACCGCGCTCCGGTGCGGGATCAACCACGAGTACCTCGACGCGGGCGAGATCACCAGCCGGTTTCCCGCCTTCCACGTCCAGCCCGACGCGGTCGCCGTCCACGAGCCGGACGCGCTGATGCTCTTCGCCGACAACGCCCGGCTCACCTACCTGACGCGGGCGACCGCCGCCGGCGCCCACCTGGTCCACGGACGTGCCGTGCGTACGCTCTCCCCCGGCTCCGGGGGCACCGTAACGGTCGTCGGCGACGGGTGGGAGGTGAGCTGCGGCGCGGTGGTGCTGACGGTCGGCGGCTGGGTGGGTCGCTTCCTGCCCGGTGAGATCGCCCCCGCCGTCACCCCGATGCGCATTCCCGTCTTCGAGTTCGACGTGGCCGAGGCGCGGGAACGCGACCACCTGCCCGGACGTTTCCCGGTCTTCCTCTACGAGGACGCCGGGGGAGCCCTGGTCTACGGGCTCCCCCGCTGGCGGTCGGTCGACGGCGGGCTGAAGATCGGCTTCCACAACCGGCAACTGTCACCGCAGGACGTCGACGGTGACCGGCGTCCACCCAGCGACGCGGAGCAGCATGAGCTGTGGCGGACGATCAGCCCGGTGCTGCCGGCCGTCCAGCCCACGGGCCGGGGTCGCTCCTGCATCTACACGATGTCGACCGACGAGAGTTTCCTCATCGGCCGCTCCCGGGAATTCGACGGCGTCTGCTACGCCAGCGCCTGCTCCGGCCACGGCTTCAAGTTCGCCCCGGGCATCGGGGAGGTCCTGGCGCAGCTCGCGCTCGACGGACGGTCGACGGTGGACATCGCCGCGTTCAGCCCCGACCGGCTCTGACGCCCCGCCGGGTCGAGCCGCGCCGTGCGCGCCCCGACCCGACCACCCGCAGTGGTGGCCCGTGCGGGACCGGTCAGACCGCGGCGATGAGGCGTTCGAGGGCGAGTTGCAGGCGCTTCGGGTCCTGGGCGAAGCAGATCCGGAAGTAGCCGTCGAATCCGTCGCCGAACGCGGAGCCGGGCGCGATGCCGACCCCGGCACGGGCGACGAGCTCCTTGGCGTACGCCAGGGAGTTGTCGACGCCCTCGATCCGGAAGAACGAGTAGAAGGAGGCCGGGACGTCCGGCGCGAGGATGCGCGGGTGGCCCTGGAAGGCGTCCGCCACGGTCTCCCGGCCCCGCGCGCTGCGCTCCACCATCTCGGCCACGAACGGCTCACCCTCGCGGATCGCCGCGACCCCCGCGTGCTGCACGAAGGTGGCCGACCCGGTGCTGTTGATCGCGCTGAGGTTGCCCACCTGGTGGGCCAGGCCGGCGGGGTGCACCAGCCAACCGAGCCGCCAGCCGGTCATCGACCAGGTCTTGGAGAAGCTCTGCACGACGAAGAGCGCGTCGTTGTCGTCGGCGACCTCCAGCATCGACGGCGTCGCGACGGACCCGTCGAAGACCAGCCGGTTGTAGACCTCGTCGGAGATGATCCAGATGCCCTTGCGCCGGGTCAGCTCCAACAGTTCCCGCTGCTGGGCCGAGGTCATCGTCCAGCCGGTCGGGTTGCCGGGTGAGGCCAGGAACACCGCGCGCGTCCGGTCGTCGCAGTTCGCCTCGACCTGGTCGAGATCCAGCGACCAGCCGTCCGGGTCGGCTTCGAGGTTGACGAACCGTACGGTCGCGCCCATCGACTCGACGGCGATGACGATGTTCGGCCACACCGGCGCCACGACGACGACGTTGTCCCCCGGTTCCACCAGGCACTGCAACGAGATCATGATGGAGGTCATCCCCGACGAGGTCGCCGACAACCGCTCCAGCTCGACCTCCACGCCGTTGGTACGCCGGTGGTACTCCTGGATCGCCTGCCGCAGCGGTGCGATGCCCCGGCGGTCCGCGTAGCGGGTCTTGCCCTGGGCCATGGCGAGTTCGGCGGCCTGCCGTACGACCAGCGGGGTGGGGAGATCCGACTCACCGAAGCAGAGACTGACGGCGTCGGGATAGTCCTGGCACAGGCGCGCGACGGCCACGATCTCCTGCGTCCGCATGTGCGCCAGGGCGGCGCGGAACGGGGGGACGTCGTTGCGCGGGGCGGTCGGCATGGGTGGGTCTCCTTGACGGCTGGGGCGCACGTCCGGCGCGGGGAATGGGCGACGCATCGAAGTCTGGCGTTGTCAGCGCACCCGCGGCAATCGGATCCACGGCCACGGATTGGCCATCTCCCCGACCGGAACCTCGATCACCGTCGGCACCCGCTCCCGGGCGAGGCCCTTCTCGATCTCGGCCCGCAACTCCTGCGGGTCGTGGGCGCGGACACCGACCGCGCCGAACGCCTCCGCGAGCTTGACGAAGTCGGGGTTGTGCAGTTCGGTGCCGATCGTCTGGGTCAGGAACTTGCGCTGGGCGCGCTTCACGTTGGCGTAGGACCCGTCGTCGAAGACGACGGCGACGACCCCGATCCCGTGCTGGACCGCCGTCGCCAGCTCCGTCGCGGTGAACAGGAAACCGCCGTCACCCGAGATGGACAGCACCGCGCGGTCCGGGTAGGCGACCTTGACACCGAGCGCCGCCGCGAACCCGAAACCGAGCGCCCCGACGTACGTCGGCAGCACGTAGGTCGACGGGCGCAGCACCGGGAACATCAGCCGGGCGACGTAACCCACCTGGGTCATCTCGTCGACGAAGAACCCGTCCTCGGGCAACGCGGCCCGCATCGCCCGGACGAGGTCGACCTGGGGGGCGAGCTTGTCGAGCTCGGCGTCCACCGCGTGCCGGGCGTCCTCGACCGCGGCCCGCCACTGCGACCGCCGCCCCACCGGCGGCAGCCCGTCGAGCAGCGCGCGGAGCACCTCGGTGGCGTCCCCCACCAGGGACACCGCCGGCGGGGACACCCGGTGGATCTCCTCCTCGTCGAGGTCGACGCGGATGATCCGCAGACCCTCGGTGCCCCACTCGACCTGGGGCCGCAGCAGCCGGGTCCCGACGGCCAGGACGACGTCGGCGTGCGGCCACAACCGGTGTGCGACGGGCAACGACACCGACAGCTCATGGTCGTCACGCAGCACCCCGCGCCCGCCCAGCTCCGTCGTGACGGGTGCCTGGAGCAGCTCGGCGAGCCGGGCGACCTCCGCCGTCGCGCCGCGCGCCCCGCTGCCGACGAAGATGACGGGCGCGCGGGCGGCGGCCAGCTCCGCGCGGGCCGCCTCGACGGCGCGCGGGTCCGGCGGCGCGGGGGGCGGCGACCCCGGCCACGGTGGGGCGGCGGTGACCTCCGCGGCCAGCACGTCGGTCGGGATCTCGATCGCGACGGGCCGGGGGCGGTGGTGGCCCAACCGGTGGAACGCCTCACCGAGCACGTGGGTGATCGCGGCGGGCTCCTCGACCCGGGCCGCCCACCCCGTCAGCGACCGGAGCACGCCCAACTGGTCGGGGATCTCGTGCGGGACACCCAGGTTCCGCCCGAGCACCGGGGTGGGGATCTGGGTGGCGACGCACAGCACCCGGGCGTCGCCCGCGTAGGCGGTGGCCAGCCCGGTCAACGAGTTGAGCACGCCCGGCCCGGAGATGACGAGGTACACGCCGACCCGGCGGCTGGCCCGGGCGTACCCGTAGGCCATCAGCGCGGCGGCCTGCTCGTGCCGGGTGTGCACCACCCGGATCGTCGTGTCGGCGAGCGCCGCGAAGATGGCGTCGTGCTGCTCACCCGGCACGGTGAAGACGACCTCCACCCCTTCCTCGACGAGTTTCGCGACGAGGTGCTCTCCGACGTTCATGCGGCCTCACCAATCGCTCTCGGCACCGACGGATCTCGGACTTCCCGGCCGGTTGCCGGCGGCGACGGTGTCCACCGCCCGGCCGCGACACCCGGCCGCACCGGCCCGGCCGCCGCCCGGCGCACACCTGTGGACCCGGCACGCCGACGCGTCCCGCACCACGGACTGCCACAATTCGCCGGAATGGACGTGATCGGTACGAAGGGTGGCGACAGTTCCAGCGGGTCGGCCTTCCAGGAGGATTCGTCGCGCAGAAGTGGCACTCAGGGTGGTGTTCGGTGAGGCGAAGTCGGTGCCGTGGTGCGTCATGTCCGATGCTGCGCTGCGCATTGCGGTGTCGTCCGACAGATCAGAGAACACCGCCGTCAAATGCTAAACGTCAATAACCTGGGCCGCAACCAGCACGGCGTCGATCAATGTCGCCCGTAGCGTGTATGTTGCCGCCATGACGCCCGCCTCCCCGGCTGATTCCGGTCGACTCCTGCCGCTGCCCCGCAGCTTCCACCGGGTGCTGGTGATCGCCGCCCACCCGGACGACGCCGAATTCGCCTTCGGCGCCACCGTCGCCCGCCTCACCGGCGAGGGCGCGCAGGTGACCTATCTGGTCGTCACCGACGGCGCGCAGGGTGGCGAGGATCCGACCGTGCCGGCCCCCGAGCTGACCGCCACCCGGTACGCCGAGCAGCGCGACGCGGCCCGGATGCTCGGGGTCACCGACGTGGTCTTCCTGGGGCTGCCCGACGGCCTGCTCGCGGACACCCCCGCGCTCAGACTCGCCCTGACCCGCCAGATCCGGCGACACCGGCCGGAACTCGTCCTCACCCACCAACCGCTGCGGTCGCTGCAGTTCCCGATCGGTGCGTCCCACCCCGACCACCTCGCCGTCGGGCAGGCCGCGCTGAACGCCGTCTACCCCGACGCCCGCAACCCCCGGGCCTTCCCCGAGCTGCTGGCCGAGGATCTGCCCGCGCACCGGGTGGCCGAGGTCTGGGTGCCCGGGCACGAGCACACCGACCTGCTCGTCGACGTCGGGGAGACCGCCGAGCTGAAGGTGTCGGCCATCCTCGCCCACCGCAGCCAGTTCCGCAGCTCACCGGATCCCCGCGCCGACGTCCAGTGGGTGGTGGACCGGATGCGCGGCAACGGCACGGCCATCGGCTGCGAGTACGCCGAGGCGTACAAACGCATCGTCACGGACGCGGCCGGTGCGGCCGGTCCGACCCCGACGGCCCGACGGCCCACCACCGAGGTCCCGACCCGCACGCCGTGAACCGACCTCCCGGCCGCGCCGCCCGACGAACCCGCCCGGGGCCGGTGGGTGGACGGTGGGGACCCACCGTCCACCCGATGCCGCCCCGGCGGCGGGCCCGGACGGTCAGGCCGGGTTGCTCAGCTCGTACAGCCGGGCGGCGAGGTCGAACTGGGCCTGGGTGTCGATGTCGATCGTCAGGTTCGTCGCCTGGTGCCAGATCGGGCGGGCGCCGACCAACCCGATGGTCGTCGCCACGTGCCGGGTCATGATCGAGCAGGAGAACCCGAGCTGGTAATAGGTCGGCAGCTCCTGCGAGGGGCGGTGCCAGGGGCCGAACCCGAACCCCATCGGGTTGAAGTTCGGGTCGAGGAGGTACTCCTTCATCGGGTACACCACCACGATCGAGTCCGCAGCGGCGGTGTCGCGGGCCCGCCAGGTACGCACCACCTCCCCGTGCTCGTCGAAGAACGGGTCGGTGGCGTGGCACCACATCACGTCGTCGTCGCCGGGCACCTGCTTGCAGACCTCGTTGACCACGGACTGGAACGGGTACGAGTTCTCCGTGAGGTGCCGGGGCCGGGGCAGATAGGTGGCGCCGTACCGGTCGGCCAACTCCCGGGTCGACGCGTCCTCGGAGGACAGGCAGACGTCGCCCGGATCGTCGGCCAGCCGGGCGAGTTTCTCGACGAGAATGTCGAGCAACGACTTCCCCCCGGCGAACGGACGGTAGTTCTTGTCGGGCACCCTCGTCGATGAACGCTTGGCGGGGATGACGAACTTCATGACGGTCTCCTGTCTCCAGCCGGATGGGTCGTCGCCGGCCGACGGGTCACGGGGACTCGGCGGGCCGGCGACGCGGCCGACCCCCACCCGGTCACCTAGACGGCCAGGTGGCCGACGGTCTCGACGAGTTCACCGAACCGGGCGAGTTCCGCCGCGTCGAGCGTGGAGAAGTACGGGACCATGATCGCCGCGGTCAACCGTTCGGCTTCCAGCCGCTGCTCGCGTACCTCGGCCGGGTCCCGGAACGGCCCCCGGTAGCCCATCCGCTCGGCGTAGGCGGGCCCGGTGCGGGGCGGCGGATGGGGGGCGGCGAGGATCGCGTCGAGCGGCGTGAGGCCACAGGCCAGGATCGCGGCGATGTGGGCGGCGCCGCGCAGTTCGCGGATCAGGTGGATCGTCAACGCGGCCCGGCCGGGCAACGCCACCGGGGGCGGGAGTCCCCGCCAGCCGGTGAAGAGGGCACCCACCGCGGCAGGTGCCGCATCGACGACGCGGCGGCCCAGGGTGTCGATGACGCCGAGCGTGTCGGGGTCGACGTCCGCGAAGACCCGCTCGCCCCAGCCGGTGATCCGGTCCCGGTAGTGCAGCGCCACGTCGTGGTGGGTCAGGCCCGCCGGCACCGCGAGCCACGCCCGGCGTACCTCCTCGACCGGCTCGAACGCGATCGCCGCCGCCGCCACCTCGACCGGGCAACTGCCGAGCACGCCGGCCCGACCGACGATCCAGAACTGAACCCCGGTCGCGAATCCCAGCTCCACCCCGTGCGCGTTGGTGGACTTCGCCATGATCCAGCTGCGACTCAACTGCTGCACCGGCTCACACACCCGGTCGATGGTCTCCGCAGCCGTGGCTGTCGCCATCTGTCCTCCCTCCCTGGCCACCCGCCTGGCAGGGCCGGGGATGGCGTACCGCGTCGGCTCTGCCGCGTGGCCGGACGACCGCCGACGCGCCCGGAATGCGGCAGCGCGGGTCGCGACGCCGGGCAGGCCCGCCGATCCCGCCGGCCCGGTCAGCCGGGCGAGAGCCACGACGTCAGGACGTCGGCGAGCCGTCGCAGGTCCGGGATGTCGATCCGCTCGGTGGCCTGATGAGCGTCCTCGATGGATCCAGGGCCGAAGACTACCAATTCCTCGGCCAGACCGGAGTACCGCAACGCGTTGGCACCGAAGGGTGCGACCGTGGGTCGGGTGCCGCAGGTCCGCGCCAGGAACTGCACGAGTCCGCTGTCGGGCCGCTGGTAGAACGCGGGCGAGGCGGGCCTGCCGTCGGGCGTACGCGGCAGCAGCGACACCACGTCGCAGGGCACGGGGCAGGCGGCCCGGGCGATGGCGGTCAGCTCGGCCAGCACCTCGACCGGGTCCTCGCCGGGGACGATGCGCCGACCCACGGTGATCGAGCAGCGGTCGGGGATCACGTTGCTGCCGGAGCCGCCCGTGATCTGGGTGACCGACAGCGTGCCGCCGCCCAGCTCGGTGCGCCCCGGGGTCGCGCTCAGCCGCTCGTGGGCGGCGGCGAAGGCGGCGAGCACCGGCACCATCGCGTCGATGGCGTTCACCCCGAGGTCGGGTCGCGCCGAGTGCGCCGCCACCCCGTGCGTCGTCACCTCGATCAGGACGAGCCCCTTCAGCCCGTGCACGGGCCGGAACTCGGTCGGCTCGGCCACCAGGAGCTGGTCGATCCGCAGGCCCTGCTGTCTCGCCCAGGGGGCGAACCGGGTCGCCCCGAGCAGGCCGCCGGCCTCCTCGCCGATCGAGCCGACCAGCAGCAGGGTGGGGTCGGGGCGGCGGCCGTCGCGGTGCATCGCGGCGAGCAGCGCGAGGACCACCCCCATGGTCGCCTTGGTGTCCAGGGCGCCCCGGCCCCAGACGGCGTCGTGCTCGATGCGTCCGTCGAAGGGCGGGTCGGTCATGTGCTCGACGGCGACGGTGTCGGTGTGCACGTCCAGCACCACGAGCCGGTCGGACCGGCCCGGAAAGCGGCCGTAGACGTTGGGTCGGTCCGGCCGGACCTCGTCCAGCACGACCTCGGCGGCACCGCAGCGGTCGAAGCGGTCCGCGAGGTGCCGGGCGATCGCCCCCTCACCGACCGGACCGTGCTCCTCGGCTCTCGGCCCGGTGTGCAGCGGGTTGACGCTGGGGATGCGGACGAGCTCGGCGACCGCCTCCGCCAGCACCCGGCCGTCGAGATCCATTGCAGGATTATCGATGCGTGACCCCGGGATGACAATCTCCGCCATCGATGCCTGGCGCGGTCACCCGCCCGGCACCGGATCGGCGTCCGCGCTGTCGAGCAGCTGCCGCAGGCTGCCGTCGACGAAGAACTCCCCCAGGTCGACCGGGACACCGAGGGCGTTCATCCGGGTCACGATCTCCACCGCCAGCTGGGAGGTGCCGCCCGACTCCAGGAACGGCACGTCGGGGTCGACGGTGTCGAGGTCCAGGACCGACTTCCAGGTCTCGACGATCCGGGCGCGGACGTCGTCGCCGTCCGCCCGTTGGCGGGTGACCGTGCCGCCGCCCTCCAGCGCGGACCGGACGGTACGCCGGTCGGCCTTGCCCGGCCCGAGCGTCGCGATCGCGGGCACGAGCTCGATCCGGTGCGGCACGCAGTGCACCGGGGCGTGCCGGCGCACGTGGTCCACGAGGTCGACCGCGCTCGCCGTCGCCCCCGGCCGCAGGACGACGTGCGCGCCGGCGACCGCGCCCAGGGCCGGGTCGGGCAGGCCGACGACGCACGCGTCGAGGACGTCCGGATGGGCGACGAGGATCTGCTCGACCTGCAACGGGAAGACGTTCTCGCCGCCGCAGACGAACATGTCGTCGATGCGGCCGACGAAGAAGTACCAGCCGTCGACCACCCGGAAGATGTCCTTGGTCCGCAGCCAGCCGTCGAGGTAACGCTCGCGCGTCGTCACCGGGTCGAGGATGGTGCCCTCGGAGATGAGGTCGCTGCGCAGCCACAGCTCCCCCTCGGCGCTGTCGCGGCCGGCGTCGTCCAGGACCCGGGCGGTGACCCCGACCCAGGGCCGCCCGCAGCTCTCCAACGGCTGCTGCTCCCCCGGCGGTTGCCCGAGGCACGGCGCGCACTCGGTGAGCGCGTAGACGTTGAGGATCTCGGTGCTGCCGAAGGCCGACCGCAGGCGCTGGAGCAGCTCGGGGGTGGACGGGCCGCTGGCCACCCGGACCGAGCGCAGGTGGCGCAGGTCGAGGTCGCGTAGCAGGGCCACCTCCCGCAGCAGCACGGCCGCCTGCGAGGGGGTGAACAACACGGTCGAGCAGCGGTGGCGGGCCAGCTGACGCAGCACGTGCGCCGGGTGGAAGGCACCGGCGAGCACCCCCGTCCAGCCCCGCAGCAGACCGAGCATGACGCCCGCGTTCATGCCTCCCGTGTGGTAGAGCGACGTGGCCACCAGGTAGCGCGTCGGCGTGCCGGGCTCCCCCGGCGACGAGGCGGTGTAGGCGCCGCTGCGGTAGCGGGACAGCAGGTGGAAGTGCTCGTGGGTCTTGATGATCATCTTTGGTCGTCCGGTGCTGCCCGACGTCGAGAAGGCGACCGCCGGATGCCGGGGCGGCACCTGCTCCGGCAGCGCCACCGGTTCGGCACGCAGGAGTTCCGCGAACGGTCGCCCCCAACGCCCGCTGACCGTGAACCGGTGCGGCACGGCGGAGTCGGCGACCGCGTCGTCCACCCCCGATCCGACGCCCTCGACGATCGCCGCCACGCACCCCACGTCCGCGAGGTACGCCTCAGCCGTCGGCCTCGGCAGCGCCGGGTCGCACAACACGGCGGTCAGGCCGGCCCGGATGGTGCCGTAGACCGCCTGGAGCAGCCCCGGTCCCGGCCGGGTCGAGATCAGCACCCGGTCGGCCGGGGCGAGTCCGAGCGCGGACAGCCCGGCCGCGACCCGGTGCACGGCCTCGTCGAACTCGGCGTAGGTCACCCGGGTCTCGGTGCCGTCGGACTCGGCGATGAAGGCGATCCGATCCGGAGTCGCCACCACGTGCTCACGAAACAGCAGTGCCCCGTTTGTCTGCATCGGACCTCCACAACCATGGACGTCAATGTTCGGACAGAAAGTTACACGACCATTCGGCGGCGGTGGGCCGGCCACCCGGCGCGGCGGGCGCCCCAGCACCGTCCATGTCGGATTCCAGATACTTGTGATCTTGGATGGAGCGTGAAACCTTCTGTGCCATTACCTGGGACGCGACCTGTCGCAGCCGGTCCGTCCCGGGCGGATCGACCCGGCCGTGCCGAGGCGCGACGCAGCACCGAATTGTGGAAACGACCAGGCTCCTGCGACGCCTCGACACCGACGGGACGCCGGACCCGGCGGGCGACCAGCCGAACCCGGGTGCAGCCAGCTCCGTACCGCCCGTCCCCATCCGAAACCCTTCACAGAGAGAGTCCCGACACGTGGATACCGCCCCGTGGGTTGACTTCATGGAACGATGGAACGAGGGACGCGTGAGCGCGGCGGAGCTCACCGACTGGCAGACGACGGCGCTGCGGACGGTGCTCGGCCACGTTCACGACAGATCGCCCTTCTACCGACGGCACCTGGCGGGCGCGAACCTCGACATCGAGGAGCTCGCGGACCTGGCGCACCTGCCCTACACGACCAAGGACGACCTGCGCGAAGCCATGCACGACATGCTCAGCGGGCCGGTCGGCGACGCGCAGTTCTACTTCGAGACCACGGGGACGACCGGCCGACCCACCCCGTGCCCCCGGGCGGCGATCGACTTCGACCTCAACGTGCTGCCGCTGGCGCACGCGCTCGACCGCATCGTGCGCAAGCACTTCCCGGACGGCGGCGAGCGCCCCATCCTGGCCGTGGTGGCCCCCAACGACGTCCACGCGGCCTGCCTGAGCCTGTCCTTCGCCGCGAAGCAGATCGGCATCGCCAAGCTGGACCTGTTTCCGATCACCCCGACCCTCGGGTTCGCCCGGTTCTTCGAGGTGCTCGTCGAGCTGCGGGTCAACATGATCCTCTGCTCGCCGGGGCTGCTGATGGCGCTGGCCGAGATGAGTTCCTCCTACGGTGTGGAGGTGCCGGACGACCTGGCGGTCAAGGTGCTGCTCACCACCGGCGAGATGTGCTCGGACGGCATGGGCCGGTTGCTCGCCCAGACGTGGAACGCCGAGACCTACAACTTCATGTACGGCTCCCAGGAGGCGGGGTGTCCGGCGGTGACCCGCCCGGACGGCACGGTGGTGGCGATCGAGCCCACCTACCTGCTGGAGGTGCTGGACCTGGAGACCGAGCAGACGCTGGGGCTGGAGGGCTACGGCGAACTCTGCCTCACCACCCTGGTGCCCGGCCTCAAGCCCCTCATCCGCTACCGGACCGGCGACCTGGTCTCGATCGTGCCGGACGACTCCGGCCGGCGGACCGTCAAGGTGCTCGGCCGGGTCAAGGACATGACCGAACTCGGTGGCCGCAGGCGTAGCGCCGCCGAGATCGACGACACCATCCTGGCCGATCCGGAGCTCAAGTACGGGTACGAGCTGGAGGTCGACTCGGTCGACGGCCAGGACCGGGTGCAGGTCCGGATCAAGGCCAAGGAGGGCGCCGACCACGACCACCTCAAGACGCTCGTCGCGGACCGGGTCACCGCCGCGTTCGGCGTCCCCACCGAGGTCACCATCCATCCGTTGCTGGATCTGAAGAGCGCCACCGGTGGCTGGGTGAGCTGGAAGACCGCCCGGATCAAGGACCGTCGGGTGCCGCAGTCCGACGACATCGAGTCCCGCTCCGCAGCCGATCTGGCGCGGGCCGTCGAGCGGGCGATCTGAGATGACCGACCATGTGCTGACCGGTGCGACCGGGTTCGTCGGCAGCCACCTGCTGACCGACCTTCTCCTGGACGACACCGCCCTTAACGTGTCCGCGCTGGCCCGGGGGAACTCGCGGCAACCGGCGAGCGACCGGGTCCACGCGGCGTTGGACGAGGCGGGGGGTGACCTGCCACCGGCCCGCCGCCGGATGGTCGTGGTGGAGTCGGAACTGACCGAACCGCGCTGCGGGGTCGCCCCCGACGCCGTCCGGCGCGGTGCCGGGCCGCTGGTCTTCTGGCACCTCGCGGCGTCGTTGCAGTGGCGGCGGGGACAGCGCGAACAGGTGTTCCGCACCAACGTCGAGGGCACCCGGCACGCGTTGGAGCTGGCGACGGAGCTCGGTGCCGACCTGTTCGTCTACGTGTCGACGGCGTTCACCTGCGGCACGCTGCACGGCGAGGTGCCCGAGGCGCTGCACCGGCCGCCCCGGTTCAGCAACGTCTACGAGGAGAGCAAGTGCGCGGCCGAGCACCTGGTGGCCGGCTTCGACGGGCCACGGCGGCTGGTCCTGCGTCCCTCGATCATCACCGGCACCTCGCACGACTACCGGCCCAGCGGCAGCTACACGGGCCTCTACGGCTTCCTCAGTGAACTGCGCAAGTTCCGGGAGATGCTCGGCGACTCCGACGAGTCGGTCCGCTTCACCGCCGACCGCAGCACCCGGCTGTCCTTCATTCCGGTGGATCACGTCGTGGCGGACCTGCGGGCGATCGTGGCGGCCGAGATGGCGTCGCCGCGGCAGGACATCTACCACGTCAGCGGGCGTTCCGAGGCCGCGACCGGCGACATCCTCGACTACATGCTGAAACTGCTCGGGCTGGAGGACCGCCTGTTCGTCATCAACGAGAGCTTCGACGACCCCTCCACCCTGGAGCGCTTCTTCGCCAAGCGGATCGACTTCTTCTCCGAGTACCTGCGCAGAGAAAAGCGGTTCGTCCGTACCGCCGCGCCGGAGCGCGCCGTTCCGCTCGCGGAACTCGTGAGGTTCATCGATGCCGAGAATGCGCTCTGACCGAACGGGTACCGCCACTCGCGGCGGGCCCGGTCCGGACGGTGTGCCGTCGCCCCGGGGGGCGGGTGCCGGTTCCCCGGCCACGGTGGACCCGGTCGGGAATCCGTCGGTCGCCGTCCGTACGGACGGCGACCCCACACCTGCCCGCCCGACATCACGTCATTGGGGGCAATAATTGCAGACATTCATCTGCTTGTGATCATGAATGTCTATGTGACACCGTTCGTTGCCGTGACCGGGGGGTACGGCTCGTCGCAAATACCATTGCCCACCGGTCGAGTCACCATCGGTCCACGGGCGCGATCCGCTGAACCACAGACCGCGCACCTCGGCCCGGCAGTCGCACCAGGATCGCCACACACATCGGGGAAATGGCCATGACCAATGCCGGGTGTCTGTTCATCGTCAGTGCTGGCCCCACGGGACGGATGACCGTCCGAGGATCCCTCGGCGTGACCGCGTCCACCGACGGAGTCCCGCAGGGCGGCGCACGCCCCGGTGGGTCCGATGGCTGAGGCACCGCCCACCGGCACCGACGTCCCCCCGGTGGGCGGCACCGACGGTGACACCTACGAGGCCGAGTTCGGGTGCGGGCACCACTTCCGCCTGTTCGACCGGCCGGGGACCTTCCACGTCAGCCGCGCCGGTATCGCCCTCGGCGACTACCTGGTCCGCAGCCTGCGCGGACGGGACATCACCGGCCGCATCCTGGAGATCGGCACCGGAAGTGGCGCGATCGCGCTGCTGCTGCGCCACCTGGGCGCCACCTCGGTAACCGCCACCGACATCTCCGCCTCGGCCGTCGCCACCGCCCGACAGAACGAACTCGCCAATTTCGGTGTCCCGACCATCGACTTCTGGCACAGCGACCTCTTTCCGCCCGCCGTGGACGGGGAGCCGGCCCTGTTCGACCTCATCGTGTTCAACCCGCCCGGCTGGCGTACCCCGTCGGACAATCTCATCGCGGAACTCGACGAGAAGCACCATTCGCTCGGCCTGGAGGCGATGTTCTACGGCGACAGCGTCCTGCTGCGCTTTCTGCAACAACTGCCGAACCACCTGACCGCGAACGGACGCGCCATCATCGGGCTGAACTCGCTGATCGGCATCGCCGACATCTTCACCCGTTCCCGGTCGACGCATCCGCCCCAGGACGGCAGCGTCATCCGGTCCCGGCTGCTCGAACGCATCGAGATCCCGCTGCTGTTCTACACCGACGAGTGGTTGCAGGTGAAGAACTCGCTGCTGGCCCAGTTCGAGAAAGGGCGGCAGGAGTACGCCGCCAGCTACGTGACGAAGGGCGACACCATCCACTGGTTCTACGAGATCACCGAGGTCACCGTGCAGGGGCAGCCGACAGCCCCGGTCCTGCCGGGGCGGGAGAACACCCGGCAGCCCGCCGGCCGGGCAGTCCGCGACCTGCCCGGTGGCAACGCGTGCCTGCTCCCGTACGCGGGTGGTCCGGCGCAGTTGGCCCCGGTCGCGCGGCACTCGGGTGAGCCCGAGCCACTGGTCAGCTAGCCATGACCGACCGCACCGGCCCGCACCGACACACGGCGTCGTGGTCGTGGTCGCGGGGCCACCGGCTGTGGGAGCCTGCGGTGGCGGACGTGCCGTGCGGCGGGGGCGACCGGCCGGGCCGGCCCCCAACGTGCTGCGGAAACGGCCGGCCCGGGCGGCTCCGGCCGACCGTCGGTCGGCGGCACCCGGCGGCCCGCCGGTTGCCGTCATCGGGCCCGGCCGCGGCAGCCGACCTCCCGGCAGCGATGACAGTCACCACTGGAGGCCCACATGGACCACGATCAGGTAGCCGGACGGCAGGCGCGGCCGGACGTCGCCGGCGGGGCACCGGTCGGCCGGCAACCCGACCGGGCAGCCGACCCCGGGCCGACCACCGGGCCGACGCCCACGCCGGACGACACGTCGGGGCTGCCCCCCGGCTACCGCCCCTGGCCGGCGCTGTGGGCGATGCTGGCGGGCATCTTCATGATCCTGCTGGACTCCACCATCGTCTCGGTGGCCGCCGACGCCATCTGGGTGGACCTCGAGACCGACCTCAACGCGGTCGTCTGGGTCACCAGCGGCTACCTGCTGGCCTACGTGGTGCCGCTGCTGCTGGCCGGCCAACTCGGTGACATGTTCGGCCCCAAGCGCCCGTACCTGCTCGGTCTGCTGCTGTTCACCGCCGCCTCGGTGTGGTGCGGGCTGTCACCCACCGCGGAGGTGCTGATCGCCGCGCGGGTGGTCCAGGGCCTCGGCGCGGCGCTGATGGCGCCGCAGACGATGGCCGTGATCACCCGCACCTTCCCCCGGCAGCAGCGCGGCACCGCCATGGCGGTGTGGGGTTCGGTGGCGGGGGTGGCGATCCTGGTCGGGCCGTTGGCGGGTGGCCTCCTCGTCGACGGGCTCGGCTGGCAGTGGGTGTTCTTCATCAACCTTCCGCTGGGCGTGGCCGCCTTCGTCGCCGCGACGGTGCTGGTGCCGACGCTGCCGACCCACCGGCAGCGGGTCGACTACCCGGGCATCGCGCTGAGCGGGGTCGGGCTGTTCCTGGTGGCGTTCGGGCTCCAGCAGGGGCAACGGTACGACTGGGGGCTCGTTCGTGAGGTGGGTCCGGTGCCGATCACGGTGTGGAGCCTGATCGGCACCGGCGTCGCCACCCTGCTGCTGTTCGTGTGGTGGCAGACCCGGGCGGCCCACCCGCTGATGACGCTGGCGCTGTTCCGGGACCGCAACTTCGCCCTGTCCAACGTGGCCGTCGCCTGCATGGGTTTCTCGATCACCGGCATGGCCGTCCCGCTGATGCTGTTCGCGCAGAAGTCGATGGGCCTGAGCCCCACCGGGTCGGCGGCGCTCCTGATCCCCCTGGCCGTCCTCGCCGGGGCGCTGGCGCTGCCGGCGGGCAAGCTGGCCGACCGGGTGCACCCCCGCTACCTGACCGGGTTCGGTTTCGCCACCAACGCCGGCGCCCTCTTCTGGCTGGGTCTGGTGACCGGGGACGACACCCGGGTGGGCACCGTCCTGGCACCGCTCGCCCTGGTCGGTGTCGGCAACGCGTTCATCTGGGGGCCGTTGACGGCGACGGCGAACCGCAACATTCCGCTGCGGCTGGCCGGCGCCGGTTCCGGTGTCTACAACACCACCCGTCAGGTCGGTGCCGTGTTGGGCAGCGCCGCCGTCGGCGTACTCATGCAGCACCAGGTCGAGAGCAGGTTCGGGCAGTCCGGCGGCACGGTGTCGGCGGGGGCCGCCGCCCAGTCCACCGGGCCGCTGCCCGAGGTGCTGCGCGGGTCATTCGCCGAGGCGATGGGCACGAGCATCTTCCTGCCGGCCGCCGCGTTGGTGCTCGGCTTCGTGGTGGTGCAGTTCTTCACCCACACCGAGCCGACTCACGATGTGTGAGCGGTGGCGGACCCGAACCACCGGGCCAGTTCGGCACGCAGTTCCTGCTGGTCGTCGCCGACCCACGCCACGTGTCCGTCCGGGCGCAGCAGCAGCGCGGGCACATCCAGTTCCTCGCTGACGTCGACGACCCGGTCGACCCGGTCCGCCCAGCCCGCCACCGAGAGCCCGCCGGTCTGATCCAGCAGCAGCCCCCGCCCCTGGTGCATCAGCCCGTAGAGGCGTCCCCGCTTCAGGCCCACGTCGCGCAGCCGCCGGCCGAGCAGGTCGTGGCCCGCACCGAGGTCGTACCGGACCGAGATCGCGGTGATCTTCTCGATCAGGTACCGGTTGACCTCCTCGAAGTCCATCAGCTCCGCCACCAGCTTCCGCACCGCCTGCGGGCCCGCCTCCAGCGCCATCAGCTCGGTCTGCGCGCGGGTGTTGTCCAGCACGTCCGCCGCCACCGGCCGGCGCTCGGCCTGGTACGTGTCCAGCAGCGCGTCCGGTGCCCAGCCGGCGACCTGTGCGGCCAGCTTCCAGCCCAGGTTGAACGCGTCCTGGATACCGAGGTTGAGCCCCTGTCCGCCCAGCGGCGGGTGCACGTGCGCCGCGTCGCCGGCCAGCAGCACCCGGTCGACCCGGTACCGGTCGGCCAGCCGGGTGGCGTCGCCGAAGCGGGACAGCCAGCGGGGCGAGTGCACCCCGAAGTCGGTGCCGGCGGTCGCCTGCAACTGCTGCCGGAAGTCCTCGATGGTCGGGGGGACCGCCCGGTCCTCGCTCACCCCCGCGGCGGGTACGACGACGCGGTACAGCCCCTCGCCGTCCCCGACCGGGCCGACCCCGAACCGCAGCTGCGTCCTGCGTACCCGGGTCATCACCGCGACGACCTCGTCGTGCGGCGCGGTCAGCTCCATCACGCCCAGCAGCGTCTCGTTCCGGGTGGGCTCACCGGGAAAGCCGACACCCAGCAGCTTGCGAACGGTGCTGCGACCGCCGTCGCAGCCGACGAGATAGCGGGTACGCAGGCGGGTGCCGTCGGCCAGCTCGGCGGTCACCGCGTCGGCGTCCTGGCTCAGCCCGACCAGTTCGGTGCCCCGCCGGATCTCGACGCCGACCCCGGTGGCGTGCTCGGTCAGCAGCCGCTCGGTGACCGGCTGCGGGATGCCGAGGATGTAGCCGTGCGCGGTGTCCATCCGCGACGGCCACTCCTTGGCGATGCCGGCGAAGTAGCCGCCGAACTGGAACTGTTTGCCGTGGGCGAGGAACCGCTCCAGCAGGCCCCGCTGGTCGAGGACCTCGATGCTGCGTACGTGCATGCCGAGCGAGCGCACCACGCTTGTCGGTTCGGCGTCGCGCTCCAGCACCACCACCCATACGTCGTGCAGCCGCAGCTCCGTGGCCAGCATCAGGCCGGTCGGTCCGCCGCCCACGACGATGACGTCGATCATGGAATCCCCGTTCGGTTGTTCGCGCCGCCCGCTGCGTCGATACCGACACATGCTTCGCGAATCACAGATTTCGCCAGGTTCTGGCGTCGAGTGGAGATTCTGCACCAGCACCGGGGTCTTGCCACAAGCCCCGGGGTGCGATATACGTTAGAAGTGGCAGGGAGGCGTGTACTCCCTGCCTTTGCTTTTGCCCGCTCCCGGCCTTCGCCGACCCCCCGGCCTTCGCCGACCCCCCGGCCTTCGCCGACCCCCCGGCCTTCGCCGACCCCCCGGCCTTCGCCGACCCCCCGGCCTTCGCCGACCCCCCGCCTTCGCCGACCCCCCGCCTTCGCCGACCCCCCGCCTTCGCCGGCCTCAGTGCCTCCACAGCGCGCGCGGCGGCCCTCCGGAAGCCATTTCGGAGGGCCGCTGTGGCTGCTGGCCAAGGCCCGGCCGGGCAGGGTGCGAAATCGCAGCCGAACGATCACGATCATCCGCCAGTACACCCCCGGGCAGAGCGCTTGACATTAGGCAGGCAGATGCCTGCATAATCCTGGTCATGGCCGGTGACATGGACAAGGTGTTCAAGGCGCTCGCCGACCCGACCCGCCGCCGCCTGCTCGACAGCCTTCGCCGGGAAGACGGTCAGACCCTGGGCCAACTCTGCGCCCAGCTGGCCATGACCCGGCAGTCGGTGACGCAGCACCTCGGCGTGTTGCAGGAGGCCAACCTGGTCAACGCCGTCCGGCGAGGCCGGGAGAAGTGGCACTATCTCAACCCCGTCCCCATCCACGAATTGCCGCAACGCTGGATCGCCGCCTTCGAGGAACCTCGACTGCGGGTGCTCGACGGGATCCGCCGACAGGCAGAGGAGCCGCAGATGAACGTCACCAGACCCACCTTCGTTTACGTGACCTACATCCACGCCACCCCGGAACGGGTCTGGGAGGCGTTGACCGATGCCGACCTGACCGGCACCTACTGGGGCCACCGCAACGTCTCCGACTGGCGGCCCGGCTCCCGGTGGGAACACCAACGCACCGACGGCTCGGGCATCGCCGACGGCGGCGGCATGATCCTCGAAGCGACCCCGCCGACCCGGCTGGTGATGACCTTCGGCGACGTCGACGCCGAAGCCGGGCCGGACGCCTCCACGGTCACCTTCCTCATCGAACCGCACCGGGACATCGTCCGGCTGACTGTCACGCACGTGAACCTGCCGTCCGACGACGACTTCGAGGCCGTCTCCGCCGGCTGGCCCGCGGTCATGGCCAACCTGAAGTCACTGCTCGAAACCGGCCGCGTGCTGCCCCAGGCGCCCTGGGAGATGCACGCCGCACAGCGTGCCGCCCAGCAGAACGGCCACGACGGCACAGAACGGACCGACCCGACGCGCCCCGACGCCGGCCCTGCCGCCCGTAACGGATGAACCTGGACAACCCCGGGTACGCGGGCACCGGCAGAGCACCGACTGACCATGTCTGCGCTGGTGGGGCGGGCGGGGCTCGAACCCGCGACCGAGGGATTATGAGTCCCCTGCTCTAACCCGCTGAGCTACCGCCCCGATACCGCGCCGGATCGTAACCTGCCCGCCAGACCACCTGCCAGCACCCGAACCGGTAGGACGAGAAGTCACCGCCCGGCACGATGGGCAACGCGAGAATAACAGTCAGCAGTCGATCCGGACGCACCCGAACCGGTGTTGCGCGAGCCTGCGGATCAGCCCGCCGCGCGCAGTTCCGTGAGCACCGCCCCGGCCGTACGCCAGCCGCTGGCCAGGGCACCCTGGATGGACGGACTGTCCCGGTGGTCACCGGCCACGAAGATCCCCCCGCCGAGCGCCACCGGCTTACGCAGCCGTCCCTGCGGCGGTGGTGCGGCGGGCAGGGCGTGCGGCACCGACACGGTGGTCAGGTGGTCCCAGTCCGCTGTGGAGCATCCGTAGAGCCGGTCCAGTTCGGCCCGGACCGTCGGCTCGGGCGGGGCGTCGGGGCCGACCACGGAGGTCGCCACCAGGTGCCGCCCGGCCGGGGCGTACGACGGGACGGCCCGGCTGACCACCACCGTGTTGGCGACGAGTTCCCGCCGGTCGCCGTCGACGAGCAGGATCGGTTCGTCGAGCGGCGCCTCGGGGGCGCTGTGGTAGTAGGTGGTGTAGCTGTGGGTGCGTACCCGGGGCAGGGTGGGTAGCAGCGTGGTCGCGGCCGTCGGGTCGGCGGCGACCACGACGGCGCGGCAGGCGATCTCACCGTCCGGGGTGCGGACCCGGCCGGGGGCGACCGAGGTGACCGGGGTGTCGCAGGTGATCAGGTCGGCGGGCAGCGGGGCGGCGACGGCCTGTGGCAGCGCGGCCATCCCCCGGGCGGGGAGGCCGATGCGGCCCCGGACGAAGGACCGCAGGATCATCGCCAGCACGCGGCTGGAGGTTTCCAGTTCCCGGTCGATGAGCACGCCGGACAGGAACGGCCGGATCAGCTCCTCGATGATGGTGTCGGACAGGCCGGCCCGGCGCAGCGCCGCCTCGCTGGTGGTCTCCGGCGCGGTCAGCAGCCGGTGCGCCGGCAGGGTGGCGCAACCGGTGGCGAGGGCGGCGAAGCGCAGCCGGTCGGCCAGCGAACCGATGCCGGCGAGCGCGGTGGCGGGTGCGCCGCCGGGTTCGCGCAGCGGGTGGACCAGCCGGTCGAGCCGGTCGCCGCGGCGGACCAGCACCCCGGAGGTGAACCACCCGAGGTCGAGGGCGCCCAGGTCGAGCAGGGTGCCGAGCCTCGGGTACGCGGTGTTGAGCACCTGGAAGCCCCGGTCGAGCAGGTAGCCGTCGACGGTGTCGGTGGCGACCCGGCCGCCGATCCGGTCGCCGGCCTCCAGCAGCCGCCAGGGCACCCCGGCCCGGTGCAGCCGGCGGGCGACCGCCAGCCCGGCGAGTCCACCGCCGACGATCACCACGTCCGTCTCAGCGGGCACGTTGCACCTCCGTGTCGTTGCGCGCCGACCGGGACAGCCGGCTCGGCCACCACACCTTCGGCCCGATGTCGTACGACAGTGCGGGCACCAGCAGCGAGCGGACCACGATGGTGTCCAGCAGTACCCCGACGGCCACCGCCACACCCAATTCGACCAGTACCACCAACGGGAGTACGGCCAGCGCGGAGAAGGTGGCGGCGAGCACGATGCCGGCGGAGGTGATCACCCCGCCGGTGACGGTCAGCCCGGCCAGCACCCCCGCCCGGGTGCCCCGGCGGACCGACTCCTCGCGGACCCGGCTCATCAGGAAGATGTTGTAGTCGATGCCCAGGGCGACCAGGAAGACGAAGGCGAACAGCGGGAACGACGCGTCGACGCCGGGAAAGTCCAGCAGGTAGCGGAAGATCACCGCGCAGAGGCCGAGGGTGGCCAGGAACGACAGCACCACCGTCGCGATCAGCAGCACCGGCGCGACCAGGGCCCGCAGCAGCAGCGCCAGGATGACCGCGATCACCGCCAGGACGACCGGGATGATGACGTTGCGGTCCCGGGTGGACGCGTCGGAGGTGTCCACGTCGATCGCGGTGAACCCGCCGACGACGGCGTCGGCGGCCGGCACCCGGTGCACCGCCTCACGCAGGTCGCGGATGGTCCGCTCGGCCGCGTCGCTGTCCGGCGGGTCGGTGAGGGTCGCCTCCAGCTGCACCCGCCCGTCGACCACCAGGGGCGGGGCGTTCGGGTCCGGCGGACCGGTCTGGTCACGCCGGGTCACCGGGCGGACGGCGGCCACCCCGGGCACGCCCTGCGCGACCTGGGCGACCTGCCCGGCGCTCTGCTGGCGGGTGAAGATGGTCGCCGGGCTGCCGGTGCCGGCCGGGTAGTGCCGGGCGATCACCTCCTGCCCGGCGACCGAGTCGGTGCGGTCGGTGAACAGCTCCGACTGGCCGAGGGTGGTCGCACCGAGCTGGGTGAGACCGAGGGTGAGCAGGGCCAGCACCACGGCGGTGGTCAGCCAGACCACCCGGGCCCGCCGGGCGACGAAGCCGGCGATCCGGGCCCACAGCCCGTGTTCGGCCTGTGGGTCCGCCCGGTCCACCCTGGGGGTACGCGGCCAGAACGCCCGCCGGCCGCCGAGCACCAGCAGGGCGGGCAGGAACGTCAGCATCACCAGCAGGGTGGCGGCGATACCGATGGCGGCGACCGGGCCGAGCGCCCGGTTGGAGTTCAGGCTGGACAACAGCAGGCAGAGCAGGCTGACGATGACGGTCGCGCCGGAGGCGGCGATGGCCGGGGCGGCACCCCGCCAGGCGGCGCGCATGGCGTCCCAGGGGCGCTCGTGCCGGTGCAGCTCCTCCCGGTAACGGGCGATCAGCAGCAATGCGTAGTCGGTGCCGGCGCCGAAGACGAGCACGGTGAGGATGCCCTGGGCCTGCCCGTTCAGCTTGATCACGTCGTTCTTGGCCAGGGAGTAGACGAAGACCGACGCCAACGCGTACGACATCCCCGCCGCCAGCAGCGGAAAGACCCAGAGCACCGGGCTGCGGTAGACGATCAGCAGGATGATCAGCACCACCACCAGGGTGACCAGCAGCAGTGGCCCGTCGATGGCGGAGAAGACCTCGATCAGGTCGGCGAGCAGACCGGCCGGGCCGGCGACGTCCACGGTGAGCCCGTCGCGGTCGCCCCCCGCGATGCTCCGCAGTTCGTCGACCACCTGGCCGATCCGCTCCCCCTCGGAGTCGTCGATCGGCACCACCACCTGCAGGGCCTGCCCGTCCTGGCTGGCGATCGGTGGGGGCAGCGGCCCGACGACCCCGTCGACCTGGGCGAACCGGGCGCTGTCGGCGACCGCCCGCCGGGTGTCGGCGGGGGTGATGCCGGTGCTGCGGGCATAGACCACCAGGGCGGGGGTGGTCGGCTCCGCGACGAAGCCGGCGGCCAGGTCCTGCGCCTGGGTCGCCTCGGCGTCGGCAGGCAGGAAGGAGGCGTTGTCGTTGGTCGCGACGTCGCCCAACTTTCCCGCGTACGGCCCGGCGATCCCACCGACGACCAGCCAGGCCAGCACGACCGCCACGGCGATCAGCGTGGCCGCGCCCCGGCTCCGCCCACCGGCCATTCCCGGTCCACCCCTCAATCGACGCAGCAATCGACGCAACGGGAGTCTAGGTCGACAGTTGTCATCCTGCCGTCCGAATACGCCGCCCGGGGCCGAAACCGCCCATCCGCACCACTCAGCCGTGCACGATCGGCTGGATCGACCGGGAGCAGCCGACGCCGCAGCGCGACGCACTGCCCCGTCGCCCGACTGCGCCGCAGCGCCGGGCTTTCGCGGTCGGCGGGACCCGCACCGAGCTGCGCCACCCCGGACCTCTGACCACCCCGACCCGCGTACCCACGATCCGAACCTGAGGATTGTGGAGACTTCTTGTCGCCCCAGCGACAACAAGTCTCCCCAGACACGGCCCGGCGGCACCGGCGACAGCAACCGGACGTCACGCGACCGAACGGAAGCGGCACGGCAGCAGAGCGGCGGCACCGGGCGGGCGGAACAACGGCGACGTGGCGACCCGGGGGCAGCAGAGCGGCAACGCATCGGGCGGAACAACGGCAACGCGGTCACCCGGGGGCAGCAGAGCGGGGGCGCTGGTGGCGGTAGCGCGAGTGCGGTGGTGACCGCGCGGGGTCGCGCGGCGGCGCGGGGGTCGCGAGGCGGCGCGGGGGTCGCAGGGGGACGGGCGGGCGGCGGGGCCGGGCGCATGGAAAAGCCCGTCGGCAGGGGCCGACGGGCTTGTGGTGGGGATTGCGCTCCCCCGTTTGGACTCGAACCAAAAACCTGCCGGTTAACAGCCGGCTGCTCTGCCAATTGAGCTACGGGGGACTGCCGTGTCGCAGTGAACCGGATCTCTCCGGCGCTCGGCGACGGCACAAGAGTACAGGACTTCGGGGGGGTTCGGTCCAAGGGGTTGCCGCTTTCGACCACGCCGCCACGGGGTGGGACGATCAGCCCCAACAATAAGGACAAATCGCCATCCCCACCCAAGCAGGTATGACTGCGGAGCAGGATGGGTAGTTAGCTGTCGACCGAGAAATTGTGGGGCGCGACGATGGTCGTTCCCGACCGGCACCACCGGGCGGGAACGACGGGAGCGTCAGGTACGGAAGGAGCCGCCATGCGCGGAAAGATCATGTTTCTTGGCGGGCTGGCTGCGGGCTTCGTCCTGGGCGCCCGTGCCGGCCGGGAGAAGTACGAGGAGCTGGTGGTGCGGGGCCGCAAGGTGCTCGACCACCCGACCGTCCAGGAGGCGGCCGGGGTCGCGCAGGCCCAGGCCAACCGCCTCTACAGCGAGGGCAAGGACAAGCTCGGCCAGTCCAAGCTCGGCGAGAAGCTGCACACCGGCAACGGTGGCAAGCCGGAGCTGACCCCGGCGGACGACGCCTTCGCGGGCACCCCCGCCACCGTCGGCGCCAAGTCGGGCGTCAGCCCGACCAGCTCGTCGGTGACCACCCCGAAGCCGAAGGCGCCGGGCACCGGCACCAACGGCAGCACCCTCTGATCGTCCGTACGTCGTTCGGGCCGGTCGCCACGTGGCGACCGGCCCGAAGTACGTCTCAGTCCTTGCCGCTGCTGAACGCCGCGTCGAACGCCGCCGTCGGAGCGTCGAAGGCGAGCCGGCGGACGAACTCCAGCGCCTCCGGCGCACCGACCAGCCGGTCCATCCCGGCGTCCTCCCACTCCACGGAGATCGGCCCGGTGTAGCCGATCGCGTTCAACGCCCGGAAGCAGTCCTCCCAGGGGACGTCACCGTGGCCGGTGGAGACGAAGTCCCAGCCGCGTCGCAGGTCGGCCCAGGGCAGGTGGGAGGCGAGCCGACCCCGCCGACCGTCCCCGGTGCGTACCTTCGCGTCCTTGCAGTCGACGTGGTAGATCCGGTCGGCGAAGTCGAAGATGAAGTTCACCGGGTCCAGCTCCTGCCACACGAAGTGCGACGGGTCCCAGTTGAGGCCGAACGCGGGCCGGTGGTCGATCGCCTCCAGGGTCCGCTTGGTGGTGTAGTAGTCGTACGCGATCTCGCTGGGGTGCACCTCGTGGGCGAACCGCACCCCCACCTCGTCGAAGACGTCGAGGATCGGGTTCCAGCGGTCGGCGAAGTCCTGGTAGCCGCGTTCGATCATGGCCGGCGGCACCGGCGGGAACATCGCCAGGGTGTGCCAGATGGACGACCCGGTGAAGCCGACCACCGTGTCCACCCCGAGCTTCGCCGCCGCGCGGGCGGTGTCCTTGATCTCCTCGGCGGCCCGCTGGCGTACCCCCTCGGGTTCGCCGTCGCCCCAGATTCGGGCGGGCAGGATGTCCTGGTGCCGCTCGTCGATCGGGTGGTCGCAGACGGCCTGGCCCACCAGGTGGTTGGAGATCGTGAAGACCTTCAGGTTGTGCTTGGCCAGCGTCTCCCGCTTGCGCTCGACGTACGAGTCGTCGGCGAGTGCCTTGTCGACCTCGAAGTGGTCGCCCCAGCAGGCGATCTCCAGTCCGTCGTAGCCCCATTCGGAGGCGAGCCGACATACCTCCTCGAACGGCAGGTCGGCCCACTGGCCGGTGAAGAGCGTGATCGGTCGCGCCATCGTCTGTCTCTCCCCTGTTGTGGTGGGGATTCCTGGGCGGGACCGGGGCGAGGGTGACCGGGCCGGGCCGGTACGTCGGCGGCCGTGCCGGATCACCGGTGGGTGCACGTGCACCTGGGCCCAACGGGTTGCGCCTCCCGTCGGGTCACCGGCCACCCGCAGGTCGCCGCCCACCACTCTAGGCCCGCCCCGCCCCTCACGAAACCCCTCCCGCCCGGCCCGGCGGGACCCGTCAACCCCGGCCCCGCCGGACCAAGCCGGCCGGACCGAGCCGGTAACGATCAAGAGGTTTGCGTCACGACGGGCGACCCGCGTGACGCAAACCTCTTGATCACCGATGCGAACCCACGGACGGGAGCCGGGGGCGGAGTGGGTGGGTGGGTGGGGTTACTGGGGGAGGGTCCACTTCTGGTTGGGGGCGGAGGAACTGCACGTCCAGAGCAGGACCACGGTGTTGTCGGCCGAGTTGTTGCCGTTGACGTCCAGGCACTTGCCCGAGGCGGGGTTGCGCAGGGTGCCGTCGGACTGCGCCGACCAGACCTGCGGGCTGCCACCGGTGCAGGTCCAGAGCTGGATCTTCGTGCCGTTGGCGGTGCCGCCGCCCGAGACGTCCAGGCACTTGCCCAGCGCCTTGATCGGGCCGTTCGGGGTCACCGTCCAGGTCTGGCGGGCGCTGCCGTTGCAGGTGAAGATCTGGATCTGGGTACCGTCGGCGGTGGCACCGTTGCGCACGTCCAGGCACTTGCCGCCCAGGCCCTTGATCGGGCCGGTGCCGTTGGTCGGCGTGGTGCCGCCCAGCTCCTTGATCCGGATGTTGCGGAACGAGGCGTCGTCACCGGTGCCGTGGTTCTGGATGCCGATGTGGCCGGCGAGCGAGCGCACCGGGTTGGTGTTGGTGAAGTCGTTGATCTTCGCTCCGTTGAGGAAGACCTGGAGCCGTTCCCCCTCGACCAGCAGCTCGTAGGTGTTCCACTCCCCCGGCGGGTTCAGCGCCGCGTCCCGGGCGGCCTGGTCGGCGGCCTGGAACGAGTAGACCGAGCCGGTGGTCCGGTCGACGGTGTCGGTGGCGTCGATCTGCACCTCGTAGCCGTTGTCCATCGCCGAGTTCGGGTCGCTCGACGGCGGGAAACCGATCAGGACGCCGGAGTTGTCGTCCCCGTCCACCTTCCAGTCCAGCTTGAGCGAGTAGTTGGTGAACTGCTTCGCGCTGTACCAGAGCATGCCCAGCCCGCCGACCGAGCTGAGGGTGGCGTTGGAGTTGGTGAAGCTACCCGGCCCGGCCTGCGACCAGCCGTTGGTGGAGCCGTTGTAGAGGGCGGTGTAACCGGTCTCGGGCCGGCAGTCGGCCTTCGTCCGGCCGGCCGCGTACCGGATGCCGCCGAGCAGGTGGGCCCGGAACGCCGGCTCGGAGTACGCCGACTGGTTGTGCCCGGCGCCGGTGTAGAACGACCGGCCGCCGTTGTACGTCTTGCACCACACGTGCGGGTGGTCGGCCCCCATCCCACCCCCCGAGTACGACGACTCGTCGAGGTTGGCCAGCACGTGCGCGGTGGAGCGGGCGTTGGTGCGGAAGTTGTACCACTCGTCGGTGCGCTGCCAGGTCGGGCCGAGGTGGGCGGTGGCCGCGTGCGCGCGGTCCTCCACCCGTACGGTGGCCTGCTGGATGGCCGGGTGGGAGGCGAACCACGCCCCGACCAGGTTGCCGTAGAACGGCCAGTCGTACTCGGTGTCGGCGGCGGAGTGCACGCCCATGTACCCGCCACCGGCGGCGATGTACGACTCGAAGGCGCTCTGCTGGCTGGCGTTGAGCACGTCGCCTGTGGTGTTGAGGAAGATCACCGCCTCGAACCGGGCGAGGTTGGCGCTGGTGAACTGGCCACCGTCCTCGGTGGCGGTGACGGTGAAGTTGTTGGCCGCGCCCAGGTCACGGATGGCCTGGGTGCCGACCGCGATGGAGTCGTGCCGGAAGCCGGCGGTCTTGGAGAAGACCAGCACGTCGTAGGCGACGTCGGCGGCCGACGCGGGGGTGGCCGGGGCGGTGCAGGCGATGGCGGCGAGGACGGCGGTGGCCGCGCCGAGGATGGGCCGGAAAAGTCTCATGTCGTGCTCCAGTACGCCGGGGGCGCGGGACCGGACACTGCCGGTCCCGCGCCCGTCAGGTCAGGGCAGGGTCCACTTCTGGTTTGCGGCGGCGCTACAGGTCCACAGCAGGACCACGGTGCTGTCGGCCGAGGTGTTGCCGGAGACGTCCAGGCACTTGCCCGAGGCGGGGTTACGCAGGGTCCCGTCGGACTGCGCCGACCAGACCTGCGGACTGCCGCCGGTGCAGGTCCACAGCTGGATCTTGGTGCCGTTTGCGGTGCCGCCGCCGTTGACGTCGAGGCACTTGCCCAGCGCCTTGATCGGGCCGTTCGGGGTGACCGTCCAGGTCTGCCCGGCCCCACCGTTGCAGGTGAAGATCTGCACCTGGGTGCCGTCGGCGGTGGCCGCGTTACGCACGTCCAGGCACTTGCCGCCCAGCCCCTTGATCGGCCCGGTGCCGTTGGTCGGCGGCGGGACGGTGCCGGTGTTCAGGGTGAAGGCGTCCAGGTCGTAGAGCAGCCCGGTGCCACCGGCGAAGGTCAGGTAGAGCGTGGTGGTGCCGGTGGGTGCGCCGGACACCGTGCCGGTGACCGTGGTGAAGGTTTCCCAGCCGCCGGTGACCGGCACGCTGGCCTGCCCGAGCACGGTGCCGGTGGGTGAGCCGGCGCGGATCTGGAGGGTGCCGCCGGAACCGGCCGAGGAGACCCGCGCGGTGAACGAGGTGACGTTGCCGATCTGGTACGGGGAGAACCCGATCCACTCCCCGTTCTCGATGTTGCCGACGGTCTTGCCGCCCTCGGCGGGGGTCTTGTCGTAGAGGGTCACGCCGGACGAGGTCTTGAAGTGCTCGGCCTGCCGGTGCCGGGGCTGCAGGGTGTGCTGGGTGTGCGTGGTGAGCCCACCGGCGTCGGTGTACTCGGCGTCGAAGATCGCGAAGATGTTCGCCGCGTCGTCGTGCTCGCCGTCGACCGGGATGGTGATCGTGCCGGAGCAGCCGTCGACCGAGGAGATCTGGTGACCGTGCTGGTCGTGGCCGAGCACGTAGGTCATCTTGACCTTGGTGCAGTCGACCGTGCCGTCCTCCGGGTCGGTGACGGTGATGCTGAACGGCACCGTGTCACCGAAGGAGAACAGCGAGCCGTCGACCGGACCGGTGATGGTGACCGTCGGGGCGGTGTTGCCGACGCTGACCGTCACGCTGTTCGTGCCGGTCGCCCCCTGCGGGTCCCGCACGGTGAGCGTCGCGGTGTACGAGCCGTCCGTGGTGTACGTCTTCGTCGGGTTGGCCGCCGTGGAGGTGGTGCCGTCGCCGAACGCCCACGAGTAGGTCAACGCCCCACCCTCGGGGTCGGCGGAGCCGGCCGAGGAGAAGTTCACGGTCAGCGGTGCGGGTCCGGAGGTCCGGTCGGCGCTCGCCCGGGCGGCCGGCGCCCGGTTGCCGACGCCGACGTAGTCGAAGCGGTACAGGGCCGAGTTGGCGTCACCGTTGTAGTAGCCGGTGCCGTAGTCGAGCAGGTAGTACGCCCCGTCGGGGCCGAACGCGGAGTCCATCACCTGCTTGCCCACCCAGGGGAAGCTGTCGATGGTGCCGGGCGACCCGTCGGCGTTGACGTGGATCGGCTTGACCCAGCCCCGGCCGAACTCGGTGGCGAAGAACTGCCCGTCGAAGGCCTGCGGGAACTTCGTCGCCGAGGGGTTGTTCGGGTCGTACCGGTAGACCGGGCCGGCCGCCGGGGATTCGGAGCCGCCGCCGAACGCGGCCGGGCTGCCGGCGTCGCCGCCGTACCGGATCCAGGAGGGCTTGGCCGGCGGGAGGGTGGTCAGGCCGGTGTTGCGGAACGAGTTGTTGGTCGGCCCGCCGGTGCAGTTGTACTTGGGGCCGGTGGAGTTGGTGGCGAAGTTCCACTCGTTGTACGTCTCGGACGTGGTGTTGGTGCCGGTGCAGTACGGCCAGCCGTAGTTGCCGGGGCCGGTGACCCGGTTGAACTCGACCTGGCCGGAGGGGCCCCGGTTGGCGTTGGTGCTGCCGGCGTCCGGCCCGTAGTCGCCGACGTAGACGACGCCGGTGGCCTTGTCGACGCTGATCCGGAACGGGTTGCGGAAGCCCATCGCGTAGATCTCGGGGCGGGTCTTCGCGGTGCCCGGGGGGAACAGGTTCCCACTCGGGATCGAGTACGTCCCGTCGGCGTTCATCTTGATCCGCAGGAGCTTGCCCCGCAGGTCGTTGGTGTTGCCGGCGCCGCGCTGGGAGTCGTACGCCGGGTTGCGGTTGGTCCGCTCGTCCAGCGGCGAGTAGCCGGCGGAGTCGAAGGGGTTGCTGTCGTCGCCGGTGGACAGGTAGAGGTTTCCGGCGGCGTCGAAGTCCATGTCGCTGCCGACGTGGCAGCAGATGCCCCGGTCGGTCGCCACGTCCAGCACGTCGACCTTGCTGGTCTGGTTGATGGTGAAGTCGCTGTTGAGGGTGAACCGGGAGAGCCGGTTGACGCCCTGCCAGGCGGACCAGTTGCTGCCGGTGGCGGGCGCGTCGCCGCCGGGGGTGGACAGCGGCGGCGCGTAGTAGAGGTAGATGAACCGGTTGGTGGCGAAGTTCGGGTCGACCCCGAGGCTCTGCAACCCCTCCTCGTCGTGGGTGTAGACGGGGAGGGTGCCGATCACCCGGGTCACCCCGGCGGAGTCGGTGCGCCGCACGGTGCCGTTGCGGGCGGTGTGCAGCACGGACCGGTCCGGCAGCACGGCCAGCGACATGGGCTCGCCCATCTCGTTGACGCCCCGGGCCAGCTCGACCTGCTGGAAGTCGCTGGCGTTGATGGTGTGCGCGGCGGCCGGGGCGGTCGGGCCGGTGGTGGTGGCGGCGACCGCACCGGCGGTGACGGCCAGCAGCAGTGCTGCTGCGGAGGGTAGCCACCGTCGGGAACGGTGACCGGTGTAGTCCTTTGTGGACATTGGAGGGCTGTCCCTTCCTGACGGATCACGGCCAGGGCGGGACGCGTGCCGCCGCGCCGGATGCCGGGGTGGTGGGGTGGAGTGGTGGGGTGTGGCAGGGCAGGCCGGGCGGCCGGGGTGCCCCGGTCGGCCGGTCAGAACCCTCGGCCGGGGCGCGAACCGCCGGCGGAAGGTCGCTCGCCGAGGGGTTACCGCGCCGCCGGTTCACCTTGACGAAACATGCCCGTGATGCCACAAACATTAATGGTGACCTATGTCAATGTCCATACCCTCTGCCCACCGGTGTGGGTTTTCATCAGATGAAGCCCGCCTACCGGTCGGGCATCCCCGGTCCCGCGCCGAGCAGCGGCGGGCCGGTCGACCCGTGGGTCACCGAACGGTGACGAGCAGTTCCACCCCGGGTAGCCCCGACCTGCCGCAGCCCGGCGGCACCGGCCGGCAGGCGGGGACGACCCGGCCGTACGGGAATCCACATTCATCTGATGAAAGACCGGGCGCCTACCGGTCGGAGCACCGCGCCCACCGCGCCGGACCCACAGCCCAGACCGTCGGAGCGGCCCGGCTCAGTGCTGCCGGTGCACGGCCTGGTCGGCCAGGCCCGCCAGGGCGGCACGGGCCGGCTCCGCCAGCGGCACCTGGGCCAGCGCGACCCGGGCCGCGTCGGCCCGGACCCGGATCAGCCGCTCGATCTTCTCCCGCGCGCCGGTCGCCTCGATGATGGCCCGCAGATCGGCGGCCCCCGCCGCGTCCAGCTCAGGATTGCCGAACAACTCCCGCAGCCGGGCGGCCTGCGCCCGGTCGGCGGCGTCGCGGGCCATCGCCATCATCACCGTCGGCTTGCCCTCCCGCAGGTCGTCCAGGATCGACTTCCCGGTCACCGCCGGATCACCGAAGACACCCAGCACGTCGTCGCGGAGCTGGAAGGCGTCCCCCAGCGGGTCACCGAAGTCGACGAGCGCGGTGACCAGCTCCGCCGGGGCACCGGCCAACGCCGCACCGATCTGCAACGGCCGGGTCACCGTGTAGCGGGCCGCCTTCATCCGGATCACGGTGAGCGCGCTGGCCACCGAGCCGTCCCCGACCCCGGAGACCAGATCCAGGTACTCCCCCGCGATCACCTCGGTACGCATCCGGGCGAAGACCCGGTACCCCTGCCAGATCTGCGCGGAGGTCATCCCGCACTCGTGGAACATCTGGTCCGACCAGGCCGCGCAGAGGTCCCCGCAGAGCAGGGCGGTGTTGCGGCCGTAGGTCTCCGGGTCGCCCCGCCACGCCGAACGGGTGTGCAGCTCGGCGAAGACCCGGTGCACCGACGGCGCACCCCGACGGTGGTCACTGCCGTCGAGGATGTCGTCGTGGATCAGCGCGAACGCGTGGAACAGCTCCAACGCCGCCGCGGCCACCACGATCGGGCGGTCGTCCGCTCCCCCGGCACCCCGCCAACCCCAGTAGCAGAACAGCGGACGCAGCCGCTTCCCGCCGGCCAGCACGAACCGGTGCAGGGCGGTGAAGATGCCCCGTGGGGCACCGTCCGGCCAGTCCGGGCCCTGCCGGTCGAGAAACGCCACCAGCTCGGCGTCGAAGCGGGTCCGCAGCTCACTGGCGTCGGTCGGGGCGGCGGTGAGGGTCACCGCCGGTCCCCCGTGCCCGGCGGGCCGGTCGGGGCCGTCGACGCCCCGTCGGCACCCGCTCCCAGCCCGGCGAGGTCCAGCAGCAGCGCCTTGACCTCCGTCGCGGCGATGGAGTCCCGGGCCAGCGACGGGTCGGAACAGAGCAGCACCGGGCCGTCCGCCGGGTCGGCCGGCAACCGGCCGTGCGAACCCCGGACTGCCCGCGCCCCCGCGTCCAGACCCACCACGCTCATCAGGTAACGCATGCCGAGCTTCTTGCGGGCCAGCGCCACCCCCGCCCGCCGCTTCGCCGCACCCGGCGCGGCCGGGTCGAAGAACAGCTCCGCCGGGTCGTACCCGGGCTTGCGGTGGATCTCCACGTTCCGGGCGAAATCCGGGGCACGGGCGTCGTCGAGCCAGTAGTAGTAGGTGAACCAGGAGTCCGGCTCGGCCACCAGCACCAGTTCACCGGCCCGCTCGTGGTCCAACCCGGCCGCCGCCTTGCCCTCGGCGTCGAGCACCTCGGCCACCCCGGGCAGCCCGGCGCAGAGCTTCGCCACCGCCGCCACGTCCGCCGGGTCCTTCACGTAGACGTGGGCGATCTGGTGGTCGGCGACGGCGAACGCCCGGGACGTCCACGGGTCCAGGTACTCCATGCCGTCCTGGGTGTAGACCCGCAGCAGCCCCTCGGCGCGCAGCAGCCGGTTGACGTCCACCGGGCGGGAGACGTCGGTGATGCCGTACTCCGACAGCGCCACCACCGTCGCGTCGGCGGCCCGTGCGGCGTCCAGCAGCGGCGCGAGCACCGCGTCCAGCTCCGCCGCCGCGGCGGCGGCCCGCGGCGAGGACGGCCCGAAGCGTTGCAGGTCGTAGTCGAGGTGCGGGACGTAGACCAGGGTCAGGTCGGGGGCCTGGTCGGCGAGGATCCGCTCAGCCGCCTGACAGATCCAGCGGGACGAGGGCAGCCCCGCCCCCGGCCCCCAGTAGGTGAACAGCGGGAAGGTGCCCAGCGCGGCGGTGAGCGTGTCGTGCAGCTCCGGCGGGTCGGTCCAGCAGTCCGGTTCCTTGCGCCCGTCGGCGTAGTAGATCGGGCGGGGGGTGACGGTCCAGTCGACGTCCGCGCCCATCGCGTACCACCAGCAGACGTTGGCCACCGTGTAGCCGGGCTCGACCCGGCGGGCCGCCTGCCACACCTTCTCCCCGCCGACCAGCGCGTGGTGCTGCCGCCACAGCAGCACCTCACCGAGGTCACGGAAGTACCAGCCGTTGCCGACGATGCCGTGCCCGGACGGCTGCTCACCGGTCAGCAGGGTGGCCTGCGCCGAGCAGGTGACCGCCGGCAGCACGGTACCCAGTTCGGCGGAGAACCCCTGCTCGGCGACGGCACGCAACCGGGGCATGTGGGCCAGCAGCCGGGGGGTCAGCCCGACCACGTCCAGCACCACCAACCGGCGGCTCATGCCGACATCCCGCTGCGCCCGGCACGGCGGTGGCACCGCACGGTGCCCGGTCGGTGACGCTCGCTCATCGTCGTACCCCCAGGGTCGTCGGGACGGCTCGCTCGGCCGGGGTGAGGCCGAGGGTGACCAGTTCGTCGCGGGCGAAGGCCAGCTCGGCGGCGATCCCGAGGGCCAGCTCCGCATCGGTGCGCGGACGCCGCGCCGCCGGCAGCACCCCCCACGTGTACGTCTCGACGTCCAGGTGGTCGCAGCCGGCCGTCGGGCCGGCCAGCAGCGCGGCCAGCGCGGTGCGCAGCACCGGCAGGGTGGAGGTCAGCGGCGGCTCGGGCGGGGCGTGCAGCGGCACGTGGTAGTGCACCCGCCACGCCCCGGGCAGCCGCGCGGCCAGCGCCTCGTCCAGGTCGTCGGCCGCGTACGCCGGGTCGGCCGGGTCGGCGGCGTGGGCGCAACCGGCGGTGCGGGTCTGGTGCAGGAACCGGGGCTCCACCCAGCGGCCCAACGCCTCGGCGTCGGCGACCGGGTCGGCCGACTCCAGCGCGGCGGAGACCTGCACCTTGACCACCGGCAGCCCGGCGGAGCGCAGCCGGGCCAGCGCTTCGACGGGCTCCTCCCAGGCGCAGGCGAGGTGGGCCAGGTCGAGACAGATCCCGAGGCGTTGCGGGTCGAGGTCGGCCAGCAGCGCGGCGGCCTGCCCGCTGCTCTCCACCACGCACCCCGGTTCCGGTTCGAAACCGACCCGCACCGGGCGGCCGGTGTCGCGTTCCACCTCGGCCAGGCCGGCGGTGAGCGCGTCGAGCCGGCGGCGGGCCGCCCCGGCGTGCGTCGGGTCCCAGGGCTGCCGCCAGGCCAGCGGCAGGGTGGAGATCGAGCCCCTGGCGGCGTCGTCGGGAAGCAGGTCGGCCAGCACCCGGGCCAGGTCCAGGGTGTAGCGCAGCCGCTGCCCGGTGGTCCAGTCCGGGTGGTACACCGCGCCCTTGACCACCGGGGCCTGGAAGGCCGCGTACGGGAAGCCGTTGAGGGTGACCACCTCCAACCCCCGGTGGGTCAGCTCGGCGCGCAGCCGGCGACGGGCGGCCGGGTCGGCGGCCAGCTCGGCGGCGACCGGGGCGGCCAGCCACAGCCCCAGGCCGAGCAGGTCCGAGCCGAGCGCCTCGCGCACCGGCAGGGCGTACGTGTCGAGTTGGGCGAGGATGCCGGCGGTGTCCTCGGCGGGGTGCACGTTGGTGCAGTAGCCGAGGTGGACGGTGCTGCCGTCGGCGTGCCGCAGCCGCATCAGTCGCCGCCGCGCAGGATGGAGTTGCCCTCGAAGGTGCCGCTGGTCGGGGTGTCCAGGTCGGTCAGGTCGAGCCGGCCGGACTGCCCGTAGAACTCCACCGGGTTGCGCCAGAGCACCAGGTCGACGTCGTCGTCGGTGAATCCGGCGGCCAGCATCGCCTCACCGGTGGCCCGGGTCAGCAGCGGGTCGGAGCGGCCCCAGTCGGCGGCCGAGTTGACCAGCATCCGCTCGGTGCCGTACGTGCGCAGCAGCTCCACCATCCGCGGCGGCGACATCTTGGTGTCCGGGTAGATGGAGAAACCCAGCCAGCAGCCGCTGTCGCGGGCCAGCTTCACGGTCACCTCGTTGAGGTGGTCCAGCGCCACCCGGCCCGGCGCGATGCCGCTCTCGGCGACCACCGCGAGGCTGCGTTCGACGCCGCGTGCCTTGTCCCGGTGCGGAGTGTGCACCAGGGCCGGCAGGTCGTGGTCGACGGCCAGCGCGAGCTGGGTGGCGAACGCCTCGTCCTCGGCCGGGGTCATGTCGTCGTAGCCGATCTCGCCGACCGCGACCACGGCGTCCTTCTCCAGGTAGCGGGGCAGCAGGTCGAGCACCGGGCGGCAACGCGGGTCGTTGGCCTCCTTGGGGTTCAGCGCCACGGTGGCGTGGTGCCGGACCCCGAACTGGCCGGCCCGGAACGGCTCCCAGCCGATCAGCGAGTCGAAGTAGTCGGCGAAGGAGGCGGCGCTGGTGCGCGGCTGCCCCAGCCAGAAGGCCGGCTCGACCACGGCACGGACCCCGGCGGCGGCCATCCGCTCGTAGTCGTCGGTGGTCCGCGACGTCATGTGGATGTGCGGGTCGAAGATGCGCATTCACGCCTCCCTGATGGTGAGCCGGTCGAGCAGTGCGGTGGCGTCGGCGGGGAGCTGCCGACCGGCGGCGTGCCGTTCCGCCGCGAGCGCGGCGAGCATGGTGGCCAGTTCCCCGTCGGCCCGGTCGTCGAGGTCGGCGACGACGGCCAGCGGCACCCCGATGAAGACGCACTTGAGCACCGCCTGCCGCCAGGCATCCGCCGCCAGGTGCCGGGCGTACGGGCCGAGCGCGGCGGCGACCAGCCGGGTGTCGTTGGTGCGGATCGCGTCGTGCAGCAGCGGCACCCCGGCGTCGCCGATCGGCAGCAGCGGAAGGGCCTTGAGTACGGCCCGCTTCTCGGCGGCGTCGCCGTACCGGTAGACCTCCTCGGCCTGCGCGGCGGCCTGGTCGGCGGGGAGCGCGGCCAGCAGCAGCGCCCGCGCCGCCTCATCGGCGGTCCAGCCGGGGGCGCCGGGCAGGTCGTGCCGGCCGCACCGCCGGGCGGCGGCGGGAAAGTACCGTCCGACCGCGCCGGGCTCGGCCGCGACGCGGCGCAGTGCGGTCTCCAGCCAGTCGGGATCGGGTGCGCCCTCCAGCGCGGCCCGCAGTCGATCCGGTGTCATCCGTCTCCCCTCCCCAGGTGTGTGCGTCCGGCGGTGGTCAGTCCGCCCCGGTGGTGCCGGCGGGGGCGGGTGCCGCGCCCGCCGCGAGGCCGGCGTCCCGGGCGGCGGTACGCAGGAAGTCCAGCGACCGGGCCGCCACGGTGGGTGCGGCGTGCGAGTGCCGGGGCAGCTCCACGGCGACCAGCCCCCGGTAGCCGGCGTCGGCCAGGGCGCGCAGCACCGGCGGGAAGTCGATCTCGCCGGTGCCGAACTCCAGGTGCTCGTGCACCCCCCGGCGCATGTCGTCGATCTGCACGTTGACCAGGTGCCCGGCGACCTGGCGCACACAGTCCGCCACGGTCGACGACTCCAGGCAGCGGCAGTGTCCGATGTCGAGGGTGATGCCGAAGCGGGCCGGCTCGCCGAGGGCCCGGTGCAGCCGACGCCAGCCGGCGATGTCCTCGACCAGCATTCCGGGCTCCGGTTCGAAGCCCAGGGTCACCCCGGCCCGGTCGGCGGCGGCGGTCACCGTCGCGCAGCCGGCGACCAGCCGGTCCCACGCGACCTCGGGGGCGACGTGACCGGGTCGGATGCCGGCCCAGAAGGAGACCGCCTCGGCACCGAGGTCCGCGCCGACGCGGACGGCCCGGTCCAGGAAGTCGATCCGGCCGGCCGGGTCGTCGTGCAGCAGCGTCGGGGCATGCTTGCGCCACGGGTCGAGCAGGTAGCGGGCACCGGTCTCGACCACCACGCCGAGACCGAGCGCGGCCAGCCGGTGCGCCACGGCGTCGACCCGGCGGGCCAGTCCCGGCGCGTACGGGTCGAGGTGGTCGTGGTCGAGGGTGAGCGCGACCCCCTCGTAGCCGAGGTCGGCCAGCACCGTCAGGGCGTCGTCGAGCCGGTGGCTGGCGAAGCCGTTGGTGCCGTAGCCGAACCGCAACCGGTCCACCTCACCGGCCGGCGGGCCGGCGGGGTCGGCCGGGCGGTCCGGGGCCGGGCTGCGGCGGGACGTGCCGGCAGCGGCCGGCGGGACGGCAGCGGCCGGCGGGACGGCAGCGGCCGGCGGGACGGCGTCCGGGGCGGTCATGTCGGGGAGAGTTTCCGGGCCAGCCGGCCGCCCAGCGGCGCGGCGAGCGCGACCAGCGCGCCGACCAGCCCGGCACCGGCGCGGGCGGTGAGCGCACCCTGCAACGAGGGCAGCCCGGTGATGCCGGCCCCGACGGCGGCCCGGACCCGGCCAGCGGTGGGGTCGGCGGCCACCCGGGCCTGCGCGCCGCCGTACCGGGCGACGTACCAGCCGGCCAACGCCACCGGCAGCGCGCCGGCGAGCGACCGGCCGACCCCGGCGGCACCGGTGCGGACGCCCGGTGCGGTACGACGGCCGGGCGCGTCGGTCGCCGCCGGCGCATCGTCCACCGGGGACGGCCGGCCGGCGGGACGGGGCGGGGTGGTGGCGCGGGGCAGGGTGGTGGCGGCCAGCGCGACCAGGGCGGTGCCGGCGAGGGTACGCCGGGGCAGCGCCGCGTCGGCCCCGGTCACCTCACGCCGGGACAGGGCGGTCACCGTCCAGGTGTGCGCGGCGACGGTCAGCGCCGCCGGCAGCGCCCGGACCGGTCGGCCGGACGACGCGCCGAGCAGCACGTCCAGCCCCCGGCAGGCGGCCATCACGGCGGGACCGGCGGCGGTGTTCTTGGCCACCAGGTCGTACCCCCAGATGGTGGCGGCGAGCGGAAGCGCGACGGCGGTGGCCCGTCGGCCGCCCACGGCGGCGGCCAGGCCCAGGCCGGCGGCGGTGAGCCCGATGGCGACCCCGGCGGCGGCGGCCGGGGTGATCCGGCCGCTCGGGATCGGCCGTTCCGGGCGTTCCTCGGCGTCCAACCCCCGGTCGGCCCAGTCGTTGGCGGCCATCCCGGCCCAGTAGAGCAGCACCGACGCGCCGGCCAGCCCGGCGGTACGCGGGCCGAGCACCCCGGCCGCCGCCGCCCCGGCCACCAGGTCCCCCGGTACGGACAGCGCGGCCGGTGCCCGGACCAGCTCGGCCAGGTCGGCCACGCTGGTCACCCGGCACCCCCGGCGTGCAGCTCCCGGGTGAAGTCGACCAGCCGCTGCCACTGCTCGCTCAGCGAGTGGGTGGGTGCGTCGATCGGGTCCTTGAAGAAGAAGGCCAGCTCGGGCAGGGGGCCGACCCGCCCGGCGGCGTGCGCGGCGGCGGTGAGCCGGGCCAGGTCCAGCACCAGCGGGGCGGCCAGCGCGGAGTCGCAGCCGTGCCAGGTGAACTCCATCCGCATCCCGGTGCCGAGGAACCCGGCGAAGGTGATCAGATCCCAGGCGGTCTTGAAATCGCCGAGGTCCTCGACGTAGTCGATCCGGGTGCCGCCCTGCGGCACGTAGCCCAGCGTCTCGCCGAGGACCCGCTGCTTGCTGTCCACCTTGGCGGCGTTGGCGCCCGGCTCGGCCAGGGTCGCCCCGTCGCCGCCACCGAGCAGGTTGACCCCGGACCAGGAGCGCACCGCGAGGTGACGCATCGCGAACATCGGGGCGAGCACCGACTTGACCAGGGTCTCCCCGGTCTTGCCGTCATGCCCGGCATACGGCAGGCCACGCTGCGCGGCGAGCGCGGCGAGCGCCGGCAGGCGCAGCCCGGTGGACGGGGTGAAGTCGACGTACGGGCAGCCCGCCTCGACGGCCGCGTACGCGTACAGCGAGCTGGGCGGCAGCACCTCGTCGCCGCCGGCGAGGGCGGCCCGCAGGGCGTCCGGGTCGGCGTGGCCGGGGTGCGGTGACGGGGCCGGTTCGGTGGCCGAGACGTTGACCACCACCACCCGGTCGAGCCGGTGCCGGTCGCGGAACGCGGTCAGGTCGGCGGTGACCGCGGCGGCCCGGTCGGCCTGGCTGCCGCCGGTCGGCGCGGGCCGCAGGTCCTCCTCGACGGCGGCCAGGTCGGCGGCGAGCGCGGCGGCCAGCCGGCCGGGCAGCACCCCGGCGGCGGCGAGCGCCTCGGCCCGTTTGGTCAGCGGCGTGGTGGCCACGTCGTGACCGCCGAAGACCAGGTCGGCGAAGGGGGGCAGGGCGGGTCCCCGCAGGTCGGGCAGTTCGGTGACGCAGCCGGTGGGGGCGGTGAGGCCGGCCCGTAGGGCGAGCCCACCGACGATGCCGGTGGTCGCGACGGAACCGCGCGCTCCCACCAGCCAGACACCCGTACGCATGGTGCTCCTTCCGGATGGAACGTGCTCGGTTCGGTCGTGCCGGCGGGGCGCGGGGTGGCCCCGCCCGCCCGGTCGTGCGGGATGGCACCGGTGACGGCGTAGACGTCGGCGGCGTCGACGCCGTACCCGGTCCCGCACGGCGTGCGGGCGGGGCTGGCAGGCAGGGCCGGTTCGGCGTCTCGGCCCTGCCTCCCCGCATCCGGCCAACGGCGGCGGCGCGCCCTCGGCCGGACGAATGGGTGGTGATGAACCGGATTCCCCAGGGAACCCGAATCATACTTATCTATATTCCTGCTGGCGGCCCTCCGGTGCGACCGGGGAATCCCGGTCCGGCCGCACCGGACGGCCATCGTGCGCGTGTCCCCGGGCCGGGTGGCCCGGGTGCGCGCCCTCCACTGCCGACCCCGGCCCGGCCGCGGGGCGCAACCGCGGCCGGTCCCTCGCCGGTCGACGGCGGAGGTGCCTGGGTCAGACGGCGAGCGCGGCCAGGGCCGGCTCGACGTCGGTCCACCGTGAACCGAGATCCGCCGAGCGGGTCACCGCGTCCAGCACCAGCTGGACCTGCAACGCGTCGGCGAACGACGGGGTCGGGTCGACACCGTTGGCGACCGCCTCGACGAAGTCGCGCATCTCGTGGGTGAAGGAGTGCTCGTAGCCGATGATGTGGCCCGGCGGCCACCACGCGGCCATGTACGGGTGTTCGGCCTCGGTGACCAGGATCCGGGTGAATCCCTGCTCGGTCGCCGGCCGGGAGGCGTCGTAGAACTCCAACTCGTTGAGGCGTTCCAGGTCGAACACCACCGAGCCGAGCGAACCGTTGATCTCCACCCGGAGGGCGTTCTTACGGCCCGTGGCGAACCGGGTCGCCTCGTACGTGGCCAGTGCCCCGTCGTCGAGCCGGGCCACGAAGATCGCGGCGTCGTCGACGGTGACCGTGCCGGTCGCCGTCGCGGTGCCGTCGACCTCGGCGGCCAGGCCGCTCGACGCACCCGGCAGCGGGCGCTCCTTGACGAACGTCTCGGTCACCGCACTGACCCCGGTGATCCGTTGGCCGGTCACGAACTGGGTCAGGTCGATGATGTGCGCCCCGATGTCACCGAGGGCACCGGAGCCCGCCTTGTCCTTCTGCAGCCTCCAGACCAGGGGGAACTGCGGATCGACGATCCAGTCCTGGAGGTACGTCGCGCGGACGTGCCGGATCGTGCCGAGCCGGCCTTCGGCGACCAGTTGTCGCATCAGCGCGACGGCCGGCACCCGGCGGTAGTTGAACCCGCACATGGACCGGACCCCGGAGGCCCCGGCGGTGGCGGCGGCAGCGGTCATCGCCCGCGCCTCCTCCACCGTGTTGGCCAACGGTTTCTCGCAGATCACGTGCTTGCCGGCGGCGAGCGCGGCAAGGGCGATCTCGGCGTGGCTGTCACCTGGGGTGCAGATGTCGACCACGTCGATGTCGTCCGAGGCGACCAGGGCACGCCAGTCTGTGGTGTGCGTGTCCCAGCCCAGCCGGTCGGCTGCCTCGGCGACCTTCGCGGCGTCCCGGCCGCAGATCTGCGCCATCCGAACCCGGGCAGGCAGTTCGTACACCCGGTTCACGGTGCGCCACGCCTGTGAGTGCGCGGCGCCCATGAACGAGTATCCGATCATGCCGACCCGGAGTTCGCGGTGATGAGTGGACAAGGTGGGTCTCCCCCCGTGTATCAGAACCCGAGCTTGAGGTAGTTGCTCGCGTTCTCCTTGGTGATCGTCTCCGAGGCGAGGACGATCTCCTTGGGCACCTGGAGTTCCACCAGGTCGGACATGCCCTTGCCCTGGCCGATCAGGCGGGCCAGGGAGATGGCCGAGGAGGCCATCGACGGGCTGTAGGTCACGGTCGCCTTGAGCACCGTGTTGTCGGCCTGGATGTCCTCCATGGCCTTCTTCGAGCCGGCGCCGCCGACCATGAAGAACTCCTTGCGGTTGGCCTGGTTGACGGCGGCCAGGACACCGATGCCCTGGTCGTCGTCGTGGTTCCAGATCGCGTCGATCTTGGGCAGCGCCTGGAACAGACCGGTGGCGGCCTGCTGGCCGGAGTCGGCGGTGAACTCCGCCGGCCGCCGGTTGGCCACCTTGAAGCCGGCCGTGGCGAGGGTGTCGGCGAAACCCTTGGACCGCTGCTGGGTCAGCTCCAGCGAGTCGATGCCGGGGATCTCGCCGATGACCGGGGCGCTGACACCCTTGGCCTTGAGCTGCGCCACGATGTAGTTCGCGGCGGCCACACCCATGCCGTAGTTGTCGCCCATGATCTGGAGCCGGTAGGCCAGTGCGTCCGGGAAGGCACGGTCCAGGTTGACCACCGGGATACCGGCCTTCATCGCCTCCAGGCCGAAGGCGTTGAGCTCCTTGCCGTCGTGCGGCAGCACCACGATGACGTCCGGCTTCTGGGCGACCAGGGTGGACAGCGCGGCCCGCTGGGCAGCTGCGTCCGCACCCGCCTCGACGGTCTTGAAGTCCACGTCGGAGTACGCCCCGGCCTGCGCCTTGGCGTTGTTGGTGATGGCGGCGATCCAGCCGTGGTCGGCGGCGGGGGCGGAGAAGCCGATGGTGACCTTCTTGCCGGGGGCGGCGTTGCCACCACCGGCGTTGTCGGCCGCCTTGGTCTGCGCCGCGGTCGGTGTGGACTCGTTGCTGGTGCAACCGGCGAGGAGCACACCGGCGCCGACCGCCGCACCGCCGAAGAGCAACCGGCGACGGGACAGGTCACGGGGCTGGGTCATGACGACCTCCTGAAATGACGGATGGTGGGGGTGAAAAAGGTTGTGCTGATCCCGGCCACCGTCGGTGGCCGCCGGAATTGCGCTGGTGCGAAGGGGTAGGGACGTGCCCGGTCAGGCGGAGGTGGTGGCCTTGTTGCGGCCGAGGAACTGGGTGACGCTGCGGAACTGCACCTGCTGGATCAGGACGGCGCCGACGATGATGCCGCCCTTGACCATGTTCTGCGCCTCGGTGGACAGGCCGTTGATGGCGAAGAGGTTGGTGATGGTGGAGAAGATCAGCACCCCGAGCAGGGAGCCGACGATGGTGCCCCGGCCGCCGCTGAGCAGCGTGCCGCCGATGATGGCCGCGGCGATCGCGTCCAGCTCGTACAGGTTGGCCATGGCCGCCTGGGCGGAGTTGGCCTGCGCGGTCAGCATGATCGCGGCGATGCCGCAGCAGAGCCCGGACAGCGCGTACAGCAGCAGGGTGTGCCGCCGCACGTTGATCCCGGCGAGCCGGGCCGCCTCGGGGTTGCCGCCGACGGCGACCGTACGCCGGCCGAAGGTGGTCCGGTTGAGCAGCACCCAGCCGGCGGCGACCACGGCGGCCAGGATGTAGACCAGCAGCGGGATGCCGAACAGCTCGGTGCTGGCGATGCCGTTGATGAAGGAGTTGTTCGACACCTGGGTCTGCTTGCCGGAGATCTGTGCGGCCAGGCCCCGGGCGGCGACCATCATGGCCAGCGTGGCGATGAACGCCACCAGCCGGCCGTAGGAGATGAGTATCCCGTTGACCACCCCGACCGCGGTGCCGACCACGATCGCGGTGAAGATCATGCCGCCGGCGCCGTAGCTCTGGGTGGCGAGCGTGGTCGCCCACACCCCGGCGAGGGCGACGATCGCGCCGACCGACAGGTCGATGCCACCACCGATGATCACGAAGGTCATCCCGACGGTGACCACCCCGACCACCGAGGCGAGCTTGAGGATGGTCAGCGTGTTGCCCCACACCCAGTCCGGGTTGGAGTAGAGGTCCCAGCGGGTCGCGGCGCCGATCACGACCAGCACCACCAGCACGCCGATCAGGCCGAGGTTACGCTTCGCGCCCTCACCCCCGTCGCCCTGCCAGAAGGACAACCCGCCCGTCCGCGGCTTCTCCTTGAGCGACGCCGTCACCGCCGGGTCGACCGGCGGGGACTGCGCCGGCAGGTCCGCCGGCCGGTCCGGTGTCGCGGTCCCGGTCGACTCACTCATGCCGTCACCTCGTTATGTCCACTGCGCTCGCTCATGCCGGCGCGCCTTCCATCAGAGACCCCGCCATGACGAGGTCGAGCACGGTGTTCTCGTCCAGTTCGCCGGCGGGCGCCTCGCGCACCATCCGGCCCTCGCGCATCACCAGCACCCGGTCGGCCAGACCGAGCACCTCGGGTACCTCGCTGGAGACCAGCAGCACGCCGACCCCCTGGGCGGCCAGGCCACGGATCACCCGGTACAGCTCGGCCCGGGCCCCCACGTCCACCCCCCGGGTCGGCTCGTCGAGCAGCAGCAGCCGGGTGTCGCCGAGCAGCCAGCGCCCGACCACCACCTTCTGCTGGTTGCCGCCGGACAGGGTGCGTACCGCCCGGCGCACGTCGTTGGGCCGGAGCTGGAGTTCGTCGGCGATCCGTTCCGCCTCGGCCCGCTCCCGCCCGGCGTTGGTGAAGCCGAGGCGGGCGTACCGGGAGAAGGTCGCCAGGGTGACGTTGCGGTGGATCGGCTCGCCGAGCAGCAACGCCTGGCTCTTCCGCTCCTCCGGGGCCATGCCCATGCCGGCCCGTACCGCCGCGCCGACGCTGCCCGGCCGCAGGGTCCGGCCGCCCATCCGGACGGTGCCGGACTCGGCGCGGCGGGCCCCGTAGATCGTCTCCAGCAGCTCCGAGCGCCCGGAGCCGACCAGGCCGGCGATGCCGACGATCTCACCGGGACGGACGCTGAGCGAGACGTCGGCGAACTCACCGGTGCGGCTCAGCCTCTCGACCCGCAGCAGCTCGTCACCGGCGGTCGGCGCGGTCGGGCGGTCCGGGAAGACGTACTCGATGTTCCGGCCGGTCATCCGGGCGACCAGGTCGCGGGTCGGGGTGTCGCGGGCCGGCAGGTTCGCCGCCGTGGTCCGGCCGTCCTTGAGTACGGTGACCCGGTCGCCGATCTCGCGGATCTCCTCCATCCGGTGCGAGATGTAGATGACCGCGATGCCCTGGGCGGTGAGTTCCCGGATGATCCGGAACAGGTTGTCGACCTCGTCGTGGGCCAGCACCGCGCTCGGCTCGTCCATGATGATCAGTCGGGCTTCGTGGGACAGCGCGCGGGCCATGCTGACCACCTGCTTGCCGGCGGCCGGCAGCGCGCGCACCATCCGGCCGGGCGGGATCTCGCCGTGGCCGAGCCGGCTCAGGATCTCCCGGGTACGCCGGGCCATGTGGCCGCGCCGGACGAACCCGGCGACCTTGGGCTCGTGGCCGAGGAAGGCGTTCTCCGCGACCGAGAGGTCCTCGACCAGGTCGAGTTCCTGGTAGATGGTGGCGATGCCGGCGCGCATGGCGGCCTGCGGGTTGGCGAAGTGCACCGGCTCACCGCGCCACTGCACCTGGCCGGAGTCCGGCCGGTGCACCCCGGCGAGCACCTTGATCAGGGTCGACTTGCCGGCGCCGTTCTGCCCGAGCAGGCAGTGCACCTCACCGGCCCGCACCTCCAACTGCACGCCGTCGAGGGCGCGCACCCCGGGGAAGGTCTTGACCACGTCGGTCAGCCGGAGCACCACCTCACCGGCGACGGTGTCGGCGGGCGCGTCGACCAGCGGGGCCTTGTCCCCGGCGGCGGTCGGTTCGGTACTCATCGCGCGTCCTCCGTTCGCGACTGCGGGGCTCGCAAAACCGGCTCACTCCTCGCGCTCACCCGCGTCTCCTTCGTTCGCGACTGCGGGGCTCGCAAAACCGGCTCACTCCTCGCGCTCACGATGCCTCCCCGAAGGCGACGTCGCTGGCGAGGACGGCCGCGCCGGCCACTCCGGCGCGCGGTCCCAGCTCGGACAGGACGACCGGCAGGTTGCCGGTGGCCAGCGGCAGCGATCGGCGGTAGACCACGCTGCGGATCTCGGCGAGCAGGATGTGCCCAAGGTGGGCCAGCCCGCCGCCGATGACGATCATCGACGGGTTGGTGAAGCTGACCAGCCCGGCCAACACCTGCCCGACCCGACGACCCCCGTCGCGGATCAGCTGGATGCAGGTGACGTCCCCCTCGATCGCCGCCTCGGCGACGTCGCGGGCGGAGACGGCACCCCGGGCGGCGAGCCGCTCGGCCAGCGCGGGCGAGGCGCCGGTACGCGCGGCGACGCCGGCCTCCCGGGCCAGGGCCGCTCCGCTGAAGAGCGCCTCCAGGCAACCGGCGTTGCCGCAGGAGCAGGTCGGCCCCCCGGCGTCGACCTGGATGTGCCCGATGTCCCCCGCGCACCCGTCGGTGCCCCGGTAGACGTCGCCGCTGAGGTAGATCCCACACCCTATTCCGGTGCCGATCTTGATGAAGAGGAAGTCGTCGACCGAGTGCGCCACCCCCCCGTGCCGCTCCCCGATCGCCATGATGTTGACGTCGTTGTCGACCACCGCCGGGCAGCCGTGCTCCCGGCTGAGCAGCTCACGCACGGGGTAGCGGTCCCAGCCGGGCATGATCGGCGGCGACACCGGCAACCCGTCGCGGAAGCTCACCGGCCCGGGGACCCCGACGCCGACGCCGTTGAGCCGCTCGTACGCCCCGTCCACCCGGGCCTTGTGCAGCAGGTCGTTGACCCGGTGCAGGATGGCCTTCGGGCCGGAGCGGATGTCGGCGACCTCGGCGTACGCGGCGACCGGCTCCAGCCGCCCGTTGACCACCTCGACGTCGATCGAGCTGGCGCCCATGTCCACGGCGGCGAACCGGAGGTCGGGGTTCAGCTCGACCAGGGTGGAGCGACGACCGCCGCGGGAGGCGGCCAGTCCGGCCTCGGCCACCAGGCCCAGCCCGACCAGGCGCTCCAACTCGGCGAGGAGCCGGGGACGGGGCATCTGCAACCGGTCGCCCAGCTCTGCCCGGGACGCGGGCCCCTCGTCGCGGAGCAGCCGCAACAGCTGCACATGCAGGGGATCTGCCGCCCGCACGGGACTCACCTCCGTCTCAGGGTTCACATTGACGTCACGCCGATGTGTTGTGGTCGACACAGTAGGAGAGTTCCGAGGCGCATGTCCATACCTTCAGTCGTTCCGCCGGCAACTTTTGTCCGAAAGAACAAAAGCTAATAGTGGATCAAGAAAAGGTTGACAGACTGAGAAACATCCGCAACGACCTGCTACCACCACCGGGTGACCCTCGCACATCGGCCCCGCTCCGCGCGGCCGAAGCACTACCGGATCAGGCCGGCCGTGACAAGTGGCCGCCCCGCCACGGAGACGCGGCGGGGCGGTGCAGGCGGGGCGGGGCGCGGCAGGCGCGGGTGGGCGGGGCGGTGCAGGGCAGGCGGGGCAGGCGGGGCGGCGTGGGGCAGGCGGGGCGGCGTGGGGTCGCCGGTGGGTCAGCGGCCGGGGGCGGCGTTGCGCTTCTTACGCAGCTTGCGGTCGTCGCGCAGCTCGACGTACGGCTCCTCGTCGGGGTCGTGGCCGGCGGAGATGGCCCGGCCCCGCTCCAGCTCGGCGTCGAACTCCGCACCGAGCAGGATCGCGATGTTGCTCAGCCAGAGCCAGACCAGGAAGATGATCACGCCGGCCAGCGCTCCGTAGGTCTTGTTGTAGGACCCGAAGTTGCTCACGTACAGGGCGAACAGGCCGGAGACGAGCAGCCAGAGCAGCACCGCCAGCACGCCACCCGGGCTGACCCAGCGGAACCCGCCGTGGCGGGCGTTCGGCGACGCCCAGTAGAGGATCGCGAACATCAGGCTGACCAGCACCAGCAGCACCGGCCACTTGGCGATGTTCCACACCGTCAGCGCCGTGGAGCCGAGCCCGATGGCGTTGCCGACCTGCTCGGCGAGGCCGCCGGTGAAGACCACGATCACCGCGGCGGCGAGCAGCAGCACCCCTACCAGGGCGGTCACCCCGAGCCGGATGGGCAGGGTCTTCCACACCGGCCGCCCCTCCGGCACGTCGTAGATGCTGTTCGAGGCGCGCATGAACGCGCCCACGTAACCGGAGGCCGACCAGAACGCGGCGACCAGACCGATGATCGCGGCGACGCTGGCCAGCCCACCGGACTGGCCGGCCTGGTCGATCGCGGTCTCGATGATGGTGCGGATGTTCTCCTCCGGCACCACCTGGCCGACCGTGTCCCGGACCCCACTGGTGGCCCGCTCGCCGAGCAGACCGAGGATCGAGATCAGCACCAGCATCCCGGGGAAGATCGACAGCACCCCGTAGTAGGTCAGCGCGGCGGCCCAGTCGGTCAGGCTGTCCTCCTGGAACTCCCGCCCGGTGCGCTTGAGCGCCGCCTTCCAGTCCGCCCGGTGCAGGTCCGTGGGGCTGTCCGGGCCGTCGTCGGGACCCACCGGCCGGGTACGAAGGTCCGCGTCCCGCCGGTCACCTCGCCGTCGGTCATCGGCCACGGACTCGCCGGACACACGCTCGCCCGACGGGCGGTCACCGGCCGTTCGGTCACCCGACCGGCCCCGGCCGCGCCGGGCTGCGGGCACGGTGGCCGCGTCGTCGCGGTCGGCGTGGGTCTCGTCGGAGGCCATCGCCCCTCCTCGGGGATCTGCGGATGTCGCCCTCCGACATGCCCCACCGACCCCGCGGACTAAACCGGCAGCACAGACCCGTCACCTCCCCGGCAGACGACGACCAATCCCAGACGGGGGCCCCTCGACCAGCCGCTCCGGCGAGGGTTCATGATCATGGGATCGAACCCAGCCGCGTTGATCTGTGCGCAACCTGTTTCAACATCGCAAGTTTGCTATACTTAGCAAGTGTCCTGGCCAGTCTTCTACCACCCTGAGGCCGAAACCGAGCTTCACGCCCTCCCCACCACCGAACAAGCAGCAATCGGTCACGCGGTCGAGAAGTTGGAAAGCCAGGGCGTGAACCTCGGCTACCCCCACTCAAGCTCCATCAAGACTGCGAACGGCCTGCGGGAACTGCGCCCACGTGGTGGACGCAGCCGATGGCGAGCCATCTACGGACAGGCCGGCGCCGCGTTCATCGTCGGAGCAATCGGCCCTGAAGCCAGCGTCAACCAGCGAAGATTCAACCGAGCAGTGACAGCCGCAGAACAGAGGATCAAAGACATCGAGGACGCGTGATGAAGCTCTCCGACCTGAAAACCTCGCAGCAAGTCATCGACGAACGCCGCAAGGATCCGGCGTTCCGCGCCGAGTGGGACCGGACAGCATTCGCCCGCGACGTGGCTCTCCGCATCGTGAAGTACCGCGAAGACAACGGTCTCACCCAGACTGCCCTGGCGCGCATGGTGGGCATGACCCAGTCCGTCATTGCCCGCTTGGAGTCCGGCGACCAACCACCCTCCATCGCCACCCTGGCAAAGCTCTCCAGGGGAACCGACATGAGCTTCGACGTCAAGATTACCCATGGTGAGGTCGAGTTCATAGCCGCGTAGAGTCTCGACCCCGGGGCGAGACTCTGTGTCGACCTTCCCTGCGTGGCAGGCGACACATCGACGTTTCGATCAAATCCACGAGGCGCCGCTACGGAGCACTGCGCCACGGATCGCCGCCGTTAAGGTCGGCCGCCCACCTGTGCCACGAAGGCACACCAGGCGCGCGGTCCGAAGGCCAGCACCGGCCCGTCCGGGTCCTTGGAATCACGTACGGCCACCACGCCGGACAGGTTGTCGGCCACTTCGACGCAGGCCCCACCCTGGCCGTTGCTGCGGCTACTCTTACGCCATTGGGCACCACTCAGATCCATGTCTCCGCCATTTCCGCCATCAACTCAAGAGACTGCTGCTGCGATAGGGCCTCGCCCCGGATCGATTCCCATACCTCGACCATCTGCCGCAGGAAGTCGGAACGGTCAATCACCTGCCCGTGGAGCTGGCCCTCCTGATAGACGACATCCTCCCCTTGCGGCGAGGTGGCGATCACGAAGGGGCCATTGATCCCAGGGTACGCGCCGGCAGTAATCGGCACGACCTGGATGCGGACCCGGGGCAGCGTCGAGCCGAGCTTCACCAGGTGACGCAACTGTTCACGCATCACCTCGGACTCGCCGATGCGGCGGCGCAGCACATACTCGTCGATCACGGCAGTGAGCAGCGGTGGCCGGTCGCGGGAGAGAACCGCCTGACGATCCAGCCGAGCCATCACCTGCTGCTCGATCTCGTCAGAGGCGAACAGCCCACCGCCGGACAGCAGCGCATGAGCGTAAGCCTCGGTCTGCAATAGGCCCGGCACGCAGATCGGCTCGAACCAGCGCACCGCGGTCGCCTCGTACTCGATGCCGGTCCAGTCCCGCACCCAGGGCACCACGGTTTCCCGGCTGATCCGGCGTTGGATGCGCTCGAAGCGGCCGTCGGTGGTGAACACCGTGTCGCAGCGGCGCGCGAAGTCCAGGCTCGGCCGGCGTTCGCAGGTCTCCACCTTGGCCACCAGCGCGCCCGAATAGCTCAGCGCCTCGGCCAGCGCCGCCTGGGACATGCCGTTGGCGGCCCGCACGAGCCGCAACTCCTCCGCGAAGTGGTCCAGCATGGACGAACGTTCCACCAGACAGCCTCCGTACATCCTCGTACCGTTCCGGGTCGACCGGTCCACGCCTGGACCGTCGGCAGGTCGGACCTCCCACCGTAGTCGGATCATCAACAGACTGTCACCCAGCGGGACCGCTCCCGGGATCGGACGGTGGGCGGAACCAGGCCGGGAGCGTCCGTCGGTGTCGTCGGCGGGCGCTCCCCTCCACCAGTGACGGAGGCTCGACCATGCGCCAGACCAGCCGGCCCCGCTGCGGATTCCCGCGTCACCCCCACCCCCGCAGCGGCCAGCCAGGGGTGCGCTGATGCCCCGGTACCGCCCACATGTCGCGGCCCGTCCCTCCTGGCGTTGCCGGGTGTGCGGGGCGGCCTGGCCGTGCTCGCCGGCCCGGTTGGCGCTGCTCGGCGAGTACCGCGAGGATCGCACCGCCCTGCTGTTCTATCTGGGCACCCTGTTGGGCGAGGCGATGAGCGATCTCGCCACCCTGCCCGACGGTGTCGCCCCACCCGACCTGACCGCACGCTTCGTGACCTGGGCAAGAGCCCGCTGACCCGGTCGGCATCGGTCCGCCTCGGTCGGTATCGGTCCGCCTGGTCGGCCTCGGTCGGCCTAGGGCGTGTCCTGCCGATCTTGTAGCGGTTGGTCGTTGACGATGTGCCGGTGGTGCGTCGTGGTGAACTGACCGATGAGGCGTGGGCGGTG
>NZ_JBEZEK010000021.1:85702-119647 GCF_040648835.1 Micromonospora sp. NPDC049081 | reverse complement strand
CACCCCGCACCCCGCACCCCGCACCCCGCACCCCGCACCCCGCACCCCGCACCCCGCACCCCGCACCCCGCACCCCGCACCCCGCACCCCGCACCAAGATCGTGCTCGATCCTGGTTGTAGTGGCATCCCTGCGCGGCGAGGCCACTACAACCAGGATCGAGCGTGATCTTGGTGCCTGAACCACCGGGGTAAGCGGCGCGGGCTGTGGCAGGCAGCACGGGTAGCGGCGGGCAGCGGGCAACGCGGGCAACGGCCAGGCAGCGCGGGCGGCGCCCGGGGCATCAGCCGGGGCCGACTCGGGTAACCACCTACGGGTACGGGGTCACCGGATCACTCTCGGGACGGAGGGCAAGGTGGCCACCCCTTCCTACCGTGGAATGCAGCGCGGCGGATCGCCGCAGAGTGGAGTTAGACGATGAGTCGCAAACTGGTCCGACCCCGCGAGGGGCGCATGCTCGCCGGTGTCTGTGCCGGCCTGGCCCGCCGGTTCAACACCTCGGCCACCCTGGTCCGGCTGCTGTTCCTGCTGTCCCTGCTGCTGCCCGGCACGCAGGTGATCGTCTACCTGGTGCTGTGGATCCTGATGCCCAACGAGGACCGCTACGCCACCACCACCTACTGACCGCGCCGGGCCGCCCGACGAAGACCGCAGCGCCGCCGCCCGACGAGGCGCATCGCTGCCGCCGCGCCGCCCGACGAAGATCGCATCGCTGCCGCCGCGCCGGGCGTCCCGGTCACCGTGGATGCCGCCTCCCGTCCCAGGGTGGCGGCATCCTGGCGTTCCCACCCCCTGACACCAACCCCATCGACATCCACAAGCCCCCACCCGATCAATCACCCGTCGACAGCGTGCAGGTGGAGTTACACGCGGTGATCAAGAGGTTTACGTCAAATTGAAGATCAAGAATGACGTAAACCTCTTGATCACCGGAGGCACCGGGACCACCGGGGGCACCCGGGGGCACCCGGGGCGCCGTTGGGCGTGGTGCTGTGCGCTGGTGTTCGCGGTGAGGGGCTGCGGGGTTGGCCGGGGCGCGGACGGTGGGGCGCTGCGGGTCAGGGGGCCGTGTAGGTGATGGTGATCTTTTCGTAGCCGAGCGAGCGGAGCAGGCCCTCCAGCATCTTGCGGGTGTTCTCCTCGGCGCGCTTGGCCAGCCCGCTGTCCCGGGCCGCCGTGGTGATCCGCTCCTCGGCCATCCGGTAGACCTGCTGCTGCCGGTTGGGGTCGCCCTGGACCAGGTCACCGATCCGGTTGAACAGGCCGCGTTCCTCGGCGAAGACGTAGCTCTTGTCCATGTCGAGGTTGGTCTCGCCGAGCTGCGGCGCGGGCAGCTTGATCTCGACGGACTTGCCGTCGGCGGACGGCACCACCGCCCCCTCGCCGATCTTGCCGAAGTCCACGTACGCCTCGACGCTGCCCGCCCCGACGAACAGCGTCCGCTGGTTGAGCAGGAAGTCCGGCACGTTCTTGCGGTCGTTCTGGAGGTCGACCACGACCTGGAAGTTGCCCTCGGCCGCGACGTAGCGGCTGAGGTCCTGGATCGACTTGAGCAGCGGCGGCTGGCTGCGGTCGGTCTGTTCCTTGGCGAACGGGTTGCGGAAGTCCGGGAAGAGCCCGGTCACCTGCGTACCGAGCAGCACCACCACGACCAGCGCCGCCGCGCCGAGCACCCAGAGCAGCCCCCGGGCCGGGCCGCCACCGGTGCGGGGCGGGTCGGCCGGTGGGGTGTCGGGGTCGACTGGGTCGCCCGACCGGGTGCGCAGTGTGTCGGCGGTCGGGTAGCCGGGGAACTCACTCTGGGGGGTCTCACCGTCGCGGGCCATCGCCCTCACCGTCCTCGTCAGACACGTGCCTCTGTCGATGACGGTACGGCCACCGTGCGACGCGCGCGCGGCGAGCGCCCCGAACGGGTGACGGGCGGTCGTCAGCCGAAGGCGGACAGCCCGGTGAGCCGCTGCCCGATGACCAGCTGGTGGATCTCGGAGGTGCCCTCGTAGGTGAGCACGCTCTCCAGGTTGTTGGCGTGCCGCATCACCGGGTACTCGCCGGACACCCCGTTCGCGCCGAGGATCGTCCGGCACTGCCGGGCGATCGTCAGCGCCTCCCGCACGTTGTTCAGCTTGCCCACGCTGACCTGGTCGGGTCGCAGTGTTCCCGCGTCGGCGAGCCGGCCCAGGTGCAGGGCGAGCAGCAGCCCTTTGTTCCACTCCACGGCCATGTCGGCGAGTTTGGCCTGGGTGAGTTGGAACCCGGCGAGCGGCCGGCCGAACTGGGTGCGGGTGGCGGCGTACGCCAGGGTGGTTTCCAGGCAGTCGCGGGCCGCGCCGAGCGCGCCCCAGACGATGCCCTGCCGGGCCTCGGTCAGGCAGCTCAGCGGTGCCCGCAGCCCGACCGCCGCCGGCAGCAGGGCGTCCGCCGGCAGCCGGACCCCGTCGAGGGCGATCTCGCCGGTCACCGAGGCGCGCAGCGACATCTTGCGGCGGATCTCCCGCGCCGTCACCCCGGGGCTGTCCATTGGTACGAGGAAACCCCGCACCCCCTCGTCGGTGCGGGCCCAGATCACCCCGACGTCGGCGATCGGCGCATTGGTGATCCACATTTTCGCGCCGTCGAGGATCCAGTCGTCGCCGTCGCGGCGGGCCCGGGTGGTCATCGAGGCCGGATCGGAGCCGTGGTCGGGCTCGGTCAGGCCGAAGCAGCCGATCGCCTCACCGGTGGCCATCGCGGGCAGCCAGCGTTGCTTGTGGTCCTCGCTGCCGAAGCGCCAGATGGCGTACATGGCCAGCGAACCCTGCACCGACACCAGGGAGCGGACGCCGGAGTCGCCGGCCTCCAGCTCCAGGCAGGCCAGCCCGTACGCGACGGCCGGGGCGCCGGCGCAGCCGTACCCGGTCAGGTGCATGCCGAGCAGGCCGAGCCGGCCGAATTCCCGGGCCAGCTCGCGCGCCGGGACGCGGCCGTCCTCGTACCAGCCGGCGACGTGCGGGCGGACCCGGTCGTCGACGAGCCGGCGGACGACGGCCCGGATCTGCCGTTCCTCCTCGCTCAGCGAGGCGTCGACGTCCAGCAGGTCCAGTACGGTGCCCATGGCCGCCACCTTAACGAGTGCTCAGGCGGGCGTCACTCGGGCTGGCCGGTGTAGACCAGCACCCGGGCGTGGATCTGGTTGCGTTGCTGCAACGCCGCCCGCAGCGCCCGGTGCAGGCCGTCTTCCAGGTAGAGGCCGCCGCCCCACTCGACCACGTGCGGGAACAGGTCGCCATAGAAGGTGGAGTCCTCGGCGAGGAGCTTGTCGAGTGCCAGCTCACGCTTGGTGGTGATGAGCTGGTCGAGCCGCAGCGGGCGCGGTGGGATCTCCGCCCACTGTTTGAGAGTCAGGTTGTGTTCCGGGTAGGGACGCCCGTCCCGGACCGCTCGGAAAATCACGGCACGCTCCCCTCCCCGTGGTCAGGCCGACCCTCGGCGTGGTGCCGGGTCACGCCGAGGTGCCGCGCCGTGCGGCACCGATGACGGTGCCAGCCTATCCGCCCCTGCCACACCGCGTTTTGCTCCCCGTTGTCGGTTTCTCTCGCTCCGTCACCCACTGCACAGGGTACGAACCGGCATCAACTCCACCGACCGCGCCGGACCACCTCGTCCACCGGCCGACGCCCCCGCCGCAGCGACGGTGACCGATGGTCAGTCGCTCGGTAACCCACCGTTACCGCGCCGATCGGATGGTAATCCGGCGGCACCCCGAACGCCTCCCGGTACGCCGCCGACCGGTCGGGCGGAATGCCGAAGAAACACGCCCCCAACCCCTCGTCCACGGCGGTGAGCAGCATCAGCAGCGCGGCGAAGCCGGTGTCGACGTACCAGTAGGGCACCGGCCAGCGGTCCTCCGAACGGTCCGCCCACCCTTTGTCCGGCTCCGCGTACCGCTCCAGGTAGACCGACCGGTTGGCGTGCGGCACCACGATCAGCGGGGCGCGGCGCATCCCCGCCAGCCACCGGTCGCGGCCACCGCCCGAGGGAGTGGCCGCCGCCCAGAACCGCTCCCGGTCCGCCGGCTCCTCCAGCACCAGGAAACCCCAGCCCTGGGCGAAGCCCGCCGACGGCGCCCGGACCGCGTGGTCGAGCAGCCGGTCCACCACCTCCGGCGGGACCGGCCGGTCCGGGTCGTAGTTGCGTACCATCCGGCGACGCCGGACCACCTCGCCGAACTCCATGCTCAGACCCCGGGCCGGATGCCCCAGTTGCCCCGCCAGGTCTCCCCCGGGGCCAGCGCGATCACGTCCCGGCCGGACCGGAACGCGTCGGGCGGGCAGGTCATCGGCTCCACCGCCACCGACCGGCGGTGCCGCTCACCGGTGAGCGCGTCACCGGTGAAGACCTGCCACCAGCCGAACTCGCGGTCCGCCCAGAGGTGCACCCCGTCCGCGTCGTCGGGGGCGGTCAGGGTCACCGACGAGCCGCCGTCGGAGTCCCGGATCACGTCACCGAAGCAGAGGTCGAGCTGCGCGGCACCGATCGGGCGGGGGCTGGTCCAGTCGTACTCGGTGCCGGCCACCGGGGTCGCCCCGATCGGCAGCAGCCGGGCGTCGACCTGCAACCGGCTGCGGGCCGGCAACCGCATCGTGAGGTCGTCCACCGCGACCCCGGCCAGCCGCAGGTAGGGGTGCACGGAGAAGCCGAACGGCGCGGCCTCGCCCCCGGTATTGGTCACCTCGTGCTCGCCGCGCAACCCGTCCGCCCCGACACTCCACCGGGTACGCAGCCGCAACGACCACGGGTAACCCGGGGTCGGCGGCAGGTCGTAACCGAGGGTGACCGTGTCGGCGGACTCCTCGATCAGCTGCCAGCGCACCCAGTTGACCAGGCCGTGCAGGGCGACCCCCCGGGTCGGCTCGGTCAGGTCGAGCTGCAACGACCGGTCCCCGAAGGTGTACTTCCCGTCCCTGATCCGGTTCGGCCAGGGGGCCAGCACGTGTCCGGCGCTGCCGGGGCTGATCTCGTCCTCGGCGTACCCGTCGAGGTAGTCCACCCCGTCGCGCCGGTACGTCCTAACCCCACCGCCGACCTCGACGATGACGGCCTCGTGGCCGTCGGCGGCGATGGTCCACTGTGTCCCCGAGGGCGGCCGGTGCATGGCGTTGTCCATGTCGTGACCCTAGTCGGTGCCCTGGCCCGCCCGCCGGACCCGGCTGGCCCGTCCCACCTGGCGCGCGGTCAGCGGCGGTCCTCGGTCACCGAGCCGGCCCGGTAGCGCAGCAGGGCCGGGAAGCACGCCACCAGCAGCACCGCCAGCCCGGCCGAGAACAGCCCGCCGGCCACCCAGGCGACGCCACCACCGAACCCGGCGGCCATCGCCCCGGCCCGCAGGTCGCCCAGCCGTGGCCCGCCGGCCACCACCACCGTGTTCACCCCCTGAAGCCGGCCCCGCATCCGGTCCGGCGCGTAGACCAGCAGCATCGACTGCCGCAGCACCGCGCTGACCAGGTCCGCCGCCCCGGCCACCGCGAGCAGCAGCACCACCAGCCAGAGCTGGCGGGCCAGCCCGGCCGCCGCGATGGCCAGCCCCCAGCCGACCACCGCCACCACCAGGGCGAGCCCCTGCCGCCGCAGCCGGCCGATCCAACCGGAGGTCAGGCCGCCCAGCATCGCGCCGATCGCGATGGCGCTGTAGAGCCACCCCACCGCCGCCCCGCCGCCGAACCGTTCCTGCGCCACCTCGGGGAAGAGCGCCCGGGGCATGGCCAGGATCATCGCGATCAGGTCGATGGCGAACGAGGAGAGCAGCACCGGTGTGGTCGCCAGGTAGCGGAACCCGTCGAGGATGCCGGCCAGGCCACCCCGACGCGCCTCCCCCTCGGCCGGTGGGGCCGGGGGCATCGCGGGCAGCCGGACCGTCGCCACCACCAGCGCGGTGAACAGCAGCGCGTCGGCCGCGTAGGCGACGGGCAGCCCGGTGTCGGTGCCGAAGGTGGCGAAGACCAGGCCGGCGGCGAGCGGGCCGGCCACCGACGCGGCGGTGAAGGTGGTGTAGTTCAGGGTGGTGCCCGCCGGGACCAGCTCGGGCGGGAGCAGCCGGGGCAGGATCGCCGAACGGGCCGGCGAGCTGATCGCGAACGCGACCGAGTGCACGGTCACCAACGCCAGCAGCAGCACCGGGCTGCCGAGGCCGGACAGCGCGTGCCCGAGCAGGCCGAGCATCGACACCCAGAGCAGCGCCGAGCCGACCAGCAGCACCCGCCGCCGGTCCCGGGCGTCGGCCACCGCCCCGCCCCAGAGGCCGAAGACCAGCAGCGGCAGGAACCCGGCCACCCCGAGCAGCCCGACCCAGAACGAGTCCCGGGTCAGCGCGTACATCTCCACCGGAACGGCGACCGCGGTGAATTGAAACCCGAACATCGCCACCGTGTTGCCGAGCCACATCCGGCGGTACGCGGGGACCCGCAGCGGTCGCAGGTCGATGGCCAGCCGCCGGGCCCGACCCGTCCGGGCCGGTTTGACGGCGGTCACGGGGCCAGCCGCTCGACGGCCCAGCCGCCCCCCTCGACCCCACGGAACCGCAGCCGGTCGTGCAGCCGACCGGCCCGGCCCTGCCAGAACTCCACCGTCTGCGGCCGGACCAGGAACCCACCCCAGTGCGGGGGCGCCGGGACCGGCGTGCCGGCCGGGAAACGCTGCTCCGCCGCCCGGTACGCCTCCTCCAGCGCGGCCCGGTCCGGCACCACCTCGGACTGGGTGCTGGCCCAGGCCCCGAGCTGGGAGCCGCGCGGCCGGGTGGCGAAGTACGCCTCGGTTCCGGCCCGGTCGACGTGCTCCACCCGACCGGTCACCACCACCTGCCGCTGCATCGCGAACCAGGGGAAGACCAGGCTGGCCCACGGGTTGGCGGCCAACTCGACGCCCTTGCGCGAGGAGTGGTTGGTGAAGAAGACGAACCCCTGCGGGTCGTACTCCTTGAGCAGCACGGTCCGGCCGCTGGGCCGGCCGGTGGCGTCGGCGGTGCCGAGGACCATCGCGTTGGGCTCGGGCAGCCCGGCCGCGACCGCGTCGGCGAGCCAGCGGCCGAACTGGGTGGGCCAGTCGGCGGCCAGGTCCGGCTCGGAAAGGCCCCGGTCGGCGGCGTACTCGTTGCGCATCGCCGCCAGGGCGGGTGTGTCGCCCGTCACGTCGTTCTCCCTCTCGCCGGGCATCCGGCGTCTGGAGACGCTGGCCAGCCCACTGATCAGTCTCACGGAGAGCGCCCCGGCGTCCAGCGGCGGGGATGTCGCGTGCAGCACAGTCGCAGCGGGTCGCGCGCTTGGTTACTCACCAGGCAAGATGGCGAGAACACATCACTGAGGGTCGCCTTAGGTACCGGGCCGGACCGAGCCCGTGGCGGGCGCACCGAGCCAGAAGCCAGGAGACGACATGGCCGACTTCAAACCGGGCCTCGAAGGCGTCGTGGCCTTCGAGACAGAGATCGCCGAGCCGGACCGCGAGGGCGGCGCGCTGCGCTACCGGGGCGTGGACATCGAGGATCTGATCGGCCAGGTCTCCTTCGGCAACGTCTGGGCCCTGCTGGTCGACGGGCGTTTCGGCCCCGGCCTGCCGCCCGCCGAGCCGTTCCCGGTGCCGGTGCACTCCGGTGACATCCGCGTCGACGTGCAGTCCGCGGTCGCGATGCTCGCCCCGTACTGGGGGCTCAGTCAGCTGCTCGACATCTCCGACTCGCAGGCCCGCGCCGACCTGGCCCGGGTCTCGGTCACCGCGCTCTCCTTCGTCGCCCAGTCCGCGCGTGGCCTGGGCCTGCCGGCGGTGCCGCAGAAGGAGATCGACAAGGCGGAGACGATCGTCGAGCGGTTCATGAAGCGCTGGCGCGGCGAGCCGGATCCCCGGCACGTCAAGGCCGTCGACGCGTACTTCATCTCGGCCGCCGAGCACGGCCTGAACGCCTCGACCTTCACCGCCCGGATCGTCGCCTCCACCGGGGCCGACGCGGCGGCCTGCATCTCGTCGGGCATCGGCGCGCTCTCCGGCCCGTTGCACGGTGGCGCCCCGTCGCGGGTGCTCACCATGCTGGAGGCCGTCGAGCGCAGCGGTGACGCCGAGGGGTACGTCAAGGGCGTCCTCGACCGGGGCGAGCGGCTGATGGGCTTCGGCCACCGCGTCTACCGGGCCGAGGACCCGCGCGCCCGGGTGCTCCGGCGCACCGCCCGGGAGCTGGGCGCACCGCGTTTCGAGGTGGCCGAGGCGCTGGAGAAGGCCGCCCTGGCCGAGCTCCAGGCCCGCCGCCCGGACCGCGTCCTCGCCACCAACGTCGAGTTCTGGTCGGCCGTGGTGCTCGACTTCGCCGAGGTGCCGGCGCACATGTTCACCTCGATGTTCACCTGCGCCCGGATGGGCGGCTGGTCGGCGCACATCCTGGAGCAGAAGAAGCTCCAGCGGCTGGTCCGCCCGTCGGCCCGGTACGTCGGCCCGGGCACCCGCAAGCCGCAGCAGGTCGAGGGCTGGGACGCCATCCCGCACGGCGTCTGATCCCGTTCCGCACCGAGGGGCGTCGACCGACCGGTCGACGCCCCTCGCGCGTGTCACCCGGGTCCGGCCCGACGGACGATCCGGCGACGCGCGACCCGGCCGGCCGCGACCACCGGCCGGCCGCCCGGCGACGGGTGGACGATCAGGAGCGGCCCGGCCGGCGACCGGCCGTTGATCACGCAGCGGTGTGGCCGACGCCTCAGGTCCGGGCCTGGGACCAGCCGGCATCCGGGCCACCGCGGGTGCGAGGATGAAGGCCGGCAGTGTCGCCGGACCGGGCACGGACCCGGCCACGTGGTGCGCCCCGCGCACCCGTCCGCCGGCAGTCCCGCGCCTGGTGAAGGGCCCGCCCTAGCCCCATGCGGAAGGATCGAGAAAACCGTGGCTGACGCACCGACCATCCGGATTCCCGACGACATCAAGCCCGCCGACGGGCGGTTCGGCTGCGGGCCGTCCAAGGTCCGTCCGGAGGCGGTGTCCGCACTCGCCGACGTGGCGACCAGCTACCTGGGCACCTCGCACCGGCAGCAGACCGTCCGCGCCGAGGTCGCCCGGTTGCGCAAGGGCATCGCCGAGTTCTTCTCCCTGCCCGAGGGTTACGAGGTGATCATCGGCAACGGTGGCGCCACCGCCTTCTGGGAGGTCGCCACCTTCGGTCTGGTCCGCGACCGGGCCCAGTTCGCCAGCTTCGGCGAGTTCGGTGCGAAGTTCGCCAAGTCGGTCAAGGACGCGCCGTTCCTCGGTGAGCCGACGGTCCGCAAGGCCGAGCCGGGCAGCGCCCCGGGCCTGCTGGCCGAGGCCGGGGTGGACGTCTACGCCACCCCGCACAACGAGACCTCCACCGGGGTCGCGGTGCCGATCAACCGGGTCGCCGACGCCGACCCGGGCTCGCTGCTGCTGGTCGACGCCACCTCCGGCGCGGGCGGCCTGGACGTCAACGTCGGCGAGACCGACGTCTACTACTTCGCCCCGCAGAAGTGCTTCGGCTCCGACGGCGGCCTCTGGTTGGCCCTGATGTCGCCGGCCGCGTTGGAGCGGGCCACCGAGATCAAGGGCTCCGGCCGTTACATCCCGGCCTTCCTCGACCTGGTCACCGCGATCGACAACTCGCGGCTGGAGCAGACCTACAACACCCCGGCGTTGGCGACCGTCTTCCTGGCCGCCGAGCAGACCGACTGGATGAACTCGCAGGGCGGCCTGAGCTGGGCGGCCAAGCGCACCGCCGAGAGCGCCGGGATCGTCTACGGCTGGGCCGAGCGGGCCGCGTTCGCCACCCCGTTCGTCACCGACCCGGCGCTGCGCTCCAACGTGGTCGCCACCATCGACTTCGCCGACGGGGTGGACGCCGCCGCGATCGCGAAGGTGCTGCGGGCCAACGGGATCGTCGACACCGAGCCGTACCGCAAGCTCGGTCGCAACCAGCTGCGGGTCGCGCTGTTCCCGGCGGTGGAGCCGGCCGACGTGGAGGCGCTCACCGCCGCCATCGACTACGTGGTCGAGCGGCTCTAGTCACACCCGTCACGGTGGGTGGTCGCAGCGGCTGCTGCGGCCACCCACGGTGATCATTGCCGCAGCTCAGTCGCGACATGCGCAAGTCGCATCCCCCACCTGTGGGCAGATGAGCGTACGGTGGTGCGAGGACGCCCGGGTGGCCGGCTCGTGGCGTGACGGCCAGCGAAGCGGGACGGAGGCTACGCCATGCGCCCAGTACGCTTCGTCGCCCTCTCCGAGGACGGCCAGGCGCTGGTGCTCGCCGACGAGGTCGGGCGTCTGCTCGCCCTCCCCATCGACGAACGCATCGCGACCGTGCTGCACGCCGAGCCCGGTGCGCCGCCGCTCACCGTGGTCCCCACCGGGGTCGACCCGACCCCGTCACTGTCCCCCCGGGACATCCAGGCCCGCATCCGTTCGGGCGAGTCCGCTGAGGACGTCGCCCGGATCGCCGGTGTGCCCGTCGACCGGGTGCTGCGCTACGCCGGCCCGGTGCTCCAGGAGCGGGCCATGCTCGCCCAGCACGCCCGGCGTACCCGGCTCAAGGGTGCCGAGAAGGCGACCCCGCTGGCCGAGGTGGTCAACGGTCGGCTGGCCCAGCACGGCATCGACACCGAGAAGATCTCCTGGGACGCGTTCCGGCGGGACGACGGCACCTGGCGGATCATCGCCACCTGGCCGTCCGGCAAGGCCACCGCGCAGGCCGTCTGGGATCTCGACAAGCTCCGGCAGAACGTCACCCCGCACGACGACATGGCGCAGTACCTGTGCGCCGAGCGTCCCACGCCGATCCTCGGCCAGGAGCCGGCACCGGAACGGGGCGGCCACGCGCTGCCCGGCCCGTCGCGGGGCGAGCCGAGTCGGGGCGGACACGGCCTGCCGGCCGCCAGCGAGCAGGCCCGTCCGGGCCGGGACCCGATCCGGGCCGGGCGGGACGCCCTGCTCGCGTCGCTGGACCGTCCGCTCGGTGGCACCTCGGGGCGGGGTCTCGACCCGCGTTCCCCGGCCGCGCTGGCCGGTTCCGACGCGCCCCGTCAGCGGGCCGTCGGCGGTGGTGCCGCCGCACTGCTCGGCGGTGGGCAGGGTTCCGCCTTCGACGACGACTCGGACGCGCCCAAGGAGGTCCCGGCCGTGCCGTCGCTTGCCGTGCTCCGGCCGCGCCGCACGGGCACGGCTGCGGCAGCCGCTGCGGGCGGCGAGTCGACGGACGCCTCGGGCAAGCCGCGTAAGCGCCTGCCCAGCTGGGACGACGTCCTGTTCGGCACCGGCCCGGCGGCCCGCGAGTCCTCCTGATCGCAGTGGGCCACTCTGGCATCGTGAGGCACTCGAGGTCCGCGCGTGTCAGGGTGGTCCCATGGAGTACACGAATCTGGGACGTACCGGTCTGTCGGTGAGCCGGCTCTGCCTCGGCACGATGAACTTCGGGCCGCAGACCTCCGAGCCGGACAGCTTCGCCATCATGGACCGGGCGCTCGAACACGGCATCAACTTCTTCGACACCGCCAACGTCTACGGCTGGCAGACCGGTGAGGGGATCACCGAGCAGATCATCGGTCGTTGGTTCGCCCAGGGCGGGGGCCGGCGGGACAAGGTCGTCCTGGCCACCAAGGTCTTCGGCAAGATGGGCGAATGGCCCAACGACCAGGGCCTGAGCGCCCGGCACATCGTCCGGGCCTGTGAGGACTCGCTGCGCCGGCTCCAGACCGACGTGATCGACCTCTACCAGATGCACCACGTCTCGCGGAGCACCCCGTGGGAGGAGATCTGGCAGGCGATGGAGACCCTGATCGCCCAGGGCAAGGTGATCTACGTCGGGTCGTCCAACTTCGCCGGTTGGCACATCGCCCAGGCGCAGGCCGCCGCCGGGAAGCGCAACTTCCTCGGCCTGGTCGCCGAGCAGTCCATCTACAACCTGCTCACCCGGCACGTCGAGCTGGAAGTGATCCCGGCCGCGCAGCACTACGGGCTGGGGGTCATCCCGTGGTCACCGCTGCACGGGGGGCTGCTCTCCGGGGTGCTGCGCAAGATGGCCGAGGGCGGGGCCGCGCGGGGCACCGCCGGCCGGGCCGCCGACGGGCTCGCCGCGCACCGGCCGGCCATCGAGGCGTACGAGAAGTTCTGCGCCGAACGGGGTGACGACCCGGCCGACGTGGCGTTGGCCTGGTTGCTTTCCCGGCCCGGGGTGACCGCCCCGATCATCGGCCCGCGCACCGTCGCCCAGCTCGACAACACCCTGGGCGCGCTGACGGTGGAGATCGACGAGGCGACGGAACAGCGGCTCGACGAGTTGTTCCCGCCGGTCGGCAACGGCGGCCCCGGCCCGGAGGCCTGGGCCTGGTGACCGGTCCCCCGACGGGGGCCGAGTAGCGGCACCCGAGCGCCTCGGACACCGCCACTGCACCCCCCTTCGCGCCGCCGTCACGGAACCGTCGCCCGCCGGGCCCGGCCCCGATCGTCATGATCAGCAGGGTGCGGGGCGGAGCGGCCAGGTGGCGAGGGGGGTGTGGTGGGGGCCGGGGCGGCTGTGCACCAGCACCAGCTCATCGGCCGGCCACCACGGACCGAGGTGGGCGTCGAGGGCGAGCCGGTCGGCATCCACCTCGGACGGGTCGAGCCGGTCACCGGGCCGCGCCACCGTCAGGTGTGGACGGAACGGCTTCCCGTCGTACGGCAGGCCGGCCCGGTCCAGCTCGGCCCGGATCAGCCCGGCCAGCGTCCGCAGCGCGGTCACCTCGCCCCGCACGTCCACCCACAGCACGGTGGTCCGGCCCTGCCCGAACAGGCCCCCGCCGCCCAGCCGTAACCGGGGTGGGTGCGTCCAGCCGGCGCGGGCGGCTTCGGCGGCCGCGCCGAGGGCACCTGCCACCTCGGGCAGCCGGCCGGGCTCGACCTCACCGAGGAAGGCCAGCGTGACGTGCAGGTGTGCCGGCTGCGCCAGGCGTACGTCGAGGCCGGCGGCACCGGCTGTGCCGACCCGCAGCCGGGACACCCGGGCGGTGAGGTCGGCGACGGCGGACGGTGGCGGGTGGACCGCGACGAAGAGTCTCACGCCCGCCGGTCACGGGGGCGGCGGTCGGCGGGGGTGGTCGGCAGCGTGAGCCCCGCCGCGGCCAGCACGCCCTCGACCCGGACCCGTTCGATCTCCCGGTCGACCCCGGTCAGCTCGGCCAGGTGCTCGGGGATCTCCAACGCCCGGCAGGCGGCGCGGAGCCGGTCGTCGTACGCCTCGATGACCGAGCTGTGCCAGACCACCGAGCGACCGCCGGCGGCGAGCCGGTGCCGGCCCAGGCGGCGCAGGTCGGCGGCGAGGAGTTCGAGGGGGCGGCGGTCGGCCCGGTCCAGCTCGGTCAGGTCGATGTCGCGGGTGGCCGGGTCGGCGGCGAGGGCCCGGTCGAGGCGGGCGATGGTGCGGCGTTCCCGGCGGCGTTCCCGCCACTCGGCCCAGCCGCAGGCCACCCGGTCGGCGATCTCGTCGAGGCAGAAGAGCAGGGCGAAGGCCACCGGCAGGCAGGCCACGGCGAGGATAGCCAGTATCAGCGTCAGCGCGCTCCCGCCTGCCACACCTCGACGCTAGGGCCCGGCGGGGCCGCGCGCCACCGCTTTGTTGCTATCTGCACGCTCTGCGTGTCCGCCCCACCGCTCACCGCCCGCTGGGGGTGAGCAGGTGGGGGCGGGACACCACGTAGAAGCGGGGCAGCGGCAGGACCCGGAAGCGCAGCCGGGCCCCGGAGCGCCGCAGTTGCCAGGTGAGCGCGAGCAGGGCGGTGGCCAGCGAGATGAGTCCACCCATCCAGATGCTCGCGCCGGCGCCGAAGGTCTCGGCGACCCAGCCGATGATCGGTGCGCCGACCGGGTTGGTGCCGAGGAACACCAGCACCCACAGCGCCATCACCCGACCACGGAAGGCCGCATCGGTGCCGAGCTGCACCCGCTGGTTGGCCGCCTGGGCGAAGAAGACCATGAAGAAGCCGGTCGGCATGAGCAGGGTCACCACCAGCCAGTACGCCGGGGCGAGGCCGACCAGGGTGCCGAAGACCGCGCAGCCGACGGCCGCACCGAGCACCAGCCATACCGACGGGCGGCTGCGCCGTCCGGTGCCGGCGAGCGCCCCGACCAGCGCGCCGACCGCCAGCGCGGTGCTGAACAGGCCGAACGAGGCGGCCCCGGTGTGGAAGACCGTCTTGGCCAGTGCGGCGAGGGTGAGCTGGAAGTTGAACAGCGACATCCCGATCACCGACATGACCACCATGGGCAGCAGCAGGTCGGGGCGTTGCCGGACGTAGCGCAACCCGTCGATGATCTTGGCGGAGTCGCGTTCGCCGATCGGGAGCAGGTCCTTGCGGTACAGCTCGGCCGGGCGCATCCGGACCACGTTTGCCAACGGCGCGACGGAGCTGACGGCGGTGAACAGGAAGACCGGGCCGACGTCGAACGCGGCGATGGCCAGGCCGGCGACGGCGGGGCCGATGATCCGGGCCGAGTTGAACACCGCCGCGTTGAGGGAGAGCGCGTTGGGCAGCAGGGTGGTGCCGACGAGTTCGCTGACGAACGCCTGCCGGACCGGGGTCTCCACCGCGTTGGCGGTGCCGAGCAGGGCGGCGAACGCGAAGACGTGCCACAGCTCGACCAGGCCGGTGAGTACCAGCAGGCTCATCCCCAGCGCCAGCACCGTCCAGAAGGCGTTGGCGACGAAGAGCAGCATCCGCTTGTCGTAGCGGTCGGCGAGCCGGCCGGAGAGCAGGGTGAGCAGCAGCACCGGGGTGAACTGCAGGGCGGTCACCACGCCGAGCGCGGTGGCGGAGTTGTCCGAAAGCTCAAGGACGAGCCAGTCCTGGGCGATGAACATCATCCAGACGCCGATCAGTTTGACCAGCTGTCCGGTGGCGAAGAGTCGGTAGTTGCGGACTCGTAGGGACTGGAACATCGTGCTCAGCTTCGCCTGCACTCTTGGTGCGCCTCCTCGGGTCGCGTACGCGTCATCGACGGCGGACGGCGCGGACCCGGTGGGGCGTCAGGCGCGGGCGAGCTGCTGGAGGATCTCGGCGGCCCGCCGTAGCGTGTCGCGTTCGTCCTCCGCGAGCGCGGCCAGCCGGCTGGCCAGCCACTCGTCGCGGGCCCGCTCGAACTGGTCGAGCACGGCCCGGCCTGACTCGGTGGCCGCCAGGATGACCTGCCGGCCGTCGGTCGGGTGGGGGGTGCGCTGCACCAGGCCACGCTCCTCCAGCTTCGCGACGATCTTGCTCATCGTCGGTGGCTGGACCCGTTCGACGTCGGCCAGCTCCCGGGGCGTCAGCGCGCCCGCCAGCCGGAGGCTGGTGAGCGCGGAGAGCTGGGTGACCGTCAGGTCGCCGACCGGGCGGGCCTGCCGGACCCGCCGGTTGAGTCGGGTGATCGCATCACGCAGCTGGGGTGCCAGCTGCGCCGGTGGCACGCGGTTTGCCGTCACCGTCCGCTCCGTCACAGTCGTTAGCCTAACTAATGAGCCTGGCTAACGACATCCGATATGACCATGCTCACGAGGGGAATACCGCCGCTGCGGGCCGGGCAACCTGACGGGTCGCCCGGCCCCGGGACCGACGGGTGGCGCTACGCCAGCGCGGACTCGATCGGCCCGCGCAGGAAGTACAGCACGAACAGCGCCGCCACCGCGTAGAGCAGCGGATGGATCTCCCGCGCCTTCCCCTTCGCCAGCTTGAGCAGCACGTAGCTGATGATGCCCGCGCCGATGCCGTTGGAGATCGAATAGGTGAAGGGCATCAGGGTGATGGTGAGGAACGCCGGGATGGCGATCTCGTAGTCGGTCCAGTCGATGGTCCGCACCGCGGTCATCATCAGGAAGCCGACCACCACCAGCGCCGTCGAGGCCGCCTCGAACGGGATCACCGTGGACAGCGGCGACAGGAACATCGCCAGCAGGAACAGACCACCGGCGACCAGGTTGGCCACCCCGGTCCGGGCACCCTCCGCGACCCCCGAGGCACTCTCGATGTACGACGTGTTGCTGGAGACGCTCGCCGCGCCACCCGCCGCCGCGGCGATCGAGTCGACCAGCAGGATCTCCTTCGCCCGGGGCGGGGTGCCCTGCTCGTCGAGCATGTCCCCCTCCTGGCCGATCGCGACCATCGTGCCCATCGTGTCGAAGAAGTCCGTGATCAACAGGGTGAAGACGAACATCAACGGGATCAACCAGCCGGCCCGGCTCCACGAGCCCAGCACGTTGAAGTTGCCCAGCAGCGACAGGTCGGGGATGTCCACGATCCGCTCGGGCAGCTTCGGCACGTTCAACGACCAGCCGTGCGGGTTGGGCTTGCCGTCGACGAAGGACGGCCCCACCTTGGCGACCGCCTCCACGATGATCGCCAGCGCGGTCGAGGCCAGGATGCCGATCAGGATCGCGCCGCGCACCCGCCGCACCACCAGCACCAGCGTCACCAGCAGGCCGACCACGAAGACCAGCATCGGCCAGCTGACGATCTTGCCGTTGATGCCGAGCCCCACCGGCACGGTGGTGTTCGCCGCGTCCGGCACCCGCCTGACGAAACCGGCGTCGACCAGCCCGATGATGGTCAGGAACAGCCCGATGCCCACCCCGATCGCGGTCTTGAGCTGCGTCGGGACCGAACGGAACACCGCCGTACGCAGGCCGGTGAGCACGAGGATCGCGATGAGCACACCCTCGATCACCACCAGCCCCATCGCGTCCGCCCAGGTCATCTGCGGGGCGATCTCGAACGCGACGAGCGCGTTCACCCCCAGACCGGCGGCCAGCGCCATCGGGAACCGCCCGACGACCCCCATCAGGATCGTCATCAGGCCGGCCACCAGCGCGGTCGCCGCGGCCAGGGCGGGAATCGACAGCTTCTTGCCGTCACCGTCGGCGGCTCCGCCCAGGATCAGCGGGTTCAGCACCACGATGTACGCCATCGTGAAGAAGGTCGCCAGACCACCCCGTACCTCACGGCTCATCGTCGAGCCACGGGCGGAGATCTCGAAGAAACGGTCGAAACCGTTCCGGGGGTGGGCGGGATCAGAGGGAATGCCGTTGTCCGGCGGCGCTATGGCCATCAGGTCCTCGCAGGTGATCTACCGTTGTCGCGCGCATCGTCCCAGATCAGCGGCGGGCCGGGAAGATGCTTCGCGGTACGCTTCTGCCCGTGCCGCAGGAGCAACCACCACGACCCGAGCCACTCGACCCGCCGATGGTCCCGTTCGCGGTGGCCGGGTTGATCGCCTGGGCGGTGGTGGGCCTACTGATGCTGGTCTTCTTCCGTGGCTGGCTCACCGAACACGGCCACCAGGACTGGCTCTGGACCTGCCTGGCCGGGTTCCTGTGGGGCTTTCCCGGTCTGGCCACGATGATGCGGCACGACGCCCACCGTCGTCGCCGTCGGGCATCCGCCCGGCAGGACTGACCCGCCCCGCACACCGGGTGTCCGGGGCGTCACGCCCACGCCGAGCCCACCGGCCGGCGGACCGGCCCCGCAGTCAGGACCGGCCGGACGGCTACACCGGCTCGGACTCCTCCGCCGGGTCGGATGCCCCGTCCACCGTCATCGACTCGACCGCGCTGTCGTCGTACACCGTCGGCAGCTCGTCGACCGCCGGCTCGGCGGTCTCCACCAGGGTCTCCGAGTGCGCGCCGCAACCGTGCTCGGCGCTGACCACCCGGCCGTCGTCAGGGGCGTAGAAGTTGCCGCAGGCCCCGAACGCCTGCCGCAGCGCACCGGCCAGCGGCAGATAGAAGCCACAGGTGCCACAGCGGGCCGAGGCGGGGGCGGCGGTGGAGATCGGGGCGGACGGGCCGTGGTCGCCGTCGTACCAGCGCTGGGCCGCCTCGGCCCGGCCCTCGCGGGACAGCACCCGGGGCCGGCCGAGACCCAACTCCCAGGAGGTCTCCTCGACCGCCGGGTCGTCGGAGAGCAGGTAGCCGGGGGCGAGCCGGTCGTCGTCCGACGGGGTGAGGAGCAGGTCACCCGGGCCGAGGTCACCCGGCTGGAGGCGTTCCTGCCACGGCAGCCAACCGGGCGCGAGCAACGCGTCCGAGCCGGGCAGCAGCACCGTCTCACAGACGGTGACCTGCCGGCTGCGGGGGACCCGGGTGACGGTCACCGCCCAGCGCCAACCCCGGTAACCACCGAGCAGGCATTCGAAATAATGGGTGACCACCCGGTCACCTTCGGCGACGGCCCGCAGGTGGTCGCCGATGTCGGCGGGCTCCACCTCGGTGATCGCGTCGCGGGCCACCTCGACGGCGGCGGCGCAGACCTGGTCGAGGCGGGCGGCACGAGCGGGAGCGGGCCTGGTCACCCGACCATTGTTCCCCATGCGCGACACGCGCCGACAGGCACTCCCCGAGTGAGTCTTCCCCCGTGGTGCGGCACAGCTGGATCAGATGGGCGAGGATGGTGCACATGCCGCTGTTCTCCCGCTCCGGGCGGTCCGTACTGGGACGGACCGTCGGCACCGGCATCCGCGCCACCCGCCTGCTGCTGCGCGGCTCGGTCAACGGCGGACGCTGGATGACCCGACGGGCCGGTTCGGCCCGCGCGAAGGGTGCCGGCGGAGAGACCGGCATGGTCCGCCTGTTCGACCTGCACGCCGTCTCCTGCGCCGGGGACACGTTGATCGCCATCGGCCTGGCCGGGACCATCTTCTTCGACGTCCCGCTCGGTGAGGCACGCAGCAAGGTGGCGCTCTACCTGCTGGTCACGATGGTGCCGTTCGCGATGCTGGCACCCGTGGTCGGCCCCCTGCTCGACCACTTCCGGCACGGCCGGCGGTACGCGCTGGCCACCACCATGCTCGGCCGGGCCTTCCTGGCCTGGCTGATCTCGGACTACATCGGCAGCCTCGGGCTCTATCCCGCCGCGTTCGGGGTGCTGGCGCTGTCCCGGGCGTACGGGGTGGCCCGGTCCGCCGCCGTGCCCCGGCTGCTGCCGGAGGGTCTCGGGTTGTCCCAGGTGGGGGCACGGGCCAGTGTCTACGGCACGGTGGCCGGGGCGTTGGTGGCCCCGCTGGGGTTGGCGGCGTTCTGGTTCGGGCCGCAGTGGCCACTCCGGGTCGCCTCGGTGATCTTCCTGGTCGGCATGGTGATCGCGTTGCGGTTGCCGCCCCGGGCGGACTCCGAGCCACCGGAGCGGGTGCCCCGACCACTGCGGGCGCTGCGCCGCAAGGGGGACCGTCCGTTGGGCCGGGGGCGGCCGGCGGGTCGACTGGTGATCGCCACCCTGATCGGCGCGGCGGGGCTCCGCGCGCTCTACGGTTTCCTGCTGCTCTTCCTGGCGTTCGCGCTCAAGAAGGGGGACCTGACCAACGACCTCTTCGGCCGCCGGCTCAGCGACCAGGCGGCGCTGGGCATCATCGGCGGGGCGCTGGCGATCGGCGGCTTCCTGGCCACCGCGGTCGGCACCCGGCTGCGGATCCACCGACCGGCGGCGATCCAGTCCAGCACGATGATCATCGTGGCCGGGGTGGGCATCCTGACCGTGCTGAAGTTCTCCCTGCCGATGGTGGCACTGTTCTGCCTGGTCGCAGCCCTGTCCAGCGGCATCGCCAAGCTCGCCGTCGACGCCTCGATCCAGGAACGCATTCCCGAACGGTTACGGGCCAGCTCCTTCGCACACTCCGAGACCGCCCTGATGCTCGCCTTCGTCGCCGGTGGTGGGCTCGGCCTCGTACCGTTCGAGGGCCGCATCGGCATCGCGGTCGCCGCCGGGGTGGGCGTCCTCGCCGCTGCGCGGGGAATCGTCGTCGCGGGCCGGCTGCGCGCCGAGCGGCTGCTGGGCCGACCGTTGACCGACGAGGAGTTGGCCGCCCAGGACCGGGCCGACGCCACTGCCGCGCGGGCGACCGACCCGGCTTCCGGGGTGACCGACCCACCCGGTCCTGCCGCCGGCTCCACCGATGCCGCTGCCGGTCGTTCCGCCGGCACGCGGGTAGATCTGGCCGCCGACCGCCCGGCCGACAGCGCCGACGACGAGGCGACCGAGGCGGCGGCCCGGGCCGCACCGACCTCACCGGCCCCGAGCGGGGCGGCCGGACGGCACGACGACGGGTTGGCCCCGCCGGGCTACCACATCTACCGGCCGTCCTCGGCGGTCCCGGGCAGCGGTGTCGACGACCAGCCACGGCAGTCGCCGGGGTCGGTGTCGTGACGGGTCTGCTGGTGTTGACCGCCGTACCGGCCGAGGCGGAGGCCGTCCGGGCGGGGCTGGCCGACCCGACGGTGACGGTCCGGGCGATCGGCGTGGGACCGGCCGTGGCCGGCGCCGCCACGGCCCGCCTGCTGGCTCTGGCCGAGGCTGCCGGTCGTCCGTACCGGGCGGTGGTCAGCGCGGGGATCGCCGGGGGCTTCGCCGGCCGGGCCCCGGTCGGCGCAACGGTGCTCGCCTCCCGCAGCGTCGCCGCGGACCTCGGGGCCGAGTCGCCGACCGGCTTCATCCCCGTCGACGAGCTGGGGATGCCCCCGGAACTGCTCGGTGGCGGCCCCACCATCGACACCGACCCGGCGCTGCTGGGCGCGCTACGCGCCGCCCTCCCGGCGGCCGTCGTCGGGGCGGTGCTCACGGTCAGCACGGTCACCGGCACCGCCGCGAGCACCACCGCCCTGGCCGACCGGCACCCCGACGCGGTGGCCGAGGCCATGGAGGGGTACGCGGTGGCGGTCGCCGCCGCGCAGGCCGGCCTCCCCTTCGTCGAGCTGCGTACCGTCTCGAATCCGATCGGTCCCCGGGACCGCGACGGCTGGCGGATGCGCGAGGCGTTCACCGCCCTGACCCAGGCTGCCCGCGCGCTGGGCTGACCGGGCGTCGCAGGGACATGGCGAGCGGGCGTCCGGCGGCCACCCGGAAACCGCAGGACGCCAGGAAACGGGTGCCGAAGTGCTCCTCGACCACCGTGCGGACCAGACCGATACCCACGTCCTCCATCCGCTGTGTCATGGCGGCCACCAACCGGCCACCGATGCCGATCCGACGGTGCCCGGCCGCGACCAACACCCCGTCGAGCACCAGTTCGCGCGGCCAGTCCAGGTCGTCGCCGTAGACCAACTGTGGATCACACTCGTGGGCGCGCAACTCCCCCAGCAGGCTGCCGTCGGGCAGTTCGGCCACGAACCGCCAGGCCGTCGGGGGCCGTCCGTCACCGACCACCCAGCGGATGGTGGCGTCACGCCGGACCCGCTCCGCCGCCCGACGCCGGTCCCGGTACCCCCGGTTCCGTTCGTACGCCGCCGGCGGCAGCCGCAGCGGCCACTGTGCGGGCGGCAGGTTGTACCACTCCGCCCACCAGGCACCCGGCCAGTCCTTCGGCTCGTGCACCGGCCAGACGTCGAGATGGGCCGGATAACGTCGCCCGGCGGTGTCCCGTAGGTCGTCGTGCGGCACCGGCGGCAGCGAACAGGTCACCCCGGCGGTCGGCGCCTGGACGGTCGACGTGGCGGTGATCGAAGGCAGGTTCGGGGCGTCGGTCGGGGGCGGGGCGTCCGTCGGGGGCGGGGCTGCGGTCGGGGGCGGGGCTGCGGTCGGCGCGGGAGGTGAGGTGGTGGGCAGTGAGATCGTCAGGGTGCCACCGACGGCCCGCACCAGGCGCTCGACCGTGTGGAACCGTGGATCGGCCGCACTGCCGGACTCGATCCGGGCGATGGTCGCCTGGGGCACCCCCGAACGCCGGGCCAGCTCCCGCTGGCTCAGGTCGGCCTCCCGGCGCAGCGCCCGCACCGTCCGGCCCAGATCGGCCGGCAGGGCCTCCTCCGTCGTCACACCACCATGCTCCCGGTGCTACGCCTCGGCTTCAACAACCTCATCTCCGACTGTGGACAACCCTGTGGAAAACCGGTGGAGCTGGGGACAAGGTAGTGAGGTCGCGTCCTTTAGAGCTGATGACGTCAGCGATTCACGGATTGGTCCGATCCAGGTATACCGACCAAAGACGTCGGTGACGGATAGGTCTTTAATGATAGATAAGTCTTGAGAGACGGATGGGTCTTGAAACCGGTGAGGGAGTCCCGGCCGCTTCCGGCTCATGCCCGGGTCAGCCCGCCATGGTCTCGACAACGGTGTCCGGCCGGGTGGCACGGCCCCGGCATACCGAGAAAAGGTCAAACCACCACGCCTCGGCCAGGGTGGGGTACGCGTCACCTCCGCGCCCGGCGCTCCGCCCACGCTGACCCCGCTACCACTCCGCCCCACCCTCACCCCGCCACCGCCCTACCCACGCTGACCCTGCCACCGCCCCGCCCCACGCTGACCCCGCTGCCGCTCGGCCCGCGCTGACTCGATGACGTCATCAGCTCGAAAGGGCGCACACGTAGTACTCGTCGCCCCGCCCCGGGCTGAGCCGGGCCGGGCTGGGCCGAGGCCGGGCTGGGCCGGGCCGGGCCGGGCCGGGCTGGGCCGGGCCGGGTGGGATCACGAGCCGGACGCAGGTCCTCCCGAGCGGGTGAGACCCGCCGGGCCAGAACGGGCCCGCCGGCCAGGACAACCCGGGCAGAACGGCCCACCGGTCAGAACGGGCCCGCCGCCCGGCCAGAACGGCCCGCCGGCCAGAACGGCCCACCGGCCACAACGGCCCACCGGCCGGTCAGAACGGCCCGCCGGCCAGAACGGCCCCCGCCGGGGGCGGGCGGGGTGGGCGTCACATCGGGGGATGGCGGGGCGGATGCCGCAGCGGCGCTACCGTGGGGGCGTGGCGCTCTCACTGGCGATCTCCCCCTGCCCCAACGACACCTTCGTCTTCGACGCGCTGGTGCACGGCCGGGTGCCGGGTGCGCCGCCGGTCGAGGTGACCTTCGCCGACGTCGACGTCACCAACACCGCCGCCGAACGGGGGGCCTTCGACCTGGTGAAGGTCAGCTACGCGGCGCTCCCGTGGCTGCTCGACGACTACCACTTGCTGCCCTGCGGCGGTGCGCTCGGCCGGGGCTGCGGCCCCCTCGTACTCACCCGTGGCACCGAAGCTCAGGACGCCACCACCGACAGCACCACCACCGCAGGCGGGGCCACCACCGACGCCAGCACGGCAACCGGGCCCGCCGGACCGGCAACCCGGCCGGCCAGCGCAGTCGGCGGGGCGGGGCGGGCGGACCGGGTCGACCTGAGCGGGGCCACGGTGGCGGTGCCGGGTGACCGGACCACCGCGTACCTGCTGTTCCGGCTCTGGTCGGCGGGACAGCCACCGGCCCGGATCGAGATCGTGCCGTTCCACGAGATCATGCCGGGCGTGGCGGCGGGCCGCTACGACGCCGGCCTGGTGATCCACGAGGCCCGGTTCACCTACCACCGGCACGGGTTGACCGCGCTGGTGGACCTGGGTGAGTGGTGGGAGGCCGACACCGGCCTACCCATCCCGCTCGGGGCGATCCTGGCCCGCAAGGGCACGGTCGACCCGGTGGCCGCCGCCGGCTGGATCCGGGAGTCGGTACGCCAGGCGTGGGCCGACCCGTCGGCCAGCCGGGGGTACGTGCTCGCGCACGCGCAGGAGATGGAGCCCGACGTGGTGGACCGGCACATCGGCCTCTACGTCAACGAGTTCACCGCCGACCTGGGGGACGCGGGGTTCGCCGCCGTGGAGGCGCTGCTGGGCCGGGCCGCCGACGCCGGGCTGGTGCCTCAGACCTCCAACTCGCTGGCCACCGCGTGGACCAGCTGAGCGATCTTCTGCGCGGTCTTGCGGTCGGGGAAGCGGCCCCGGCGCAGGTCCGGCTGAACCTTCGCCTCCAGCACCTTGATCATGTCCTCGACCAGACCGTGCAACTCCTCGGCCGGCCGGCGGCGCAGCTCCGCCATCGAAGGCGGGGCGTCCAGCAGCTTGACCCCCATCGCCTGGGCGCCACGCCGGCTGTCCACCACGCTGAAGTCGACCCGTTGACCACCCTTGAGGTCGGTGACACCCGCCGGCAGCGCGCCCTTCGGCAGGAACACGTCGCCACCCTCGTCGCTGGTGACGAACCCGTATCCCTTGGCCGCGTCATACCACTTCACTCGACCCGTCGGCACCTTGGAAACCCCTGCTTCACTCGATACGACTACTGCTCCAAGGCTAGCCCGATGATCCGGTCGAGCGCCGCCGGGAATCCGGTGAGGTCGTCGAGGACCAGCTGCGCCCCGGCGGCCCGCAGGTCGTCCGCCGGGCACGGGCCGGTCGCCACCGCCACTCCCGGGATACCGGCCGCCCCGGCCGCCACCATGTCCGCCACGTGGTCACCGACGTAGAGCGCGGCACCGTGCTCCCGCAACGACGTCGCCTTCTGCTCGGCGAACAGGTCCCCGGCCAACTCGTCGACCGCCAGCCCGAGGTGGTCCAGGTGCAGCCGGGCCAACCGGCCGATCTTCGAGGTGACGACCATCACCCGGCCGCCGTGTGCGTGCACCGCGTCGACCGCCTCCCGGGCACCGGGCATCGGCACCGACGGGGCGATCGCGTACGCCGGGTACAGCTCCCGGTAGAGGACCACCGCCTCCTCGATCCGCTCGGCCGGGAACCAGTGGGCGAGTTCGGTGCGCAGCGGCGGACCGAGCCGGGAGACCGCCAGTTCGGCGTCGACCGGCACACCGGTGCGGGCGGTGAGCGCCCGGTAGGCGGCGGCGATGCCGGGGCGGGAGTCGATCAGGGTCATGTCGAGGTCGAAACCGACCATCAGCGCGGACATTCTGCGAAGGTACCCGGACAGGTCAGCCCGAGCCGGACGTCCGGGGGGCGCAATCGCCCGCCTGCGGGCTAGCGTGGAACGACGATGACCACCTCACTCGCCGACCAGTTGCGCGCGCTGCCCGACGAGGCGCTCGCCGCGCTGCTCCAGCTGCGCCCCGACCTCGTCGTACCGGTGCCGGCCGACGTCTCCGCGCTCGCCCTGCGGGCCGAGTCGCGGGTGTCGGTCGCCCGCGCGCTCGACGGGCTGGACCAGTTCACCCTCCAGATCCTCGACGCCGCCCGGCTCACCCGGCACCCCTCGGACGGCACCAGCTCCACCGAGGCGGTGCTCGCCATGGCCACCGCCGGGCCGCACCCGCCCGCCCCGACCACCGTCCGCGGTGCGCTCGACCGGCTCCGCGCCCGGTTCCTGCTGTACGGCCCGGAGCAGGCGCTGCGGGTCGCCGGCAGCGTGGACGAGCTCGCCCCGTACCCGGCGGGGCTGGGGCGACCGGCCGACGAGCTGGACCCGCGGGCGGCGGCGCTGTGTGCGGACGCCGCGAAGCTGCGCCGGACGTTGCTCGCCGCGCCCCCGTCGGCGCGGGCGATCCTGGACCGGCTCGCCGCCGGTCCGCCCGTCGGCAGTGTGCCGCCGGGCTCACTCCAGGCCCCGGCGCTCGGCGCGGAGGGCGACCTGCCGCCCGACCCCACCAACGGCGGTGCCCCGACCGGGTCGCCGGTGCGTTGGCTGGTCGAGGCGCGGCTGCTGGTGGCGGTCTCCGCCGGGACGGTCGAGCTGCCCCGCGAGGTGGGGTTGCTGCTGCGTCGCGACACCGGCCCGCTCGGGCCGCTGCGGACCAGCCCGCCCCCGGTCGACGCACCGCCCCGCGAACCGAAGGCCGCCGACTCCGCCGGGGTCGGGCAGACCATGGAGGTGGTACGGCACACCGAGGCGCTGCTGGAGGAGCTGACCGGCGAGCCGGCCCCGGTGCTGCGCTCCGGCGGCGTCGGGGTCCGCGACCTGCGCCGGCTGGCCCGCGCGGTGGCCCTGGACGAGTCGACGACCGCGCTCCTGGTCGAGGTGGCGTACGCGGCCGGTCTCCTCGGTGAGCTGGACCTGCCCGCCGCCGCCAGCCGCTACGGGGGCGAGCAGCAGGTGCTACCCACCGGGGCGTACGAGGTGTGGCGGGCGATGTCGCTGGCCCACCGCTGGGAGCAGTTGGCCCGGGGTTGGTTGACGATGAGCCGGCAGGCCGGCCTGGTGGGGCAGCGCGACGACCGGGACCGGCCGATCAGTGTGCTCTCCGCCGAGGCGGAACGGGCCGGTGCGCCGGCCGCCCGCCGGGCGGTGCTCGGGGTGCTGGCCGACCTGGAACCGGGTACCGCCCCCACCGTCGATGAGGTGCTGGCGCTGCTCGACTGGCGGGCACCCCGGCGCAGCAGGGGGCGGGAGGCCGCACACCGGGAGGTGCTGACCGAGGCGGCCCGGCTCGGGGTGACCGGCCTCGGCGCGCTCACCTCGTACGGGCGGCTGCTGCTCGCGAGCGTCACGGAGCCCGAAGAGCGGGGCGGGGACGACCCGCTGGGGTTGCGCACCGACACCGAGAGCGGTGACCCCTCGGGCACGGTGCGGGCGTTGGACGCCCTGCTCCCCGCCCCGGTCGACCATTTCCTGGTGCAGGCCGACCTGAGCGTGGTGGTGCCCGGCCCACCGGACCCGACGTTGGCCGGTGAGCTGGAGGCGGTGACCGAGCCGGAGTCGGCGGGTGGGGCCAGCGTGCACCGGGTCACCACGGCCAGTGTCCGGCGGGCCCTGGACGCCGGTTACACCGCCGACGACCTGCACGAACTGTTCCGCCGCCGGTCGCGTACCCCGATCCCGCAGGGGTTGACCTACCTGGTGGACGACGTGGCCCGGCAGCACGGCGGGTTGCGGGTCGGCTCCGCCGGTGGGTACGTGCGCAGTGACGACGAGGCACTGCTGGCGGAGGTGCTGGCCGACCGGCGGTTGACGCCGTTGGCGTTCCGCCGGCTGGCCCCGACGGTGCTGTGCACGTCCTACCAGGTGGGGCGGATGCTGACCGCACTGCGTGACGCCGGGTACGCCCCGGTGCCGGAGGACGCCAGCGGCACGATGGTGCTGGCCCGGCCCCGGGTCCGGCGGGCCCCGGCCCGGGTGCTGACCGGCCGGGCGGTGGACCCGCTGGCCACGCCCCGGTTGGCGTTGCCCCGGCTGCTCGGTGTGGTGGAGCAGATCCGGCGGGGTGAGGCGGCGGCGCGGGCGGCCCGGCGGGCCCCGGCGGTGGTCCGTGGCGGGGCGGCCCGGGCTGCGGCCGGTCCGCTACCCGCGCACGGTCACGCCGAGGCCCTGGCGGTGCTCCAGCAGGCGGTCCGGGACAAGGCGCTGGTCTGGGTCGGTTACGTCGACGCGCACGGGGCGACGCTGTCCCGGCTGCTGCGGCCGGTGTCGATCGGCGCGGGTTACCTGCGTGCCGAGGACGAGCGGACCGAGATGCTGCACACCTTCGCCCTGCACCGGATCACCGCGGCGGTGCGGGAGGACTGACCGGCACCCCGGCGCCCCCGTCACCCGTGGTCGACGGGGGCGTGCGGGCGGTGCGGCGTGACCGGCGTGGCGGTCACTGCCGACGCTCAGCGGCGGCTGCGGCGTACGGTGCCGACGACGGAGACGATGAGCAGCAGGGCGAAGCCGGTGCCGGCGGCCTCACCGACCGAGTCGATGAAGCCCTGCCGTTGCACCAGCCAGCCGAAGAGGAACCAGCCGACGACGGCGATCCCGGCGACGGCGTACCCGACCATGGTGGCCGTGGAGACCTCGTCGGTCGGTGTCACCCGGTCGCCGTTCGACGCGTCCTCGGCGATCATCTCGTGATCGACGGTCATCCCAGCCCTCCCACCCCGTCCGGCCCCTGACTTCCAGGGTGGCACCCGGTTGCCAGGACGGACAGGGGGAAATACCCCCGATCCGGCCCCTATGGACAACTACCGAGGTGCCGGAGGCGAGACGGGCTGCGGCGGCACGGGTCAGGGCCGGCGCGGCGGCGTTGCCGGGCAGGGGCTCAGGCGGTGCGGGTCAGGTGCCGGGGCGGCGGCCGACCAGGACCACCCGGGAGCCCACCTTGCCCAGCTCCCACCAGCGCACCGCGTCGGTGTGCAGCAGGTTGACGCAGCCGTGCGAACCGATGCCCGCGTTGTGCAGGTAGGTGGTGGTCTCGTGGAAGCCGATCCCGCCGTTGAAGCGCTGCCAGTAGGGCAGCCACACCTCGTACGGGTTGGACCACTCCTTGAGGTTGCGCAGGTTCACCTTGTAGGTGCCGGCGGGGGTGGCGTACCCGGCCATCCCGGTGCGGGTGACGGTGGGCTTGGCGACCACCTTGCCGTCGCGCATCACCCAGGTGGTCTGCCGGGTCAGGTCCACGCAGAAGGTGGTGCCGGAGCCGGCGGAGCAACGCTTGACGTCGGTGGTGGCGAGTCGCTTCGCCACGTCGAGCGTCAACGGGCCGGCACGACCCTCGGCGGGGCGGATGTCGTACCGCTGCTGGAACTTCTTGATCGCGGCGCAGTCGGCGTCGGTCTGCCGGCCGTCCACGGTGACCGTGCCGAACCCGCCCAGCCGGGCCAGGTACGTCTCCACCTCACGCTGGTGCTCGCCCAGCTGGCAGCGGGTCTGGTTGGACTTCTGCGGGACACGCGGGCGACGCCCGGTCGACGCCTTCGGGGTCTTGGTGGCGCGGACCTTCGGCTGCGGCTGCTCCCGGTGCCGGGGCTTCGTGTCGGACCCGGTCAGCTGGTCGGGCAGGGAGCCGGCGCCCGCCCCCGTTACCTGTTCCGCACTGCCGACCGGGGCGAGCCCTCCTCCAGTGCCACCCGGGTCGGCCTGCGGCACGGACGCACACCCACCGGCGCCGACCAGCATGACCGTGGCCAGGGCGACGACCCGGGCTCTGTGGCGGACCTGCATCGTGTGCCTCCCCGGTTCAGTCGTCCCACTGGTAGACGTGTGTCCCCCGGGAAACGTTGCACCCATTGCGAAGATTTTCTGGCAGTCTCCCACCCCCGTGCAACACTGGATGGTCGACCTGCGGCGGGATTCGCCGCCGGTCGGGGAATCCGGCCGAGGAGGGGACCTGGCGTGAGCGGTGGACCACTGATCGTGCAGTCCGACAAGACGCTGCTGCTGGAGATCGACCACCCGGACGCGCAGTCCTGCCGGATGGCGATCGCGCCCTTCGCCGAGCTGGAGCGTTCCCCGGAGCACGTGCACACCTACCGGCTCACCCCGCTGGGCCTGTGGAACGCCCGCGCCGCCGGCCACGACGCCGAGGCGGTGGTCGACGCGCTGCTGAAATACTCCCGCTATCCGGTGCCGCACGCCCTGCTGGTGGACGTGGCCGACACCATGGACCGGTACGGCCGGCTCCAGCTCGCCAACGATCCGGCGTACGGGCTGGTGCTGCGGGGGCTGGACCGGATGGTGCTGATCGAGGTCGCCAAGAGCAAGAAGCTCGCCGGGATGCTCGGTGACAAGATCGACGACGACACGATCCGGGTGCACCCGTCCGAGCGGGGTCGACTCAAGCAGGCGCTGCTCAAGCTGGGTTGGCCGGCGGAGGACCTGGCCGGGTACGTCGACGGTGAGGCGCACCCGATCGAGCTGGCCGAGGCCGGCAAGGACGGCGGTAAGCCGTGGACGCTGCGGTCGTACCAGCGGGAGGCGGTGGAGGCGTTCTGGGCCGGCGGTTCCGGGGTGGTGGTGCTGCCCTGCGGCGCGGGCAAGACCATGGTCGGCGCGGCGGCGATGGCCGAGGCGAAGGCGACCACGCTGATCCTGGTCACCAACACGGTCGCGGGCCGGCAGTGGAAGCGGGAGTTGATCGCCCGCACCTCGCTCACCGAGGAGGAGATCGGGGAATACTCGGGCGAGCGCAAGGAGATCCGTCCGGTCACCATCGCCACGTACCAGGTGCTCACCTCGCGGCGCGGCGGCGCGTTCACCCACCTGGACCTGTTCGGGGCCCGCGACTGGGGTCTGGTCGTCTATGACGAGGTGCACCTGCTGCCCGCGCCGATCTTCCGGTTCACCGCGGACCTGCAGGCCCGCCGCCGGCTGGGCCTGACCGCGACCCTGGTCCGCGAGGACGGCCGGGAGGGTGACGTGTTCAGCCTGATCGGCCCCAAGCGGTACGACGCGCCGTGGAAGGACATCGAGTCGCAGGGCTGGATCGCCCCGGCCGAGTGCACTGAGGTCCGGGTCACCCTGACCGACGCGGAGCGGATGTCGTACGCGACGGCGGAGGCCGAGGAGCGTTACCGGATGGCGGCGACCGCCCGCACGAAGCTGCCGGTGGTCCGCGCCCTCGTGCAGCGGCACCCCGACGACCAGGTGTTGGTGATCGGGGCGTACATCGACCAGTTGCACCAGCTCGGGGAGTACCTGGACGCGCCGATCATCCAGGGTTCCACCACCAACAAGGAGCGGGAACGGCTGTTCGACGCGTTCCGCTCGGGTGAGCTGCGCACGCTCGTCATCTCCAAGGTGGGCAACTTCTCCATCGACCTGCCGGAGGCGGCGGTGGCGATCCAGGTGTCCGGCACGTTCGGCTCCCGGCAGGAGGAGGCGCAGCGGTTGGGTCGGGTGCTCCGGCCGAAGGCCGACGGCCGGCAGGCGCACTTCTACACGGTGGTCTCCCGGGACACCATCGACACCGAGTACGCCGCCCACCGGCAGCGCTTCCTCGCCGAGCAGGGGTACGCGTACACCATCGTGGACGCCGACGACGTCCTCGGCCCTAGGCTCCCCACGGTCGACTGACCTGCGCGGTGGGGTCGGTCGCGCCGGGCGTGCCCCACGCGCAGGGCGGCTGCGGCCGGGCCGGGGCGCGCTGGTCCCCTCGCGCGCCCGGGCCTCCGTTGCGTCGATCCTCTCGCCCTGCGTACGGCGGGGGGTGGGTTGTCCCTCGCGCGTCCTTTAGAGCTGATGACGTCAGCGATTCAGCCCGGCATTTCCTCGGCTCGCCCAGCCGGGGTCGTCCCGCCCGACAGGCGGTCGTCTCCCCCGGCGGGTACTGTGTCCACAGTCGACAGTGGACACCGGCACGTCGAAGGGGATCCGAGTGAAGCGCCGAATTCTGCACGTCCTGACGATCGCGGTCGTCGCCGTCCCGGGCACCGCCGTGGCCGCCTCGCCGGCCTCGGCCAGCGACGCGCCCGGCTTCCTCTGCAACCTCACCCAGAACACCTGGCTGCGCACGGCACCGCACGGCCAGGTGCTGCGCACCCTGACCGCCGGTCGCGGCTTCCGCTGGCACGGCCAGGGCTCGTCCGAGGACAACGACACCTGGATCTACGGCCACGGTGCCGAGGACCCGTCCCTGGACGGCTGGGTCCCGGCCGGCAACACCACCTGCTGACCAGACCGCCGAGCAACCTCCATGATCGTCTCAGGGGAGACGGTGTAGCCGGTATCGAAGCGAATCCGATGCCGCCACATCGCCTCCCCTGAGTCCACCCCGGGACAGCTGGTCGGCCCAGTTCGTCCGACCCTCCCCGGTCGCCGGTACGTGCTCACCCCTCGGCGGCCCCGTCGCGCTTCACGCCGCCGTTCAGCGCTGAGCCGACCCCAGGACAGAGGCCGGCCCCGCTCGTCCGACCATCCCCGGTCGCCGGCACGTGCTCGCCCTCGGCGGTCCCGTCGCGCTTCACGCCGCCGCTCAGCGCTGAGCCGACCCCAGGACAAAGGTCGGCCCAGGTCGTCCGACCCTCCCCGGTCGCCGGAACGTGCTCGCCCCTCGGCGGCCCCGTCGCGCTTCAGGCCGCCGTTCAGCGCTGGGTGGACTCCGCCACGAACACGCCGCGCCCCGGCCGCCCCACCAGCACGCCCTGCTCCCGCAGCCGCGCCACCGCACGACTGATCGTGGACTGCGAGACGTCGTAGACATCCGCTAGGTCCCGCCCCGAGGGAAGCTGAGATCCAGGCGGATAGTGCCCGTTCTTGATCTTTCTCAGCAAGTCGTCGAGCAGTTCGTCCATGGTGGGCGGGATAGGCACGCTGGGCCCCTTGCAGTCGGTTGGCCCACTCAGTATCGATCAGCAGTTGCGGCAGGGGCAACGTATGTAGCAGAGGTGACATAGGTGGGCAGATGACTCAGAGACATGCTTGACATAGGTGACTCGGTGGTCGTAGCGTCGCTGTCGGTGATGCGGTGCTGTTGCGGTCGGTTGGCACCTCTCGTACCGGCCTCGCATCGCCACCGAGACCCCACCCCCCGCGCTCCCCCGGCGCGGCACTGCCGCCTGCCCGGCGGGCGGCAGCAGGGGTGGTCCCCGCCGATCGCAAGCGGCGGGGACCACCCTCCCCACGACCTGCGGCCTCTCCGAAGGGCGGTCACCTCGTGCGCCACCTGCTCCGCCGGCTCACCCGCCGGCACCACGCCCCACGACCACGGCAGCGGATCGACAGACCATCGACCCACCCGACGCAGGCCGCCCCGAACCGGACCGACCCGACACAGGCCCGTCAGCTGCCGAACGACGCCAAGACGGCCGCCGGAGTGCAGGCTCGCACGATCCAGGCCCGCACCACACAGACCGGCATGGTCACCAGCGCCCCGGCACCGCCCGACTCGACCCACCACATGATCACATTGCCGAAATGGAGACGACACGCCGAGGAGAGTGCTTCTTTTCGCAATCTGATCTTGACGCCCCTGACAGTTCCGCCCCCGGGCGGGTGGGGCGCTGAGCAGTCGGTGCGCCCGTCCCCGCTGCGCCCCTGGCAGATCCGCGAGCGCTGCTTCAACCTTCGTCGGCGCGGCGTCGACCCCGCCGAGATCCGCGCCTTCCTGCACCGGGTCGCCGACGAACTCACCCTCGCGCAGGCAGCCCTGGTCGCGGCGCAGGAGGAGAACGTACGCATCAGAAGGGCACTGCGCGCATGGCAGAGCGCCCAGTCGGCGAACCATCGATACCGATGACCGAGCGTTGGGTGATCCACCTGCCGGTCACCGCACCCGACCTGCTGCGCGCCCGGATCTTCGCCCGGACCGCAGCCCGGGTACTGGCCCGGCTCAGCGCCCGCGCCGAGCCCGGCGGGGTGACGGTGTCGGCCGAGGACCACCAGGACGTACACCACTGGGTCTTCTGCGACCGCCCCTTACCCGGCGGCACCCGCTGCGCCCTCCCCATCGACCACACCACACCCTGCACCCGCCGACGGCCGCCGACCCAGCCCCGGTGATCAAGAGGTTTGCGTCAATCTGAAGATCAAAGTTGACGCAAACCTCTTGATCACCGGGGAGAACGGGGGCGGAGAGGGCGGCGGGTCGGCGGGGGCGGCGCGTGGGGGCGCAGCGGGGTGCGGGCGGCGGGGGGTTAGAGGGTGCGGGTTATGTGGTCGGTGGAGATTCGGGCAGCCGACCTGGTGGGGTCGGGGTTGGCGCAGATGACCACGGAGGCGCCGGCGGCCAGCGGGGCGAGCAGCCATTTCACCGGTTGTTCGTGTTCGGCGGCGTCGACCAGCAGGCGGTCGCCGGGACGCAGGTCGAGTTGGGCGGCGACCTCTTTCGCCAGGCGTCCCCAGGCGGCGTAGCTCGTGCCGTCGGGGGTGGCCGGGGCAGCCGGGTGGACGGCCGCGTAGTCGGGTGGGGCGGCGGGGTGCCGGAGCACCTCGGCGGACCAGTCGAGCCAGCCCACCGGCACGTCCGCCAACAATCCGGGGCCGGTGCCGACGAGGTAGCGGTGCACCCCGTCGGGCACGTCCTCCAGCCAGTCGTCGAGGCGTTCCGGGGTGACGAACACCGCGTCGTACGGCCGCTCGCCGCCCGGTTCGAGGACCGGCAACCCGGCGGTGGCGCGCGGCCGGAACGACACCGCCATCCCCACCGACCAGGCCCCGAGCAACACCGCAGCGGTACGCCAGTGCGGCGGCAGCAGCACCGCCACCCGGCTGCCCGGCCCCAGCCCGCACCCGTCGCGCAGCAGTCCGGCGGTGCGCGCCGCCCAGTCACCGAGCTGGTTCGCGGTCAGCTCCGTCCGCTCCCCGGTCGCGTCGTCGCAGTAGGTCAGCAGCGGCAGATCGACCTGCTCAGGCGCATCGGTCGATGGGGTGACGGCGAGGTGGGCAACCATCGGGCCTCCTGTCCGGACGGAACGTCCCACCCTACCGAGCCCACGAGCCACCGAGCGCCAGCCCGGCCACCACCCACCGCACCGCACCGCACCGCACCGCACCGCACCGCACCGCACCGCACCGCACCGCACCGCACCGCACCGCACCGCACCGCACCGCACCGCACCGCAC
>NZ_JBEZEK010000021.1:0-85607 GCF_040648835.1 Micromonospora sp. NPDC049081 | reverse complement strand
CGCACCGCACCGCACCGCACCGCACCGCACCGCACCGCACCGCACCGCACCGCACCGCACCGCACCGCACCGCACCGCACCGCACCGCACCGCACCGGGAGAGTTGAGTACGCGTGCGCATGACAGCGCCGCCCGCCGCCACGAGACTCAACCCATGCGTACGCGGATCATGATCGTTCTTGCCGGGGTGGGTCTGGGCGGCCTGCTGTTGACCAGCGGCTGCGGCTACCGGGAGAGCATCTGCAGCAGTGGCGAGTACCCGGCGATCGCGGTGGGCGGGCAGGGCGGCAGCGCCTGCTTCCCCGACAACCAGGAGCCGACCGCACCGTACGTCCGCTACCCGCAGGGCAAGGTCCCGCAGCACGTCGACGACGAGTGGGACGTCTACTGGCGCGACCACGGCATCGACGCGAACGGCACCATCATCGAGCGCTGACCGGGCCGGCCGGTCACCGAGCGGTGACCCGGTCGGCCCATCATCGAGCGGTGGCCGGGCCGGCCCATCATCGAGCGGTGGCCGGATCAGCCGGTCATCGAGCGCTGACCGGGCCGGCCGGTCACCGAGCGGTAACCCCGGTCGCCGGTCATCGGGCGGTGACCCGGTCGGCCCACTACCGCGCGGTGGCCGGGTGGACCGTCATCGATCGGGGGCCGGGTCGACCCCCGCCCGGCCACCGCTTCGACCGGGGAAGACCAGCCGAAACGACGAGGCCCGCGAGCCAGCTCACCGCCGGCCCGTCGCCGGCCGTTAACCCGCTGGTCGACCTGCGCTCGGTCGCGCCTGCCAGCCTCCGTCCGAATCGAAACGTTCGGAGGAGCAGTGACAGCGACAAGAGTGTTCGCCTCGACGGTGGTGGCCGGCCTGGCACTGGCCACCCTGACCGCCCCCGGCAGCGCAGTCGCGGCCCCGGGTCACACCGCCCCCGGCAGTGCGGTCGCCGCGCCGGACCACACCGCCCCGGGCAGTACGGCGGCCAGCCAGGGTTACCCGGACCGGAAGCTCAACTTCGACCGCACCGCCACCTACCCGGTGTTCCAGAACCGGCCGACCGGCGAGGACCCGGCCACCGCGACGGTGGCTGAGATCTCCGCGGTCAGCCCGAACGGCCGTACCCTGGTCTACACCGACGCGGCGGCCCGGCGGATCGGCTTCCTCGACATCGGCCGGCCGGACCAGCCGCGCGGCCTCGGCACCCTCTCCCTGGCGCAGCTCGGCGACGCCGAGGACGAGCCGACCTCGGTGGCGATCGTCGGCCGGTGGGTGCTGGTGGTGGTGAACACCAGCACCGGTTACACCACCCCCTCCGGCCGCCTCGACGTGATCGAACTGGCCACCCGGCAGCGGGTACGCAGCATCGACCTCGGCGGGCAGCCCGATTCCATCGCGATCAGCCACGACGAGCGGTACGCGGCGATCGCCATCGAGAACGAGCGGGACGAGGACGCCACCCCGCCCGGCGGCAGGAAGGGTGACCTACCGCAGGCGCCCGCAGGTTTCGTCCAGCTCATCGACCTCGACGGGAAGACGACGCCGCAGCGGTGGAAGCTGCGTACCGTCGCACTGACCGCCCCGGACGGCCTGGCGCTGCCGGTGCTGGCCGCCGCCGGGATCACCGAGCCCACCGACCCGGAACCCGAGTACGTCTCGATCAACGGGCGTAACCAGCTCGCGGTCACCCTCCAGGAGAACAACGGCGTCGTGCTGGTGGACGTGCCCACCGGCCGGATCACCCGGGCCTTCAGCGCCGGCACCGCCTCGGTCAGCGGCATCGACACGGTCAAGGACGGCCGGGTCGACCTGACCGGGTCGATCACCGACGTCCCCCGCGAGCCGGACGCGGTGGCCTGGGTCAACGACCGTTACCTGGCCACCGCCAACGAGGGCGACTGGCGGGGCGGCACCCGGGGTTGGTCCATCTACGACAGCCGGACCGGTCAGGTGGCCTGGGACGCCGGCAACACCTTCGAACGCCTCGCGGTCCGCTACGGGTTGCACAACAACGACCGGGCCGCCAAGAAGGGCACCGAGCCGGAGGGCGTGGCGATCGCCGAGTACCACGGCGTGCGGTACGCGTTCGTCGGCTCGGAACGGAGCAACTTCGTCGCCGTCTACGACCTCACCCGGCCCACCGCCCCGGTGCTGCGCCAGGTGCTGCCCACCACCAACGGCCCGGAGGGGCTGCTCCCCATCCCCGGCCGTGGCCTGCTCGCGGTGTCCAGCGAGACCGACGACGCCTCGGTGGGTGTCCGCGCCTCGGTGTCGCTCTACCGGTTGGGTGCGGACAAGCCGGGCTTCCCGAGCATCGTCTCGGCCGACGACGCGTCGGGTGCGCCGATCGGCTGGGGGGCGCTGGGCGCGCTGTCCGCCGTACCCGGCCGGCCGCAGCAGCTCTACAGCGTCACCGACGCCGCGTACACCCCGACCCGGATCCTGACCGTCGACACCCGACGCTCGCCGGCGGTGATCACCGACGCGACCACCGTGACCGACGCCGCCGGCAAGCCGATCGGGTACGACGCGGAGGGCATCGTCGCCCGGCCGCAGGGCGGTTTCTGGCTCGCCGTCGAGGGGGCCAAGGGCAGCGAGAACAGGCTGGTCCGGTTGACCGGCGACGGGCGTACCCAGCAGATCGTGCCACTGCCGGCGGAGGTCGCCGCCGGGCTGGGCAAGCAGGGCTTCGAGGGGGTCACCGCCAGCACCGGCCGCGACGGCCGGGAGATCGTCTGGGCGGTGCTCCAGCGGGAGGTCGCCACCGACCCGGCCGGCGTCGTCCGGATCGGCCGGTACGACGTGTCCGCTGACAGTTGGAGCTGGTTCGGCTACCGGCTGGAGAGCACCACCGTCCCCGGTGACTGGATCGGGCTCTCCGAGGTCACCGTGGTCGGTGACCGGCTCGCCGTGATCGAGCGGGACAAGCTCAACGGCCCGGCCGCCGCCGTCAAGCGGATCTACACGGTGCCGCTGCCGACCGGTCCGGCCGCCACCGGCCCGCTGACCGTGCTGCCCAAGACGCTCGCCGTGGACGTGCTGCCGGCGCTGCGGGCCACCGACGGCTGGACCCAGGAGAAGCTGGAGGGGCTGACCGTCGGCGGCGACGGTCAGGTGTACGCGATCACCGACAACGACGGCGTGTTGGATGCCACCGGGGAGACCGTGCTGCTGCGGCTCGGCACGTACCGGAAGGTCTTCGGCAGCCGCTGAGCGACGCCACGGCCCGGCCGCCCGCTCCCCCGGGTCGGCCGGGCCGTGGCGCGACCGACCCGGCGGCCCGTGGGCTGCCGGCGACGGCTCAGCGCCTCGCCCGGACCGCCGGCAGTTCGGGGCCACCGTCCAGCAGGGGCGCGAGCAGGTCGCCGGCCTTCTCGACCCGCCGCAGCACCTCCCCTGCGGTGTACGGCTTCGCCGAAGGCCGTTTCCCCGCCGCCCCCGCCTCGACCTCGTCCCAGGTCAGCGGGGTGGACACCGCCGGCACCGCCTGCGCCCGCAGCGAGTACGGCGCGACTGTCGTCTTCGCCGCGTTGTTCTGACTCCAGTCGATGAAGACCTTGCCGGGCCGCAGGTTCTTCGCCATCCGCGACACGACCAGTTTCGGGTGTGCCTGCTCCAACTCCTGGGCGATCCGTTTCGCGTAGTCGGAGACGACATCGGCGTCCTGGGTGGCGCTGATCGGGCAGCAGAGCTGCATGCCCTTCTTGCCGGAGGTCTTCGGGTAGGCCGTCACCCCGTCGAGGGCGAGCCGGTCGCGCAGCAGGACGGCCACCCGGCAGCACTGCGACAGCCCCGCCGGCGGGCCGGGGTCGAGGTCGACGACCATCAGGTCCGGGTGGGTGCCGATCCGCCACTGCGGGGTGTGCAGTTCGAGGGCGGCGAGATTGGCCAGCCAGACCAGGGTGGGCAGGTCGTCGGCGACCACGTAGTCGATGGTCTCCCGGCCCTTGCTCGACCCGGGCACGGGCAGCGTCTCGGTGCGTACCCAGGTGGGGGTGGCGGCGGGGGCGTTCTTCTCGAAGAACGAGCCACCGGTGACGCCGTTGGGGAAGCGGATCCTGGTCAGCGCCCGGTCGGCCAGGTGCGGCAGCAGCACCGGGGCGATCCGGGTGTAGTAGTCGATCACCTCACCCTTGGTGAAACCGGCCTCCGGAAAGAGCACCTTGTCCAGGTTGGACAGGTCCAACGCCCGGCCGTCGACCTCGACCTTCACCCGCTCAGGCATCCTCCACCTCCCCGGGCGGCTTGTCGGGGCGCAGCCGCAGCACCCGGGGGAACCGCAGCCGCCCGTCCGGGGTGCGCTGGCCGTACTTGACCTCCACCACGATGAGGGGGGTTACCCAGATCGCCCCCCGGGCATCCTCGCGCGGCACGTCCCCGCCGAACGGCGACCCGTCGGCGCGCAGCGGTTCGAGTTCGCGCAGCAGCTCCCGTTCCAGGGCCGCACCGATCCCACCGCCGACCCGCCCCCGGTAGGTGAGCCGCCCGTCCGGGCCGGGCACCCCGACCAGCAGCCCGCCGATCTTCCGCGCGCCGGGCCGCCAGCCGCCGACCACGAAGTCGCCGGTCACCTCCAGTTTGACCTTCACCCAGTCCGGCGAGCGCACCCCGGGCCGGTAGACCGAGTCGGCCCGCTTGGCCAGCACCCCCTCCAGGCCGTGTTCCCCGGCCGCCTGGTAGGTGGCGGCACCGTCGGTGAAGCAGGGTGGCACCGCCCACCGGGCCGCCCCCAGCCCCAGGCCGTCGAGCGCCGCCCGCCGTTCGTGGTACGGCCACCCGGTGAGGTCCTCGCCCCGCAACCGCAACACGTCGAAGATCATGTAGGTGACCGGGATGGTGGCCGCCAGCCGGGCCGCCTTCGCCCGGTCCCGCACGTGCATCCGCTCGGCGAGGGCGGTGAACGAGGGCTGCCCGGCCGGGTCGAAGAGGACCACCTCACCGTCGAGCAGCGCGTCGTCGACCTGCTCGGCCAGGGTCACCAGCTCCGGGTACGCGGCGGTGATCTCCACACCGGAGCGGGCGTACAGGTGCGGGTGGCCGCCGACCAGGTCGGCGAGCGCGCGTACCCCGTCCCACTTGAACTCGTACGCCCAGCCGGCACCCACCGGGAGCGGCCCGGTCGTCGCGAGCATCGGCTTCAACGGCGCGCCGGGCACCTGTCCGACTGTAGTTGCGCACGGAAGCGCGTGCGGCGGCTTCGATCGTTTGCGATCCTGGTCAGATCGGGGAGAGGAGCAGGGGATGCGGGCGATCTGGAAAGGAGCGGTGTCGTTCGGGCTGGTCTCGATCGGGGTGAAGCTCTACTCGGCCACCGAGGAGAAGGACATCCGGTTCCACCAGGTGCACCGCGACGACGGCGGCCGGATCCGCTACAAGCGCACCTGCTCGGTCTGCGGCGAGGAGGTCAGCTACGACGACATCGCCAAGGGGTACGACCTGGGCGGCGGCGAGCTGGTGATCCTGACCGACGCCGACTTCGCCGACCTGCCGTTGACCAGTTCCCGGGCGATCGACGTGCTGGAGTTCGTCCCCGCCGAGCAGGTCGACCCGATCCTCTACAACAAGGCGTACTTCCTGGAGCCCGAGGGGACCGCCACCAAGCCGTACGTGCTGCTGCGGGACGCGCTGGCCGACTCGGAGCGGGTGGCGATCGTCAAGGTGGCGCTGCGCCAGCGGGAACAGTTGGCCACCCTGCGGGTCCGCGACGGGGTGCTGCTGCTCAACACGATGCTCTGGCCCGACGAGGTGCGTACCCCCGACTTCGGTTTCCTCGATGAGGACCTGAAGGTCCGCCCGCCGGAGCTGGCGATGGCCGCCTCGCTGATCGACTCGATGGCCGGGGAGTTCCAGCCGGACGCCTTCACCGACGACTACCGGGCGGCGTTACAGGAGGTCATCGACGCCAAGGTGGAGGGCCGTGAGGTGGTCCAGCCGGCGGAGGAGGAGGCCGCGCCGGCCGCCGCGGTGGACCTGATGGCGGCGTTGAAGGCGTCCGTCGAGCGGGCCCGGGTCGCCCGGGGCGAGACGCCGTCCGGCGGGGCGGGCGAGCCGACGCCGATCTCGTCGGCCCGGTCGGCCAAGCGGGCGTCGAAGGCCCAGCCGGCGAAGACCCCGACGGCGAAGGCGGCGAAGGCCCAGACGGCGAAGGCGGAACCGGCGAAGAAGACCCCGGCCCGGAAGGCCCCGGCGCAGAAAGCGGAACCGGCGAAGAGAACCGCCGAGAAGAAGACCGCCAAGGCCGCCGCGAAGAAGACCGCCGAGAAGAAGACCACCAGGGCCCCCGCGAAGCAGGCCGCCGAGAAGAAGGCCGCCCCGCGCAGGAGCGCCTGACCGGGCGGGTTCCGACGCCGTCGGGGCAGGTCCGGCGTTGCCCCGGCGCGACGGCGGACCGTCCGCCGGGGCCCACCCCCGGCGGTCAGCCCATGCCGAGCTTCTGGGTGGGGGTGATCCGGACGATCACCCGCTCCTCGCCCGGCCGCCGGAACGGGTAGGTGTCCTGCCCGAGGTACTTCTTGGCCAGCCGGTCGATGTGCGCGTCGGCGCCCTCGGTGACGAACTCGGCGGTGCCCCTCACCCAGAGGGTGCGGAAGTCGTCGGCCCGGTCGACCACCGAGATCGCGACCACGGGGTTCCGGGCGATGTTGTGGTATTTCTGCCGCCCCAGGGCGGTGTTGAACAGGATGTGCTCGCCGTCGACGTCCACCCAGACCGGGGTGACGTGCGGCGTGCCGTCCGCCTCGATGGTCGCCACGTGGGCGAGTTGCGGCTCGGAGAGCAGAGCCCGGTCGTCGTCGGTGAGGATCGCCATGGTCGAGAACCTACCGCCGCCCGGCGTCCGGCACCCGCGAAGAGAGGGAGGAAACCGGAGGCCCCGGCCCGTTCGGGGACACGGCGGGCAGGCGACGGCCCACCCACGGCATCGACCCGGGTACCGTGTGCGCTGGCCACGGCACCGGGTCGCCGGGCCGGCCACCCCACATCAGCAGGGAGTCGAGGACGTGAGCGAGCGTACGGAGAACCGTTCGGCGGGCCAGGGCCAGGGCTCGGAGACGAAGGCACAGCGGCGGCTCGCCGCCCAGTTGGCGGCGCAGAAGGCCGCCGAGGCGCGCAAGCGCCGGCAGGCGTGGTTGGGTGCCGTGGCCGGCGTCGCCGTCATCGCGGTGATCGTCGGGGTGTTCGTGGTGGTGCGCAACGGCGAGAAGGAGGACCCGAAGCCGGCTGCCGCTCCCGTCGGCTGCGCGGGTGACTTCCCCAAGCTGCCCGAGGGTGCCGACCAGGCGCTCTGCACGAAGCCGCAGGCCACCAAGGGCGAGGGTGAGCTGACCGGGCTGAAGGCGACCCCGTTGATCCGGGGCACCGGCCCGGCCGCGCAGGCCGGCCAGCAGATCACCGTGAACTACGTGGGTGTGTCGTACAAGACCGGTGAGGAGTTCGACGCCTCCTGGAAGCGGTCCGAGCCGTTCACCTTCGGCCTCGGCCAGGGCAACGTCATCCCGGGCTGGGACCAGGGCATGCAGGGCCAGACCGTGGGCAGCCGGGTGCAGCTCGACATCCCCGCCGACCTGGCGTACGGCGACAAGCCGCAGCGCCCGGGTGCGCCCTCCGGCCCGCTGCGGTTCATCGTCGACGTGCTGGCGGTGCAGTAGACCACAGGGGTCTTCCGGCCCGACACCTACGGGCAGTAGGTTCGGGGTCACCGTGGGCGGCCGACCCGCGCCACGGTGACCCCCACCGACCCGGAGGTGCGCGTGCAGGCGCTGGACGTTCCCGGGCGGACCGCCCGGGTGATGTGGACGCACGTCGAACCCCTGCATGCGATCACCTACTTCCATCCCCGGGCCCGCGCCGCCCACGAGGCGATCGGGCTGCGCGGTTACTGGCGGGGCTACTTCGCCGGCCGGGCCGCCCCGCTGGGCCCGGTCGACGCCGCCCCGGTGATCGCCGCTTTCTTCACCTTCGCCCCGCCCATGGTGAGCCGTGCGCTGCCGGCGGTGTGGCAGCTGGCCTCCCCCGAGGAGGCGTTGCGCGCCCGGCTCACCGGTGCCGTGCAGGCGCTGGCCGAACTCACCTACGAGCTGCCCGAGGCGCACCTGGCCGAGGCGGCGGAGCTGCTGGAGGCGGCGGCTGTCGGGGCGGACACCGCCGGCCGGGTGCTCGGTGCGGCCAACGCCGCCCTGCCCCGGGGCGACTATCCGCTGGCCCGGCTCTGGCAGGCCGCCACCACGCTGCGGGAGCACCGGGGCGACGGGCACGTGGCCGCCCTGGTCGCCGCCGGTCTCGACCCGGTCGAGACGTTGGCCTTCCGGGTGGCCGGGGGCATGCCGGCGGAGCACCTGCTCGGCCGGGGTTGGACGCCGCAGCAGTGGGTGCAGGCCCGGGGCCGGCTGGTCGACCGGGGTTGGCTGACCGGCGACGGCGAGACCACCGAGGAGGGGCGGGCCGGCTTCCAGGCCGTGGAGGACGCCACGGACGTCGCCGCCGCCCGACCCTGGCAGGCCCTTGGGCCGGACGGCACCGGGCGGCTGCGGGAGTTGCTCGTCCCCGTCGCCCGCGCCTGTCACACGGTCATCCCTACGGACAGCCCCATCGGGCTGCCCGCTCTGCACCCCTGACCGCGCCCCGCTCTGCACCCCTGACCGCGCCGGCCCGGCTGCCGGGGCGGTCGCGGTCGACCACGCCGGTCCGGGCTGGTCGCGACCCCTCCCGCTCCGCCCGTCGCGATATTGACACACCTATTAACCTCAGGATGACCGCGACGTCGGGAGCGCTCCCACGTCGAGGTGGAGAGCCGTCCCCTAGTCCCCGTGGCACCGCCACGGGCCCCCACTCTCCAGGTCGGCTGCCGGTCGCCGCCAGCCCCATCGACCACCGCAACGACGACCGTCGTGCGGGCCGGCCCCCGTGCGCCGCAGCCTGCCCGGTCGCGAAAGGTAGGAACGTGCGACGTACGAAGACCGACCAGTGGACCCAGGAACTGCGCGACGTGCGAGACCCCGCCGAACTGTTCGGTGGAAGCGCCCAGACGGCGGTTCTCCGCCTGCTCACCATGGCGGGCAAGGTTCCCTTCCGGTCCGCCTTCGACGGGCTGACCCTGCGTGAGCAGGCATTCGTCCGGCACCTGCTCGGCCGGCAGCAGCTGCGCCTGACCCCACCCGGCGACGACGTGTCGCCCGCCCGGTTCGTGCTGTCCCACTCGACGCTCGGCAAGCTGACCGTGCACGAACCGGCCCGGGGTGACCTGCCGACCGAGGAGGTCGTGGCCGAGATCGCGCTGCCCGACTGGATGACCGAGATGCTCGACGAGGAGTGCCTGGCGGCCGAGGCCGAGGAGGAGCACCAGCGCCACGAGCTGGACCAGCTGCTGCACACCTGGCACGCCGACGGCAGCCTGCCGCAACGGCTCGAAGAGGTCATCGACTGGGTCGAACGCGTCGAGACGGTGCTGATCTACGTGCAGCGTCGGGTGTTCTCCCGCTCCGACTCCGGTTCCAGCACCCTGATCCGCGACGGCGTGCTGCCCGCGCTGCGGGACCGCGCCCCGGCCGACTGGAGCCCGGAGGAGCGGCTGTTCGTGTCGGCGATCCAGTTGCTGTTCCGCACCGGCCGGGCGGTGCGGTTCGAGGAGTTCAACGGCCGCCAGCTCAGCGCGGTCAGCCTGCGGCGGGTGCTCACCACCCGCTGTGCGACGTACCTGCGGGCGCTCGGCGAGCCGGTCACCGGGCAGGTGAGCACGGCGACCCTGACCGAGCTGGCCGTCCTCGCCGGTGACCTGGTGGAACTCGTCGACGGCGGCGACCACATGCGCTACCGGCGGGTCAACGGGCTGACCTACGCCAAGGACGAGTACCTGCTGCCGTGGGCGCAGGACCAGCGCCGTCAGGACGAGCTGCCGCAGACGCTTCGTACCCTCAGCGGCCTCCTGACCGAGCAGGTCGACGACGGGGACGCCCCCACCTGGGTACGGGACGCCACCGCCGCCGCGCTGCGTACCGCCCACCGCGGTGGTGACCGGCACGAGCTGACCCGGATCCTGGAGGGCATCGTGCTGGGCGCGGTCGTCGATGCCCACGCCGACTACGGCATGTCCAGCGGCATCCGGGACCTGTCCCGGCTGAGCGGGCCGGCCGGGCAGTACGGCGAGGAGGTGGCCGGCCTGAAGAAGCCGGACTTCTTCTGCTGCGTGCTGCCCAGCCCGCAGATGGCCGCCGACCTGCCCGGCGACGCCGTCACCGACATCCTGTGGCAGGTCGCCCAGCGGATGATGTACAACCGTTGGCACTTCGTGCCCGGCAACTTCGACCGGGTCGAGGTGCCCCGGCAACGGCACTACTTCTTCCCGCCGCTGGTGCCCGACATCGGCGAGTGGGGCGACCTGCGCCACGGTGGTCACAGCACCGCCCGCGTCCGCTACACCCTGCGCGCCCCCGGTGCGGCGATGTGGAAGCAGCCGCTCACCGTCGCCGGTCGACAGTACCGGGGCGCGTTCGACATCCGGCTGGTACGCATGGACGGGCCACCGTTCACCCTGGACGAACTGCGGATCGCCTCCCGGTACTCCGCCCTGGTCGACGTGTTCTGGCGGGAGATCGCCGGCTACGCCGAGGCCCACGACGGTTGGACCCCGACGATCGCCTCGTTCGACGCCGACTGGTACGCGAAGCACACCTGGCACGAGCCGGTGGAGCGGCTGGTCGCGAGCACCCAGACGGTCGGCGGGCGCGCGTGAGCATCCACCCGCACCACGTCGTCGTCAACGACGAGGACCAGCATTCCCTGTGGCCGACGGACCGGCCCGTGCCCGACGGTTGGACGACGGTCTTCACCGCGTCGACCGAGGCGTGCCTGGCGTACGTCGCCGAGCACTGGACCGACCTGCGGCCCGCGTCGCTGCGTACCGCCGATGGGTTCTCCTCCCCCGACGGGCGGCGGGGTCCGGCCACGGTGGACACCGCGCGGTCGGTCGCCACCGGGCCGCGCCGTCCGATCGACCAGGTCCCGTTGCACGTGCTCGTCGACGAGGCGCTCGCGGCCGACCCGGGGCGGGTCGCGGTGCGCTTCGCAGGTGTCGAGGTCACCGCGGGTGACCTGCTGGCCCGGGTCCGGCACACCGCCCGGGTGCTGCGGGCCCACGGTGCGGGTCCGGAGACGCCGGTCGCGGTGCTGCTGCCCCGCTCGGTGGACGCGGTGGTGGCGATCCTCGGGGTGCTGGCCGCTGGGTCGGCGTACCTGCCGCTGTCCGTCCACGATCCGGCGGACCGGCGGACCCGGATCCTGGCGGACGCGGGTGACCCGGTGCTGCTGACCGGGCCGGGGCACCGGGGCCTGGTGCCCGCCGGCTACCCGGCGGCCGTGCTCGACGTGTCGGCGTTGCCCGACGCGCCCGGCGGCGACGACGGTGACGGTGGCTGCCGGGTGGAGAACCTGGCGTTCATCATGTACACCTCCGGCACCAGCGGCGCACCCAAGGGTGTCCTCGGCACCCACCGCCAGCTGGTCAACTATGTGCGCTGGTGCGCCGAGGAGTTCGCGTTCCAGCCGCAGGAGCGGGCGGTGCTGCACGCCCCGCTGTACTTCGTCGGGTCGGTGATGACCCTGTTCACCGCCCTCGTCGCGGGCTGGGAGCTGGAGGTCGCCCCGGAGCCGGTCGCCTTCGACGACCTGATCGCGTTGACCGGTGTCGCACCGTGCGGGTTCCTGAAACTCACCCCGTCGCACGTACGGGCGATGACCGCCCTCGGTGGCGTCGACGACGTCGCCCGTCAGATCATGATCGGCAGTGAGCCGCTGTACCTGACCCCCGAGTTCGACAGGTGGATCAGCAACAGCCCGAAGTCGGGCTTCGGCAACCACTACGGCATGAGCGAGACCGTCGGCGCCACCTGGTACTGGATCGGCACGGACCGTACGGTCGGCCGACGACTGCCGGTCGGTGCGCCCATCCCCAACGCCGAGGTGCACATCCTCGACGAGCAGGGCCTCCCCGTGCCGCCGGGTGGGACCGGCGAGATCTGCCTCGGCGGGGCCGTCATCGGCCGTGGCTACCACGGTCAGCCGGTGCTGACCGCCCAACGGTGGATCCCCCACCCGGCGGGCGGCGGAGCCCGGCTGCTGCGCACCGGTGACCTCGGCCGGTTGGGTCCCGACGGGGTGTTGGACGTGCTCGGCCGCGCCGACCGGCAGGTGAAGATCCGTGGCCAGCGGGTCGAGCCGCCGGCGGTCGAGGACGCGCTGCGCCGGTGCCCCGGTGTCGCCGAGGCGGTGGTGATCGTCGAACCCGACGGCCACGACCTGCACCTGGTCGCCTACCTGCGGTCCGAGGCGGAGCCACGACCCACCGAGGCGCAGTTGCGCGCCCACGCCGCCGGGTTGCTGCCGGAGGCGTCCGTCCCGAGCCGGTTCCGCTACGTCACGCAGTACCCGCTCACCCCGAACGGCAAGGTCGACACCCGTCTGCTGCCCACCACCGCGACGGTACGACCCGCACTGAGCACCACGTACGTCGCGCCGTCCGGAAAGTTGCAGACGGCGGTGGCGGCGGTGATCGCCGGGGTGCTGCGGGTGGACCGGCTGGGGGTCGACGACGACTTCTTCGAGCTGGGCGGCGACTCCATGCAGGTCGTCGAGGTGGTCACCCGGCTCGACGAGGAGCTGGGCCTGCCGGTGGGTATCGCCGACCTGTTCGACCGCCGTACGGTGCGCGCCCTGGCCGCCGCGTTGGACGGCCCCGGCACCCCGACGGTCGGCACCCCGACGGTCGGGGCCGTGGAGCCGGCGGATCAGGCGGCCCCGACCGGGGTCGGGCAGCCGGTCGCCCCGGACACGGCGATCCAGGCGCGGTTCGCCGGAGCGCCCACCGCCTCCGCACCGCTGACCTGGGGTCAGGTGGCGATGTACCGGCCCATGCAGTGGTTCGGGGAGGCCAGCAAGGACTTCAACATCAGGCGGGTGCTGCGGTTGACCGCCCCGGCCCCGGCCGAGCGGGTGACCGCGGCCTGGTCGGAGCTGGTGCTGCGGCACCAGGTGCTGCGGACCCTGATGACCGACGACGGCGACGGCCCCCGCCAGCACCTGCGCGCCGACGGGACGTACCCGCCGCTGGTGCGGGACACCACCGCCGACGCGCTGCCGCAGGCCGCCGACGACGCCGCCGCCGAGCTGGCCGGCGCCGCGTTCCAACTGGACCGGGAGTGGCCGGTGCGGTGGGCGCTGCTGCGGGTCGACGGGCTGGTCGAGGCCGTCGCCGTGGCCGCGTCGCACGTGTCGCTGGACGCCTGGTCGCTGGAGTTGCTGCTGGCCGAGCTGCGCACCCTGGTCGACGGGGAACGTGCCCTGCCCGCACCGGGCTGGCAGCCGTTGGACCAGGCCGGCTACGAGGCTTCGCCCGCCGGGCAGCGCCGGGCCCGCCAGTCACTGGCGTACTGGCGGGCCCGGTTGCCTGCGGTGCCGCACCGGATCTTCGACGGGCCGGAACACGACGGGGGTGCGCTGCCGGTCGTCACCTGGCGGATGGAGTCGACCGCCGTGGCCGCTGCCGCCGCCACCCTGGCCGAGCGGACCGGCGCGTCGTCGTCCACGGTGGTGCTGACCGCCGCGCTGCTGGTCCAGGCGGCGCTGACCGGCCGGGACCGGGCCGTGGTGAAGCTCATCGCGGGCAACCGGAACACCCCCCGTCAGCGGCAGCTCGCCACCGGCATCGCCCAGAACGCGTTGCTGGTCTTCGACGTCGGCGACGGCGACGTCGAGGACGCGGTACGGCGCTGCTACCGCGACTCGACCGAGTCCTACTTCCACGCCACCTACCCGCCGGAGGCGTTGGACGACCTGATCGCGGCCGAGGGTGCCCAGGCCGACCTGTCGGTGTACTTCAACGACTCCCGGATGGGCCGGGACTTCGACCCGCCGGCGGATACGCCCAACCGTGCGGCGCTTGCGGAACTGGCCGCGCACACCACGGTGCGGCAGCTCACCGCCGTCGCCCGGCACGACATGACCTTCTTCCTCGCCATGCCCCACCTCGCCGGGGGCTGCGCGCTGCACCTGCTCGCCGACACCCGGCGCGTGCCCGCAGCCGCCTGCCTGCGGGCGCTGCGGGGCATCGAGACGTTGCTGTGCGAGGCGGTGCTGCGACCGGTGCCGGTCCGGGACGTCGCCGCGCTGTTGGACCTCGGTTGAACCGCCCCACCCCACCGCAAGGAGCCTCGATGACCGACCCGTACCCGCTGCTGCACCGGTTGGCCGCCGCCGACGACGACGCGCTCACCGGCACCCCGCTGCCGCCCGACGGTCGCTACCAGGTCGTCACCACCACCATCGACGAGGTCACCGCCCAGATCGTGCGTACCCTCCGGGACGGGTTCGCCGGCCGCAGCCCGGCCGACTTCCCGCTGCTGGTGCTCGGCTGGGGGCGCTGCCGGGTGGGTTCGACGGCGGTGACGAACCTGTTCGGCATGGCCCAGGCGGCGGCCTACTACCAGCCGGTCAAGACCATCGGCCGGTTCGCGCTCACCGGTGGTGAGGGTTCGCCGTGGAAGCTGCCCGACGGTGAGCCGGTGCTGTTCGCCAAGGAGATGGCCGGGCCGTACGTGCCGTTCGAGGCGTTGTTCAACCCGGCGCGTTGCCTGATCGAGGCGGGGTGGCCGGTCGACCGGCTGCGCCTGCTGGTGCTGGACCGTCAACCGCGCGCGTCGCTCGACTCGTGGATGGCCAAGTGGGTCGGCAAGATCGGCCGGGAGCGGGTGGTGCAGAACTTCATGTTAAGCACCCTCAACTACGCGCGGATGCGCCGGTACGCGGCGGCGGAGGGGCTGGCGGTGACGCACTTCCCGTACGAGTGCAGCCGGTTCCCGCAGGAGACGGTGTCGCGGTTGTTCACCCGCCTCGACATCGGTCACCTGTACCGGCCGGAGATGCTCACCGGTTGGGGTGCCGCCGGTGACCTCAACTCCGACCAGTCCAAAATCCACAATCCGGTCGAGCCGGAGCCGTACGTCGTGCCCGGCCTGCACGGCAACGCCGACGAGTACCGCTTCCGGGAGCGTCAGGTCACGGCCCTCACCGAGGCGGAGCTGGCCGTGGCGGACAGCCCCGAGGTGGTCGATTCCTACCAGCTCTCGGTGCGCGGCTGCGCCCAGGAGCTGGAGCTGCCCGCGGTGCTGCGGGACAAGGTCTTCGGCTGACCCGATGACCACCTCCACCACCGGCACCGGTCAGCAGTGGCGCGAGGCCGCAGCGGCCCGGCTGCGCATCGCCCGGCAGTTCCCCGCCGCCGGGCCCGGCTGGAGTGCCGTCGCGCTCGCGCTCAGCGTGTCCCGGGGGGTGCTGCCGGTCGTGTTCGCGATCGCCGTCAGCGTCACCGTGGGGCGGATCGGCCCGGTGCTGGCCGGCACCACCGCGCAGGCCGAGGTGTGGTGGCCGCTGGCCGCGGCCGGGGCGGCGTTGATCGCGCTGCAACTGGCCGAGGCGGCGCAGAAGGCCGTCGCCGAGCAGCTCGGTCGACGGGTCGACGGGCACATGTACCGGCGGCTCATCGCCGCGTCGCTGTCGACCCGGGAGATCACCCCGCTGGAGGACCCGGCGGTCCTGGACGAGTTGGGTGAGGCCGGGCACGAGCTGCGGTTCGCGTTCCGCACCCCCGGCGCGGCGTACGCCGGACTGATCGCGCTGGTCGGGCCGTACACCCAGGTCGTCGGGTTCACGGTGGTGGTCGCGGTGGTGCTGGGGCCGTGGGCGGCGCTGGCGATGCTGGTGGTGGTGCTGTTGTTCCGGCACGGCCAGCGGGGTGGGTTGCGCCGCTACGCCCGGGTCATCCGTGACGTGGCGGCGCTGCGCCGGGAGAGCCGTTACCTGCGTGGGCTGGCGATGGGTCCGGCCGCCGCGAAGGAGCTGCGTGTCTTCGGCCTGACCGGTTGGCTGACGGAGCGCTACCGGCAGGTCTACCGTCGGGTCCTGGCCCCGGTGTGGGCCGAGCGGCGGCGCATCTACCTGCGGCCCTACCTGCTCTACACGGCCGTCGGGTTGGCCGGCGTGGCCGCCGTGCTGGCGCTGGCCGGGGTACGCGCCGCCGACGGGGCGGTCGACCTGGCCGGGTTGGCGCTGGTGTTGCAGGCGGTGATGGCGCTGATCCGGCTGGGCGAGTTCTATCCCGACTCCGACACCCAGACCCAGTACGGCATGAACGCCGAGACCGCCGTCACGGCGTTCGAGCGGGCCATGGCCCGCTATGCCGAGCCACCCGACACCGGCCGGGCCGGGCCGCCCGCCACCACCGCCCCGGCGATCGACTTCACCGGGGTACGTTTCGGCTACCCCGGTGCGGCCCGCCCGGTGCTCGACGACCTGGACCTGCACATCCCCGCCGGGCAGTGCACCGCCCTGGTGGGGGCGAACGGGGCGGGCAAGACCACCCTGGTGAAGCTCCTGGCCCGGCTGTACTCGCCCGACGCCGGCACGGTGCGCGCCGACGGTGCCGACATCGCCGACCTGCCGGCGCGGGACTGGCAACGCCGGATCGCCGTGGTGTTCCAGGACTTCGTGCGCTACGAGCTCTCCGCCGCCGCCAACATCGGCTTCGGTGCCGTCGAGCACCTCGACGACCGGGCCGGGGTACGCCGCGCGGCGCAGGCGGCGGGGCTGCTCGACACCCTCGACGCGTTGCCGAACGGCCTGGACACGGTGTTGTCGCGGGCCTACGAGGGTGGTCTGGACCTGTCCGGCGGGCAGTGGCAGCGGATCGCCATCGCACGTGCCCTGTTCGCGCTCTACCACGGCAGCACCGTGCTCGTGCTCGACGAGCCCACGGCGGCGTTGGACGTCCGCGCCGAAGCCGAGTTCTTCGCCCGGTTCGCCGAGCTGACCCGGGGCCGGACGACGATCCTCATCTCGCACCGGCTGTCCAGCGTCCGGTTGGCCGACCGGATCGTCCTGCTCGACCAGGGCAAGGTCGTCGAGCAGGGCAGCCACGACGAGCTGATGGCGGCGGGTGGCCGGTACGCCGCCATGTTCACCCTCCAGGCGGAACGTTTCGCCGACGACGCCGACGACGCCGACAGCGGCCCGCAGACCGAGGTGGTGAGGTGAGCCGATGATGAGGTCGATCAGCGGGTTGATGCGGTTGTCGTGGCGGCAGGACCGCCGCAAGATGACCGTGGCGTTGGCGCTGATGGCGGGCAACGCGGTCGCGGTCCCGGCGGCGGCGGTGGCGCTGAAACACCTCACCAACGCGGCGGCGGCGGGTGACGCCGGGACGGCCGCCTGGTCGGGCCTGGCCGTCGCGGTGGCCGCGATCGCGGCGCTGACCTGCGCCCACTTCGCGCACATCGCGTACTTCGAGGTGTCCGAACTCAACGTGCTCAGCACCGACGAGCAGCTCGTCGAGATCAGCAACGGCACGCCGTACCTCGACCACCACGAGCGGCCCGACAGCGCCGACCGGATGGCCCTGGCCCAGGACGAGTTGCAGCGCATCGGCGAGGGGTTGCAGGCGCTGCTGACCGGCGGTTCGCTGGCGGTCAGCCTGTTGCTGACCACCGTGCTGCTCACCCTGGTCCACCCGGCGCTGGTGGCGTTGCCGCTGCTGGCCGCCCTGCCGGTGCTGGCGGGCCGGTGGGCGCAGGCCGCCGCCGACCGGGCCCGCGAGGAGAGCATCGTCGACACCCGGCAGGCCCGGCACCTGTTCGAGCTGACCACCGACGCGGCCTCGGCCAAGGAGCTGCGGCTGCTGGGCCTGGTCGAGCACCTGCAACAGCGTTACGCCGAGCACTGGCAGCGGGCCACCGCCCGGATCTGGCGGGGCGAGCTGACCGCCGGGTGGTGGCGTGCGGCCGGGCAGGCCGTGTTCGGCCTCGGCTACGTCGCCGCGCTGGTCCTGGTCGTCGGCGACGCGATCCGGGGCCACGCGGACGTCGGCGACGTGGTGCTGGCCATCCTGCTCGCCTCGCAGCTCAACCAGCAGGTGGCCGGTGCGGTGACGATCACGCAGCAGCTGGTGCGCAGCGGCCGGTCGCTGCGCCGGCTCGACGAGGTGCGGGAGCTGGTGCCGCAGCCGGTCCCGCCGCCCGGTGCGCCGGTCACCCCGCTGCGCCCGCCCGAGCGGCTGCTGGAGGGCATCCGGCTGCGCGGGGTCACCTTCGGCTATCCCGGCGCGGACGGGCCGGTGCTGCGCGACGTGGACCTGCTGCTGCCCGCCGGCAGCACGGTGGCGATCGTCGGCGAGAACGGCGCGGGCAAGACCACGCTGGTCAAGCTGCTCAACCGGTTCTACGAGCCCGACCGGGGCGCGATCCTGATCGACGGCGTCGACCTGCGCCACATCGACCTCGCCGCCTGGCGGGAGCGGACCACGGCCGCGTTCCAGGACTACGCCCGCCCGGAGCTGACCGCCCGGCTGGCCGTGGGCATCGGCGACCTGCCCCGGGCCACCGACGACGATGCGGTACGCACCGGCCTGGCCCGCGCGCACAGCGGCGTCGTCGACCGGCTGCCGTACGGGTTGGACACCCGCCTGGGTCGTAGTCACGCCGACGGTGGGGTGGACGCCTCCGGCGGGCAGTGGCAGCAGCTGGCGCTGGGCCGGGCGATGATGCGCGACGCCCCGCTGCTGATGGTGCTGGACGAGCCGGCGTCGGCGTTGGACGCCGAGGCCGAGCACCGGCTGTTCGCCCGGTTCACCGACGGCGCGGCCCGGGTCGCCGCCGACAGCGGCGGGGTGACGGTGTTCGTGTCGCACCGGCTCTCCACCGTCCGCAGCGCCGACCTGATCATCGTGATCGGCGACGGCGGGGTACGCGAGATGGGCACCCACGACGAGTTGATCCGCCTCGACGGGTTGTACGCCGCCCTCTACGCCACCCAGGCCACCGCCTACCGGTGACCCGCCCGCCCGTTCAGGGCCTCACCTTCGATCCGGACCGCCGCTGTCGCCCGACCGGCACGGGGGCGGTCCGGCGGTGGACGACCAGCCCCGCCGGCTGCACGAAGATCGACCGTCGGGCCACCGCGTCGCCCTTGTCGTCCAGTTGGTAGACGTCGAGCCAGCACCAGCCGTCGTAGGTGATCCAGCCGAGCACCCGGATGACCCGGCACCGGATGGGCTTGCCGAACTGCACGCTGGCGGCCCGGCTCACCTCGATCAGGTCACCCGCAGCAGGCAGCGGCGCTCTCATCGCCGCCAACCGAAAACGCTGCGGTACCTGCGCCACGCCCTGATCCGGGTGCGGGATGCCTCCAGCGCCGGGCAGAAGCCGCTGTCGGTGCACTTCCCGCACCGCCCGTAGCGGTGGCACTCCAGGCAGCGCCACGCCAGCTCCACCAGCAACGGCACCTCGCGCGTCACAGCCACCTCCCAGGCCTTGGATTCACTGCGGCACCCCGCCCCGCCGAGCCCAGCTCCACCAGGGCGGGGGCACCGCGTCACCGATTCGACACCCCGAGCTACACCCCTGTCAATCCTGGCAGGCATGATTCTGCAGGACATAATTTTGCAGGACGCAGTTTGATCGGACATAATTACTCGCTACCAAATTGGGTAGACATGGCGATGCCTACCTTGTTTTGCATGGGTGAGCCAGAGGTGCCAGGGCCGCTCGTCGGCCCAGCAGAGATGTTGACCATGCTCGGCGTGGGGCGCTCCCGGCTGCGCCAGATCACCGCTCACCCAAAGTTCCCGCGCCCGTTCCAGACGCTGCAAGGCGGCTCTGTGTGGCTGCGGTCAGAAGTCGAGGCGTACATCCGGGACTACCGCCGCCCCAAGCCGCCAGCGGACGAGGACGAGCAGGGCTGACCGGGGGTCCACCACGCCGGCGGGCGCTGCTGGCACCGGGTGACCGGGGCCGGGCGGGGTCGGGGAGGATGGCGGGGTGACGGTGGATGCGGTGGTGTTCGACCTGGACGGCGTGATCGTGGACTCGGAGCCGGTCTGGGAGGAGGTGCGCCGGGCGTACGTGGCGGCGCGGGGCGGCACCTGGCAGCCCGACACCCAGCGGCGGCTGATGGGGATGAGCACCGGCGAGTGGGCCGAATACCTCAGCGGTGAGCTGGGCGTCGACCGCAGCGCCGAGCAGGTCGCCGTGGACGTGGTCGAGGAGATGGCCCGGCGGTACGCGGTGCGCGTACCGCTGATCGACGACGCCGACCTGGTGGTACGCCGGCTGGCCGCGCGGTGGCCGCTGGGGTTGGCCAGTTCCTCGCCGACCCGGCTGATCGGCGCGGCGCTGACCGCCGCGAACCTCACCGCTGAGTTCCGGGTGACCCTGTCGACCGAGCGGACCGCCCGGGGCAAGCCCGCACCCGACGTCTATCTCGCCGTCGCCGAACAGCTCGGGGTCGACCCGGCCCGGTGCGCCGCCGTGGAGGACTCGTCCAACGGGGTCCGCTCGGCCGCCGCCGCCGGGATGCGGGTGATCGCGGTGCCGCACGGGTCGTACCCGCTGGACCCGGACGCGGCGGAGCTGGCCGCCGTGGTGCTCTCCTCGGTGCACGATCTCACCCCCGAGGTGGTTGACCAGCTCGGCTGAACCGCCCCCGCGACCCGGCCGGTCCGCTTAGCGTCGGAACCATGAGAGCTGTGGTTTACCAGGGGCCGCACGAGGTGGCCGTCAACGAGGTCGAGGACCCGCGCATCGAGCACCCCGACGACGTGGTCGTGCAGATCACCACGACCGCGATCTGCGGTTCGGACCTGCACATGTACGAGGGGCGCACGCTCGCCGAACCGGGCATCGTCTTCGGCCACGAGAACATGGGCACGGTGGTCGAGGCCGGCACCGGGGTACGCGGGATCAAGGTCGGCGACCGGGTGTCGATGCCGTTCAACGTGGGGTGCGGGTTCTGCCGCAACTGCCGGGAACAGAAGACCGGCTTCTGCCTCACCGTCAACCCCGGCTTCGCCGGTGGCGCGTACGGCTACGTGGCGATGGGGCCGTACCGGGGTGGTCAGGCGGAGTACCTGCGGGTGCCGTTCGCCGACTTCAACTGCCTGAAGCTGCCACCCGGCACCGAGCACGAGAACGACTACGCGATGCTCGCCGACATCTTCCCCACCGGCTACCACGGGGTGGCGATGACCGGGCTGCGGCCCGGCGAGCGGATCACCGTGATGGGTGGCGGGCCGGTCGGGCTGATGGCCGCGTACTCGGCGGTCCTGATGGGTGCCGCCGAGGTGTTCCTGGTGGACCGGGTGCCGGACCGGCTGCGGCTGGCCGAGTCGATCGGGGCGACCCCGATCGACTTCTCGGCCGGGGACCCGGTGGCGCAGATCCTCGACCGGACCGACGGGGTGGGCACCGACCACGGCGTGGACGCGGTCGGCTACCAGGCCACCGGCGAGGGTGGCACGGAGCAGCCGGCATCGGTGCTGAACAGCCTGGTCGAGGTGGTCCGGGCGACCGGCGCGATCGGCGTGGTCGGGCTTTATCTGGCCAACGACCCGGGTGCGCCGGACGAGCACTCCGGCAAGGGCGAGCTGCTGTTCAAGATGGGCAAGCTCTTCGAGAAGGGCCTGCGGATGGGCACCGGGCAGGCCAACGTCAAGACCTACAACGAGTACCTGCGGAACCTGATCATGGCGGGACGGGCCACCCCGAGCTTCGTGGTGAGCAAGGAGTTGCCGCTGGACGCGGCACCGGACGCGTACCAACGTTTCGACCGTCGCGAGGCGGGCTACTCGAAGGTGGTGCTCAAACCGGCGGCCTGAGGAGACGGCGATGCAGACGATCGTGTACGAGCGCACCGGTGACCCGTCGGTGCTCCGGTTGGTCGACCGGCCGGTGCCCGAACCGGGCCCGGGAGAGGTGCTGGTCCGGGTGGCGGTGGCCGGGGTGAACCCGACCGACTGGAAGAGCCGGCGGCAGCAGCCGTTGCCAGTCGGCTGGCAGACCCCGGGGCAGGACGGCGCGGGGGTGGTGGAGGCGGTCGGCGCGGGGGTCGACCGCGCCCTCACCGGTGAACGGGTGTGGCTCTGGGAGGCCGCCTGGCAGCGCCCCTGGGGCACCGCCGCCGAGTACACGGTGGTGCCGGTCCGGCAGGTGGTGCCGCTCGGGGACGCCTCGTTCGACCTGGGTGCCTGCCTGGGCATCCCGTTCCTCACCGCGCACCGCTGCCTGACCGTCGGGGAGTACGTGCCGGACACCCTGCACGCCGGGGCGCTCAGCGACCACGTGGTGCTGGTGCAGGGTGGGGCGGGTGCGGTCGGCAACGCGGCGATCCAGTTGGCCCGCTGGGCCGACGCCTGCGTCGTCGCGACGGTGAGCAGCCCGGAGAAGGCGCAGTTGGCGGCGGCGGCCGGAGCCTCCTTCGTGGTCAACTACCGGGAGCAGGACGTGGTCGAGGAGGTCCGCAAGATCGCCCCCGACGGGGTGCACACGATCGTCGAGGTCTCGGCCGCCCGCAACGCCGCCGTCGACGTGCAGCTGCTGCGTACCGGCGGGGTGGTCTGCGTCTACGCCGACGACGGTGGGGGTGAGCTGACCCTGCCGATCCGGCCGCTGATGGCGCCCAACGCCCGCTGGCAGTTCGTGCTGGTCTACACGGCCCCGAAGGCGGCCAAGGCGCACGCGGTCACCGACGTGGCGGCGGCCGTCGCCCAGGGGGCCGTGCGGGTGGGCGAGGCGGCCGGCCTGCCGCTGCACCGTTTTCCGTTGGCGCAGGCCGCCGACGCGCACCAGGCGGTGGAGGACGCGGTGGTGGGGAAGGTGCTGATCGACACCGCCGGGCAGTAGTTCCGAGGACATTTCGCAATCACCCGGACAGACGCGAGCAAGCTTCGCAACAATGACAAGGCGGGTCGCCCGCGAGGAAGGGCGGCCCCGGCGCGGTGCGAACGCCGGGGCCGCCCCTGGGGAGGGATGTTTCAGGAGTGACGTCCCTACCCCATCGGCGACGAGTCGCCGAAAAGTGTTACGGCCCCGCCAGCTCCCGTACCTCCAGGTCGCCGTCGGCGTACCGCGCACGCACCACCTTCTTGTCGAACTTGCCGACACTGGTCTTGGGCACCGCGTCGATGACCGCCCAACGTTCCGGCACCTGCCAGTGTGCCACCGAGCCGGCGAGAAACGCACGGAGCTGCTCCACACCGGTCGACGCGCCCTCCCGCACCACCACCGTGGCCAGTGGACGCTCACCCCACCGCTGGTCCGGCACCCCCACCACACAGGCCTCCTGCACGTCCGGGTGGGCCATCAACGCGTTCTCCAACTCCACCGAGGAGATCCACTCCCCACCCGACTTGATCACGTCCTTCGCCCGGTCGGTGAGGGTGAGGAACCCGTCCGGCGAGAGCATCCCGACATCCCCCGTACGCAGCCAGCCGTCGTGGAACTTCTCCGGGTCGGGGGCGTCCTCGCCGACGTACCGCGCGGTCACCCACGGCCCGCGCACCTCCAACTCCCCCACGGACGTCCCGTCGGCGGGCAACGGCCCACCCAGCGGGTCGACGATCCGGGCCGCCACCCCCGCCGGAATCCGGCCCTGCGTGTAGCGGTACCGCCAGGCGTCGTCCCCCGTCGCCCCGGCCGGGGCCCGGGACACCGACCCCAGCGGGGACATCTCGGTCATCCCCCAGGCGTGGATCACGTCGATGCCGTGCCGCTCGGCGAACGCGTGCATCAACGCCGGCGGGCACGCCGAACCGCCGACGATCACCTCCTTGAGCGACGAGGTGTCCACGTCGTGGGCGTCCAGGTACGCCAGCAGGTCGTTCCAGATGGTCGGCACCGCGCCGGCCAGGGTGGGCCGCTCGGCGGCGATCATCTCGGCGATCGGCGCGGCCTGGAGGAACCGGTCCGGCATGATCAGCGACGCGCCGGAGAGGAACGCCGCGTACGGCAACCCCCACGACATCGCGTGGAACATCGGCACGATGGCCAACTCCCGGTCCCCCGGACCCAGCCCGAACCCCTCCGGCAGGCACACCTGCAACGAGTGCAGATAGATCGACCGGTGCGAGTAGGCGACGCCCTTGGGATTGCCGGTGGTGCCGGAGGTGTAGCAGAGCGCGGCGGCGTCCCGCTCGTCCACCTCCGGCCAGTCGAAGTGCTCGGGCCGGCCGGCCAACAGGTCGTCCCACCGGTGGAAGGTGACCCGGTCCCCGGCGACCGCCCGCAACGGCCCGGGATCGCCCCCGCCGACCACCACCACGTGCCGCACCGTGGTCAACTCGCCGAGCACCCGGGCCAGCAGCGGGATCAGCGTCGAGTCGACGAGCACCACCCGGTCCTGCGCGTGGTTGGCGATGTAGGCGACCTGGTCGGGAAAGAGCCGCAGGTTGAGCGTGTGCAGCACCGCCCCCATGCTCGGCACCGCGAAGTACGCCACCAGGTGCTCGTTGTTGTTCCACATGAAGGTGGCGACCCGTTCGTCGCCGGTCACCCCGCACTCGTCGCGCAGCGCGTGGGCCAGCCGGGCCGCCGCGCGACCCACCTCGGCGTACGACATCCGGCGCGGCTCGGCACCCGTCCAGGTGACCACCTCGGCCGTGCCGTGCACCGTCGCACCGTGTTCGAGGATCCGGGCGACCTGGAGCGGGGCGTCCATCATCGTGCTACGCATGGGTGACAAGCTAGTGTCGCCGGTCACACCTTGGGAACCCCCGGAACGCCGAGCCCCTCCCCGGATGGTGCGTAGATTGTCCGGGTGAGTATCTCCTGGGCCGACTCGTACGTGGGACAGCTACGCGCCCTGGCCGGCGATCGGACGCTGATGTTCGTCGGCGCGCGGGCCGTGGTACGCGACAACGCCGGCCGGGTGCTGCTGATCCGCCGCTCGGACAACGGCCAGTGGGCGCTGCCGGCGGGCGCGATGGAACTCGGCGAGTCGATCGCCGACTGCGCGGTCCGCGAAGTCCGCGAGGAGACCGGCCTGCGCGCCCTGCGGGTCAGCGCCTTCGCCCTCTACACCGGCCCCGACCGCACCCACACCAACATGTACGGCCACACCTACCAGATCTTCACCACCGCGTTCCGGGTCGACGACTGGGACGGCGAACTCACCCGCGTCACCGACGAGACCACCGACGCCGCTTTCCTGCACCCGCACGAGTTCCCCGCCCCGCTCTCCCTCTCGGTCCCGGAAACCCTCGCCGACCTAACCGTCTTCGACCAAACCAACCGCCTCATCCTCAAATAGCCCCCCACCCCCACCCCCCCCCCCCCCCACCTGCACCCGCTTAGCCCGCTTCACCCCCATTCCCTCCCCGGTGATCAAGAGGTTTACGTCAACCTCCGCGCGATTTCTGACGCAAACTTCTTGATCACCGGGGCGGGGCGGGGGTGGGCGGGGCGGGGGGCGCGTGGGGCGGGGTGGGGGTTAGAGCATGGTTTGGGATTTGGCGTTGAGGTCGGCGGCGGCTTCGTCCTTGGACTCCTTGGTCAGGGGCTTGCCGCCGGGGGCGGGGGCCTTGCCGCCGAGGGGGTCGACGCCGCCGGTGGCGCCCTGCGGGCCGGCACCCCGGAGCTGGTCGTTCGGCAGGGCCAGGGTGACCAGCACGGCCACCAGGGCGATCAGGCCGGTGGTCAGGAACACCAGGTGCAGCGACTCGACGAAGGACGCCTGGATGGCCGCCCGGACCGGGCCGGGCAGGGCCAGGATGGTCGCCGGGTCGTTGATCGAGATGCTGGTGCCGCCGCTGGCCGCGACCGCCGCCTGCTGGTCGGCGGGGAGTTGGGCGATCGCGCCGGGCAACCGGTCGGCGAGCCCGCTGGCGAGCCGGGTGGAGAGCACCGCGCCCAGGATGGCCACCCCGAACGAACCGCCCAGCGACCGGAAGAACGTCGCCGATGAGGTCGCCGCGCCGAGGTTCCGCACGTCCACGGCGTTTTGTACGCCGAGGATCAGCGACTGCATGCACAGGCCCAGCCCGACGCCGATCACCACCATGTAGCCGAACGCCGCCCAGAGCGAGCTGTCCACCTGGAGCCGGGTGAACAGCAGCATCCCGACGACCAGCACCACCGAACCGGCCACCGGGAACCACTTGTACCGGCCGATCCGGCTCATCGCCCGGCCGGTGACGATCGAGGTGACGATGATGCCGGCCATCATCGGCAGCATCAGCAGGCCGCTGCGGGTGGGCGAGGCGCCCTTGACGATCTGCAGGTAGAGCGGGATGAAGATGATCGATCCGAACATCACCAGACCGAGCACGAAGCCCGCCGAGTTGGCCAGCGCGAACGTCGCCGAGCGGAACAGCCCCAGCGGCAGGATCGGTTCGGTGACCCGGGCCTCCTGGAGCACGAACGCCACCCCGAGCACCGCACCCGCCACGAACAGCCCGATGATCGTCGCCGAGCCCCAGGCGTACGAGTTGCCGCCCCAGCTCAGCGCCAGCAGCAACGCGCTCACCCCGGCGACCAGCAGCGCCGCACCCAACCAGTCGACGGTGTGCTCCCGCCGCTCGAACGGGATCAACCGCAGCACGTGGTAGCAGACCACGATCGCCAGCAGCGCCAACGGCACGTTCAGATAGAAGATCCACCGCCAGTTGGTCTCGGCGAAGTAGCCGCCGACCAGCGGCCCGGCCACCGAGGAGACGCCGAAGACCGCGCCGAACAACCCCTGGTAGCGGCCACGTTCCCGGGGCGACACCACGTCGGAGATGATGGTGAACGCCAACGTCATCAGGCCACCCGCGCCGATGCCCTGCACGCCCCGGGTGACGATCAGCTGGGTCATGTCCTGCGACAGGCCGGCCAGCAGCGAGCCGAGCAGGAACGTGCCGATCGAGAACAGGAAGACGGGTCGGCGGCCGTACAGGTCGGCCATCTTGCCGTAGAGCGGGGTGGAGGCGGTCGAGGCGAGCAGGTAGGCGGTGACCACCCACGAGTAGTGGTCGATCCCGCCCAGCTCGCCGACGATGGTGGGCAAGGCCGTACCGACGATGGTCTGGTCCAGCGCGGCCAGCAGCATGCCGGTCATCAGGCCGAACATCAACAGGCGCAGCTGGCGGGCCTGGAGCACCGGGCTGCCGTGGGTCTGGGCGGTCATCCCGCCTTCTTTCCCGCTCCCCCGCGAACATGCCTACCCACCGGAGGAAACCTGCCCGCAGGCCCGCCCGGCACCGACGGGCACGCGGGCCACCAGGGACCCGCCTGCCCGTCGGGGGTACGCCCCAGGCGGGCACGCGGGCCACCGGGGACCCACCTGCCCCTCGGGGGTACGCCTCAGGCGGCGAACCGGTCGACGAGCGCGGCGCAGAACGCCGGGAGGTCGTCGGGGTTTCGGCTGCTGACCAGGTTGCCGTCGGTCACCACCTGCTCGTCCACCCAGGTCGCACCGGCGTTGGTCAGGTCGGTACGCAGGCTCGGCCAGCTGGTGATCCGACGACCGGCCACCACGCCCGCCTCGACCAGGGTCCACGGGCCGTGGCAGATCACCCCGACCGGCTTCCCGGCCGCGAAGAACGCCTGCACGAACCGGACGGCGTCCGGGTCGGTACGCAGAAAGTCCGGGTTGGCCACCCCGCCGGGCAGCACCAGCGCGTCGTAGCCGTCGGCGTCCGCGTCGGCCGCCGTCACCGCCACGTCGTACGTCTTGCCCTGGTCCAGATGGTTGAAGGCCTGGATGGTGCCGGGCTTGAGCGATACCAGCTCGGCGGTCGCGCCCGCCTTCTCGACCGCCTCGCGCGGCTGCACGTACTCGACCTCCTCCACGCCGTCGGTGGCGAGGAACGCGATCCGCTTGCCCTGCAATGTCGTGGCTGCCATGTCGGTTTTCCCCTCTCCGGATACCTCTGGTCGGTTCCCGGGGCGTAGGGCCCGAAACGTGACCCTGGTCGCCGGGCATGGCGGAGGGTTTGGCCTGGTCGGCGCGGGGGACCCCGGTGGGCATGGCAGGAGCAGCAGCGGAACAGCGCCGGCTCGCCACCGTGGTGGAGAGCTGGCGGGACCGGGCCGTCCTCGTCGTCGGCGACGCCATGCTCGACGAGTGGCGCTTCGCCGAGTCGGAGCGGCTGTGCCGGGAGGCGCCCGCGCCGATCCTCACCCTGCGTCGACGCATCACCGCCGCAGGTGGGGCCGCGAACACCGCGGTCAACGTCGCCACGCTCGGCGGAAGGGCGCTGCTGGTCGCCCCGGTCGGGGCGGACGTGGCCGGCGACGAACTGCACGACTGCCTGGACCGGGCCGGCGTCTGGGACCGTACGGTCGGCGAACCGCACCGGCCGACGCCGGTGAAACGCCGGATGCTGGCCGGCAACCAGATCCTGCTCCGGGAGGACTCCGGCGAGCCCGACGAACCGCTCGACGACGACGGTGTCGCCCGGCTGCTCACCGCCCTGAGCTGCGCCACCGAGGAGCTGCGGGCGGTGGCCGGCGGGGCCGCGCCCACCCTGGTGGTCTGCGACTACGGTCTCGGCGCGCTGCCCGCCCCGGTGCGCGCCTGGCTGTTCGCCCACCGGCACCGGTACGCCACCGTCGCCCTGGACGCCCACGACCTGGCCGACTGGCGGGGGCTGAACCCGACGGTGGTCACCCCCAGCTTCGCCGAGGCGACCCGGCTGCTGGCCCGCGCCGCCGCCGGCTTCGGCGCACCGCCCGCCCCGACCCGTACCGGCGGCACCGGCCTGCACCTGGACCACCCGCCGAGCGATCCGACGGACGGGCCGTCGGAGCTGGTCGTGGGCACCGCCCCGGGTGGGGTCGGTCGGGCACCGGCCGGCCCGACCGGCGAACCGACCCCCGGTGAGGGGCGGGTCGCGATGACCGGCGACGGGTTGAGCGTGACCGGGGCCGGGGTGACCGTCAACGCCACCGTCGGGGAGGGCGTCGACCGGGCCGAACTGGCGCAGGCGCGGCTGGCCGAGCTGCGCGCGCACACCGGCGCGGACGTCGTCGCGGTGACCCTGGACACCGAGGGTGCCATCGTCGGCGGCGCGGACGGCGCACACCGGCGCAGCCACAGCACGCCCGTCCCGGCCAGTCACGCCGTCGGCGCGGGGGACGCCTACCTGGCGGCGATGACGCTCGCGCTGGCCGCCGAGGCGTCGCTGCCGACCGCCGCCCAGTTGGCCCAGCTCGCCGCCACCATCACCGTCTCCGACACCGGCACCTGTGTGTGCCGTTGGGAGGACCTGCTCGACGCGCTCGGTGGCGCACCCGACGGCACCGCCCATCCGACGCTGGTCGGCACCGGCGAGCTGGACGCGATCGTCGCCGACCACCGGTGGGCCGGCCGGTCGGTGGTCTTCACCAACGGCTGCTTCGACGTGCTGCACCCCGGTCACGTGCGTTACCTGGAGCAGGCGCGGGCCCTGGGGGATCTGCTGGTGGTCGCGGTCAACTCCGACTCCAGCGTCCGCCGGCTCAAGGGTGCCGACCGGCCGGTCAACCCGGTCGAGGACCGGATCACCCTGCTCGCCGCGTTGTCCTGCGTGGACCACGTGGTGGTCTTCGAGGAGGACTCGCCGGTCGGCCTGATCGAGGCGGTCCGCCCCGACGTGTACGTCAAGGGCGGCGACTACCCGCCGGAGATGGTCCCGGAGGCGTCGCTGGTCCGCCGGCTCGGCGGTCAGGTACGCACCCTCGGCTACGTGCCGGACCGGTCCACCTCGGCGATCATCGACCGGATCCGCGCCCAGGCCGCCGAGGGCGCCGCCGACCAGGCCACCCGGACCACCGCCGGCCGGGCCACCCACACCGCCGGCCGGGCCGCCGCCGACGGTCGTGCCGGGGCGGTACGACCCGCCGTCGACCCGTCGGCGGCACCCGGCCCGGAGCCGACGACGCCCCACCCGACCCCGACCCACCCGACCCCGACCCCGACCGCGCAGAGCCTGGGCAGGACCCCGTGAACCGACCGCTCGACCTCGGCACGCCCGGGGAGTTCCGCCGACCCCGTCGGCTCGACGTGCTGATCCCCACCCGCAACCGCCCGGCCGAACTGGCGGTCACCCTGGCCGGGCTGGCCGCCCAGGTCGAGGTCCCCGACTTCGGGGTGGTGGTCAGCGACCAGTCCGACGACGACCCGGCGTACGCGCACCCGGCGGCGGCCACCATGGTCCGGGCGTTGCGCCACCGGGGGCACCCGGTGCTGCTGACCCGGCGACTGCCCCGGCGCGGGCTGGCCGAACACCGCGCGTACCTGCTGGACCGGTCGGTGGCCCGGTACGTGCTCTGCCTCGACGACGACGTCTGGCTCGAACCGGGCACCCTCGGTCGGCTGGTCACCGCGATCGGGGAACTGGGCTGCGGGTTCGTCGGCAACGCGGTGCACGGCCTGTCGTACGCCGACGACGTCCGCCCCGAGACGCACGGGCACTACGAGGAGTGGGACGGGCCGGTGGTGCCGGAACTGGTCCGCCCCGACACCCCGCAGTGGCAGCGGGCCGCCATCCACCCGGCCGCGAACCTGCTGCACGTCCAGCAGAAGGTGGGCCTGCCGCCGGGGGCGTGGCGGGCGTACAAGATCTCCTGGATCGGCGGTTGCGTGCTCTACGACCGGGCGGCGCTTGTCGACTCGGGCGGCTTCGAGTTCTGGCGGCGGGTTCCGGCGAACCACCAGGGCGAGGACGTCGCCGCCCAGCTCGCGGTGCTGGCCCGGTACGGCGGCGCGGGTGTGCTGCCCAGCGGCGCCTACCACCTGGAGTCACCGACCACCGTCACCGAACGTGCCGTCGAGGCGTGGGAGGTGGTCGCCGCCGACACCACACGGCAGACCACCACGCGTCCGGCCCGCGCCGACACCACCCAACCGGCCTGACCCGGCCCGACGCCGCACAACCAGCCGGGGGGCACCGGCCAACTCGACCCCGGCCGCCGGTCGCGGTGAGGGCGGTCAGGGGCGCGGGCGGTCAGGGGCGGTCACCGCGCCCGGCCCGGGGTGGAGCAGGTCGGCGGCGGCTTCGAGCACCTCGACCACCGGCACGTCGGCGACGAACGAGTCCCGGTGCGGGCAGTTGCCGTCGCCGGGCCGGTGCGGATAGATGCCCGGGGTGCAGTCGACCCCGCAGACCGGGCAGCGCGTCGTCCAGGCGGCGATCGGGCGGTGCCGGCCGCGCAACGGGGTCGCCCCGTTGATCATGTTGCCGACCCAGTAGACACCCACCGTCGGGGTGCCCACCGCACCGGCCAGGTGCAGCGGGCCGGTGTCGTTGGAGACCACCAACGCGCAGCCCGCGTACGCGGCGGCCAGCCCGCCGAGGCTGAGCGTGCCGACCTGGGGACGGACCGGCACCCCGGCCGCCGCGACCACCTCGTCCACCACCGCCCGCTCGGCGGGGGTGCCGGTGACCAGCACCTCGTACCCGTCGTCGTGCAGGGTCCGGGCCACCTCGGCGAACCGCCGCGCGGGCCAGCGCCGCCGGGTGTCGCTCGCCCCGGGGTGCAGCGCCACCCGGGGCCGGTCCGGCTCGCCAAGCACCGCCCGCGCCTGCGCCCGGTCCGCGTCGGTCACCGCCAGCGTCGGTACGACGGTGACCGCACCCGCCCCGACCAGGGCCACCACCTCCAGGTAGCGGGTCACCTCGGGCTGGTAGTAGACGTAGCGCAGCCAGCGGTCCAGCGGTGGGGCGTCCTCGGCGCGCAACCCGGCGGTGACCCGGGCCCCCAACCGGCTCATGACCGGATTCGAGTTGGCTCCGCCACCGTGCACCTGCAACGCCAGGTCGTAGCCCTCCCGGGCCGCGTCGGCCAGGAAGTCGTCGAGCGACCCGGGCGGCTCGTCGGGGCCGGGCTCGCGGATGCCGGGAGCCGGTGGGACGACCAGCACCCGGTCGACCGGGCCGGGCCGGTCGCGCCACAGCGTCGCGTGCCACGGCGCACCGAACAGCACGATCTCCGCCGTCGGGTACGCCGCCCGCAGCGACTCCAGGGCGGGCAGCAGGAAGATGAGGTCGCCGAGCGCGTTGGCGCGCAGCACGGCGATCCGGGCCACGTCGGGCACCCGCTCGCCCAACGGGCCACCCAGTGCCGGGCTGTCCACCGGGGCCCCTACGGCCGGTCGAGCGGGTCGACGGCGGTGTCCGGGTGGTGCAGTTCCCGGTCCGCCGCCGGGTCCACGCCGGTGGGCGTACCGGTGCGGGTGGGGCCGGGTGGGTAGCCGGCGCGGCCGACGGTGATGGTGCGCGGCGTGGGCCGCGCCGCCCGGGGCAGGTGGACCCGGAGCAGGCCGTGGTCCATCACCGCGTCGATGGCGTCGGGGTCGACCCGCGACGGCAGGTCGACCCGGTGTTCGAAGCTGCGGGTCTCGACCCCACCGGGGATGCCCTGGTCGGCGTTGACCTCGGCCTCCGACCGGGCCCGGACGCAGAGTTCCCGGTCGTCCAGCTCGACGGCGACCTCCTCCGGGGCCACCCCGGGCAGCCGCACGGTCACCTGCCAGCCGTCGGCGACCTCGGTCAGCTCGACGTCGGGCGACACACCCCGGCCACCGGCCAGCCGGCTCAGCTCGGCGCGCAACGCCTGGAGTTCGCCCGTCAGGTCCCCGCCCTGCTGGCGGCTGCCCCGGCCCGGCTGCTCCGTCATCGCACCTCTCCCACCGGTCGGCTGGCCGGGACGGGCCGCAGCGAGCTGGGGGCGTCCAGGCCGGCGTCGGGGTCGACGCCCACCCCCAACCGGTCGACCAGTTCCCCGCCGAGCCAGGCGCTGACGCCGAGGATGGCCAGGCCGACCACCTCGATGGCGATCAACGCGCCACCGGCCGCCCGGGAGTCGGCGTTCAACCGGACCGCCCAGACGGCGGCGAAGAGCAGGATCACCGCGACGTTCGCCGCCGCGTGGGTGAGCGCCACCCGCTTCGCCCGGGTGCCGGCCGGGATGGCCAGCAGGTCGAACGCGCCGGCCACCGCGGCCAGCAGACCACCGACCAGGCCGACGGTGATGTTCCAGTACGCCACCTCGGCGAGGAAGTCGGGGCCGCCGACCGTGTCCACGACGTCGAAGAGGGTGCCGGTGACCAGCAACGCGACCGGGAACATCACCAGCATCGGATGCACCGGGTGCCCGAGCACCTTCAGTCGGCTCTCCATCGCGGGCCCTCCACTGCTTCGTCCGGGGGCAGGGTGCGCCGGTCGGGGACAAACCGGCTCGCCACGCCCGCATAGGCTGCGTACGGCGGCCGGTGTGCCACCGCCCGCCACCGAGATCAACGGACGGGGGAGGCGGACGTGACGGTGGAGATCACCTCACACGAGGAGCTACGCGCGCTGCTGGGGGCACCGATGCCCCGGGCGGCGGCCAAGGAACGCACCGTGCTGCACGAACGGGACCGGCAGTGGTTGGCCGCCTCGCCGTTCTGCCTGGTCGCCACCGCCGGCGCGGACGGCAGCTGCGACGTCTCCCCCAAGGGCGACCCGCCCGGCTTCGCGCTGGTGCTCGACGACCGGACGATCGCCGTCCCGGAGCGGCCGGGCAACCGGCGGGCCGACGGCTACCGCAACATCCTCGACAACCCGCACGTCGGGCTGATCTTCCTGATCCCGGGTCGGACGGACACCCTGCGGATCAACGGCCGGGCGAAGCTGGTGCGCGACGCGCCCTACTTCGACGACATGCTGGTCCAGGGGCACCGGCCGGTGCTCGCCGTCGAGGTGGCCGTCGAGCAGATCTTCTACCACTGCGCGAAGGCGTTCCTCCGCTCCGAGCTGTGGCAGCCGGAGACCTGGCAGCCGGACACGCTGCCGTCCCGCGCCCGGCTGGTCAAGGAGGTCGAGACGCCGACCGACAGCCTGGCCGACCTGGAGCGCTACTACGGCCCGGCGTACGCGGAGAAGCTCTACCGGGGTTGACCGCCGGGTCCCGGGCCGGCGGTGGTCGGGGCCGCCGGCCCGACCGGGTTCAGCGTTGCCAGGGCGGCGGGACGCGGACCGAGGCCATGCCCGCCGCCGTCGCCGCCGCGACTCCCAGGTCGGTGTCCTCGAACACCAGACACTGCTCCGGCGGTACGTCGAGCAGCCGCGCCGCCAGCAGATAGCACTCCGGGTCCGGCTTGGCCCGCGCGTAGTCCTCCGCGCAGACCAGCACGTCGAACCGGTCGAGCAGGTCGAGCGCGGACAGCGAGGCGGTCACCGATTCCCGGGTGCTGCCGGAGACCACCGCGAACGGCACCCGCCGGTGTGCCCGCTCGATGTGCGCCAGCACCCCGGGCACGGCGGTGAGCTGCGGCAGGAAGGTCTGATAGGCGTCCTCCCGGCGACGCGCCACCACGTCGACCGGCATGGCCAGCCCGTGCCGCGCGTTGAGGTCGACGACGATGTCGGCCACCGGCCGGCCGCCCCAGGCGTAGAAGAGGTCCTCGGGCAGGTCGCAGCCCCACTCGTCGAGCGCGGCCCGCCAGGCCAGGTGGTGCACCGGCATGGAGTCGACGATGGTGCCGTCGCAGTCGAACAGGTAGGCCCGGAAGTCGCCGGGCGGCAGGGGCAGCACGGGCCCAGGATAGCCACGCCGGGACCTGCCCCTCTCCCACCGGCCGTCTCCCGCCGACACGCGACGACCGGGCTGCGTGGTGGGTGGGGCTGCGGTCCGGTCAGTGGTCCGGGTCGGTGCGGGTCAGGTCGCGCAGCGCGTCCTGCGGGGCGGCGCGGCGCAGGTAGTCGCGGCGCATCCGGCGACGGTCACGCCGGCACCGGCCGCACGCCCAGGGCAGCGGCCACCACCGGCCACAGAAGGCACATCTCATCGAGGGGTCCCGTCCTCGTAAGCGTACGGTGGCTGACTGCTCACATTAGTCGTGCCGGGCCACGGGCACCGACCCGTGCCGACGCGCGGTGGCCGGAGCGCAGCCCTGCACCGGCGCGGACGCCCCCGTGGACGTCCGCGTCGGCGGCCGGCAGGGGCGGCCGGCGGCGGGTGCGGACGGTCAGCCGGCGGGCGTCGGCTGCCGGCAGGGGCGGCCGGCGTCGGCGGTCGGGGCAGGCGGGCGGCGTCAGCGGTCGGGGCGGCGGTCAGCGGCCGAGGAGGTCGTCGATCTCGTCGTCGAACAGCAGCGCGGGGTCGAATCCCATGTCGGCGAAGTGGCCGGCGAGTTCGAGGGACAGGACGCCGTGCACCCGGGTCCAGAAGGCCAGCGCCTGCCGCAGCGCGGCAGCCGGCACGGTCGGGTCCCCGGCCCAGCCGCGATGGTCGTCGAGGTGGGCCTCGATCCGCCGTCCGGAGGGCTGGACGTCGCGTCTGCGGTAGGCGTCGACGACCGTCGCCATGATCTCGGCCGAGATGGCGGTGGTGTCGTCGGGGGCGTGGTAGCCGGGCACGGGCGTACCCCAGATCAGCAGGTAGCGCTGCGGATCGTCCAGGGCCCAGGCCCGCACGGTGTGCGCCAGTCCGGCGACGTCGGCACCGGCGTCGGCGGCGGTCCGGAGCGCGTCGGCGAGGCTGCGGTACGCGTCGCGGATCAGGGCGGTGATCAGCTCGTCCCGACTGGCGAAGTACCGGTAGAGGGCCGGGCCGCTCATCCCCAGTTGCTCGGCGATCGCCTTGAGGGACAGCGCCGACACCCCGGTCGTGGCGAGCTGCTCCCAGGCCCGTTGTTTGATCTCCGCCCGCACCTGGGCGCGGTACCGCTCGCGCGGACCGGTCACGTCGGCACCCATGGACCCCCCGTTCGCACACCTACCAACACGACAGTTACAGGCTATCACTTCCGCTATTGACCGAAGTTCCCTGAAGTTATAGGGTCTAACTCATGCGACACGTCGTCGCGAAAATGAGAGAGGTGGAGTCAGATGGCATCGACCACGAACCAGCCGGTGATCGCCTGCGACGGGCAGGGCGTCGACCCGACGGCCCGCATCCGGTTCCGCGCCGAGATGCTGATCGACGCGTCGCTGCACACCGTCTGGCACCTCCAGACCGACGTCGAGAACTGGCCCTCCTGGCAGGCCCCGGTCACCACCGTCGCCCGCCTCGACGACGGCGACCTGCGCGCGGGGTCGGCGTTCCGCTGGACCACGCCGGTCCCGGAAACCCCGATGACCCCGGCGACGACGCTGACCATCACCTCGACCGTCACGCAGCTGACGCCCTACCGGTGCATTCGCTGGGCCGGCCCGGGGACCGGCGACGGACTCCACATCGACAACGGCGTCCACGTCTGGACCTTCACCGAGGTCCCCGGCGGCGTACTGGTCCGCACCGAGGAGACCTGGACCGGCGCCCAGGTCGAGGCCGACGTGGCAACCTCCACCACCTACCTCGGGTACGGGCTGCAGGCGTGGCTGGCCGACCTCAGGACCGCCGCCGAGAAGGCGGAAGCCGGGCAGACCCGCCCCTGAGCCCGCCCACCGGACGCCGTCCCGTCACCCGACCCCTCGCACCGGAAGGAACCACCATGTCCCATGCCCCGCCTGCGCTCGCGAACCCGGGTGCCCTGCCCCGCTCACGACCCCTCGTCATCAGCGCCTGGGCGGTCGCCGTCCTCGTCGCCGTCCAGTTCGCCATGGTGGCCGTCGTCCCGGTGGCGATCGCGCTGGTCACCGTGCTGCGCCGCGATGCCCTCCGCCCACTACGGTGGTGGGCCGTCGCACTCGGCGCGGCCTACGGCGCGGGTCTGGCGCTCTGGGCGATCGGCCCGGACCGCGCCCCCAGCCTGTCGAAGAACCTCCATCCCGGGCACGAGGTCGTCATCGTCGTCCTCGGCACCGCCCTCGCGGTCGCCTACCACGCCCTGCGCAGACGCCACGGTGCCCGCTGACCGGGCAGCCGTTCGCCCGCGCTGGTCCGGCCGGGCGTTCCCCGGGGGTCTGCGGTCAGGAGGTGCAGAACGGGGCCGGCTGGGTGAGGCCGAGCTTCTTGCAGTCCCACCCGGCACCCTGGTCCTGGTACCGCCAGCCCACCTCGGCCGTGTAGTGGAACAGGTAGCGGATGTTGCCGCCGGACGGGCGCTTCACGTCGGCCGTCGCCCAGGTCTGCACGCACTGCACCTGCGGGGATGCGAAGGACCAGTCCGGTGGCAGCTCGACCAGGCTGCCGAGGGTTTCGACCGACGGACAGTCGGGTTGCCCGGGTCCGGCACCACTGGGGGCGGCTGCGGGTGTCGACGCGTCGGGCCGGTGACCGGCGACGAAGGCGACCGTACCGCCGATGGCGAACACCACCGTTGCGGCGGCGACGCCGGTGGCGATGGTCGCCCGCCGCTGCGTCTGCCGCGACCGGCGCAGGGTCCGCTCGTACAGGTCGGCGCTGCCGCCGTGCTCGCTCAGATCAGACATGGCCTGACGCAGCGGCCCGAGGTCGTCGGTCATCAGGCCTCCTCCAACACGGTCGAGAGCAGTTCGGGCGCGATCTGCCGCATCCGGGCCAGTGCCTTACTGGTCTGACTCTTGATCGTGCCGACCGAGCACTGCAACAGATGCGCGGCCTCGGCCTCGCTGCGGTCCTCGAAGAACCGGATCACCAGCACCGCGCGCTGCCGCTGGGTGAGCTGGGCGAGAGCCTGGTGCAGGGCCAGCTTGAGATCGGTCCGGTGGGTGTGGTCGCTGCCGGGCTGCGCCACGTCGGCCAACTCCCCGGGCAGGGACTCGGCCACCCTGCGTCGCCGCCACCAGCTCACCTGCTGGTGGTACATCGCAGTGCGGGTGTACGCCTCGAAGTGCCCCGGATCGCCCAGCCGCCGCCGGCCCCGATGCGTACGGGCCAGGGCGTCCTGCACCAGATCCTCGGCGAGGTGACGGTCACCGGTCAGCAGGAACGCCGTCCGCAGCAACGCCGGCGAGCGGGTCTGCACGAACTCCCGGAACTGGTCGTCGATCGACTCCGCCATGCCCCGCTCGTGCCCCCTGGTGCCGCACAGATTGTCAGGGCGCGGCGGCGATGCGGCCGGCTGACTGTGGCGCACACCGTAGCCAGTGTGCGCCACAGCGCGCAACCGCGACCACTCTGGTCAGTCGGAGATGCAGAACGGGGCCGGCACGGTCAGGCCCAGGTCCTTGCAGTCGTAACCGCTGCCCTCGCCGTAGTACTTCCAGCCCGTACCAGCCGTGTGGTGGAACAGGTAGACGCCGTCACCGGCCTTCGGACCCTGCGGCGCGGCCCCCGCCCAGTCCTTCACACACTCGACCTTGCCGAAGGTCATCCCCTTCGGCAGCTCGACCAGGGATTCCAGCATGTTCACCGAAGGACACGAGGGACTCGTGGTCACCGGCTTCGTCGCCGCCGGCTTCGTCGTCGGCTTCTTCGTAGCGGGCGCCGAATCCGAGATGCAGAACGGGGCCGGCACGGTCAGACCCAGATCCTTGCAGTCGTAACCGCTACCCTCGCCGTAGTACTTCCAGCCCGTACCAGCGGTGTAGTGGAACAGGTAGACACCGTCACCGGCCTTCGGACCCTGCGGCGCGGCCCCCGCCCAGTCCTTCACACACTCGACCTTGCCGAAGGTCATCCCCGCCGGCAGCTCGACCAACTTCTGCAGGGTGCTCGCGGAGGGACAGTCGGCACTCTTGACATCCCCGGCCGTCGTGATGTTCACCGTGGACGTCGGACTCGGGGTGCCGCTCGCCGGAGCGGACGCCGTCGAGCCGGGACCGGATTCCTCGGTGGCGCCGCAGGCGGTCAGGGCGAACAGAACGGTGACAGCGGGCAGCAGCAGACGACGTGCGGACATATTCGGGCCCCTATGGATCGTGGCGATCGTTGCTTACATCCGGGTACATGCGATCCACCGCCCGCAGGTTGCCGCCCCCAGAACTCTTTCTCAGAATTTTCTCGGCGACCCGTACGCCCCGGCGCGGACCCGTGGCCGGCGCCCGCCCGCGCCCACCCGGACCGGGCCGGGCCGGGTAGGGCCGGGCCGAGCCGGACCGGGTCGACCTGAGGTCGGCCCTCGTGAGGTTCAGGACGCCGGCCGGCTCTGCTGCGGTGCGGTGCCTGTTTCCTACTGCAACGGGACGGCGCAGCGGAGCACCGGGCGAGGCAGACCAAACCGACATGGAAAGGCCCCGCGACCGAGGCATCAAGCCTGGTCACGGGGCCTTTTCGCTACCGAGCCGCCTGACGGAATCGAACCGTCGACCTACGCATTACGAGTGCGTCGCTCTAGCCGACTGAGCTAAGGCGGCAACGATCATCGAGTATACGGTACGGTCCCCGACGGAACCGAGAGGGTTCCGGCGTCGGGTGACCCGGACATCATGGGACATCGGTGTCGTGCGGGACGACTAGGCTGCTCCGGTGAGCGACGACCACGCCACCCCCGACGGCCCCGCCACCCCCGACGGCCCCGCCACTTCCGGCGGCCCCACCACCCCCGACGGCGGTGGACAGAGCGTCGGCGACCGCGCTTCGGCCGGTCCCGGCCCCGTCGACGCCCCGGCGGACCGCGCCGCACCGCACCCGACCGTCGATCCGGACGCCGAGCACGCTCCCGGTGAGCGGGCCGTCCGCAGGCCACGGGGCATTGATCCGGTGGAGCTGGGTTTCACTCCCCGTAAGCCGGTCCCCTGGCTCGCGCCGTTCCTGTTGATCAGCACCGGCATCCGCACCCTGCTGGCGATGCTCTTCGGGGCGTACCTCGACAAACGGGAGTTGCAGAACGCGCTCGACGCGCGGATCGGCGCGCAGGTCGGCCCGGACGGTGGGCTGTGGCTGGACTACGTGGCCGACCTGGGCGACGGCTTCGACGCCACCTACTCGGTGGCGTACCTGCTGGCCCAGCCGGAGCTGACGGTCGACGGGCACCGGCTGCCCCGGGCGCAGACCCTGGTGATGGGGGGCGACCAGGTCTACCCGTCGGCGGCCTACGAGGCGTACGAGGACCGGTGCAAGGGGCCGTACCAGGCGGCGCTGCCGGTGGCCCCGCCACAGCGGCCGACGCTGTTCGCGGTGCCCGGCAATCATGACTGGTACGACGGGCTGACCGCGTTCCTGCGGCTGTTCGTCCGCTCCCGGGACCGCAACTTCGGTGGTTGGGGCACCGGTCAGTCCCGGTCGTACTTCGCGGTGGAACTGCCGGCCGGGTGGTGGCTGCTCGGCCTGGACGACCAGTCGGGGTCCTACCTGGACGATCCGCAGCTGTCGTACTTCGACGAGGTGGCCCGCCGGCTCGGCCCCGACTCCCGGGTGATCCTGGCGGTGCCGGCACCGACCTGGGTGAAGTCCGTCGACCATCCCACCGCGTACGACTCGATCGACTACTTCGTCCGGACGATCATCGCGCCCACCGGCGCGCACGTGCGGCTGCTGGTCTCCGGCGACCTGCACCACTACGCCCGGTACGCCGGCCCGGAACGACAGTTGATCACCTGCGGCGGGGGCGGCGCGTACCTGTATCCGACGCACACCCTGCCCGAGCGGATCGAGGTGCCCCCGAAGGACACCCTGTCCCGCCGGGCCAGCCGCACCCGCGCGTACGACCTGGTGGCCCGGTTCCCCGACGCGGCCCGCTCCCGCCGCTACGGCTGGGGGATCTTCCACCGGCTGCCCCGGCGCAACCCGGGTTTCGGGACCCTGCTCGGCACCCTGCACACGCTGCTGATGCTCGCCATGGCCGGGGTCGCGGCGAACCGGACCGGCACCGAGCAGCGGCTGTTCAGCGTCCCGTTGGTGATCATGTTGGGGGTGACGCTGCTCAGTGCGGCGTTCTTCGCCCAGCCGCCCAGCGCCAGCGGGAAACGGCACGTCCGGCACTGGCTGCTCGGCATCGGTCACGGGCTGGCGCACGTGGCGCTCGCGGTCGCCGGCACCTGGGTCTGGCTGCACCTGCCGTTCCACCACTGGCCGTGGCCGCTGCCGGCAGTCGCCGCCGCCGTGGTCTACGGCCCGGTGATCGGGCTGGTCGCCACCCAGGTGGTGGCCGCATACCTGCTGGTGGCGGGCACCTTCGGGGTCAACGTCAACGAACTCTTCGCCGGGCAGGGCATCGAGGACTCGAAGTCGTTCCTGCGGATGCGCATCGACCCGGACGGCACGCTGACCGTCTATCCGATCGCCGTCGACCGGGTCTGCCACGACTGGCAGCTCAACCCCGACCAGTCCCCCACCGCCTCCTGGCTGACCCCCCGCACCCCACTGACCCCCCACCTGGCCGAACCCCCGATAACCCTCACCTGACCCCACCCACCCCGCACCACCCGCCGACCCGCCGCCCTCCCCCCGTCCGCCCGTCCGCCCGCCGCCCGCCCGCCCGTCGATGTTGATCAAGAGGTTTGCGTCACCAGGCGCGATCAAACTGACGTAAACCTCTTGATCAACCCCGATCAGCGGGGGGTGGAGGTGGGGTGGGTGGGGAGGTGAGGGAGTGGATCATGGATTTGAGGGCGTGGAAGGCGGCTGAGCGTTCGGCCTCGGTCATGCCGGAGAGCATTCTGACCTCGACCGAGCGGACGGCGGCGGTCGCCTGGTCCAGGCTGCGTCGACCGCTCGGCGTGAGCCGCGCGGGCAGCGCCTTGCCCACGGGGGCCTCGGCGGGCCTGGTCACGTAGCCCTCCCGTTCCAGGTTCTGGAGCAGGACGTTCATCGTCTGCCGGGTCACGAATGCGCCCCGCGCGAGTTCGGAGTTCGACAGTCCCGGTCGCTGCGCCAGCAGTTCGAGGCAGGCGTAGTGCGTCACGCCCATCCCGAGGGGCCGCAGCACCTCCTCCATGGCGACCCGCAGGGCGCTCGACGCCTCCTTCAGCAGGTAGCCCAGGGACGTGTTCAGGTCGATGCCGGCATCACCTTGACTCATGTCAGGATTCTGACATAGGTTGAGTCGTGTCAGGAACCTGACATGAAAGAAGGAGAACCACCATGCCCGTCACCGGCCCCGACTTCATCTCGCTCCAGGCCCGCGACCTCGCCGCCTCCCAGGCGTTCTACGAGCGCTACCTCGGCCTCGTCCGCTCGCCGGCCGGGCCCCCGCACGCCGTCGTCTTCGCGACCAGGCCGATCGCGTTCGCCCTGCGTGACGTCGTCACCGGCACCGATCTCGACTCCGTCGCCCAGCCCGGCATCGGTGCCGCGATCTGGCTACACGCCACGGACGTGCAGGCCATCCACGACGCGCTCGTCACCGACGGGCACACCATCGTCTCCGCACCGGTCGACGGCCCCTTCGGCCGGACGTTCACCTTCGCCGACCCCGACGGCTACCAGGTCACCCTGCACGACCGCGCCTGAGGTGCCGGCGGCAGACGAACGACTCCGCCAACCGGGTCACGTCGATCAGCGCGTCGCCGCCTCCGGGCCGGACAGGTCACGGCTCTCGTAGGCGCTGCGGGACCCGCAGACGTCGGCACGGGAACACATGGAGCGCGAGCCGTCGGCGTCCAGCCGGACGGTCACCGCGTCCCGGGGGACGCTGTGGCCGACCACCCGGCCCTCCCCCTCGGGTGTGGTGACCCGGCTGCCGACCGCCGGGGCGGACTCGGTGAACTTGGCATAGAGCGGGTGCTCGTACTTCAGGCAGCACATCAGCCGGCCACAGGCCCCGGAGATCCGCAGCGGGTTCAACGGGAGGTCCTGGTCCTTGGCCATCCGGATGGTCACCGGCTCGAAGTCGTTGAGGAAGGTGGCGCAGCACAGGTCCCGGCCGCAGGAGCCGATGCCACCCTGCACCCGGGCGGAGTCACGGGCGGAGAGCTGCCGCAGCTCCACCCGGCAGTGCAGGGTCGCACCCAGGTCCCGGACCAGGGAGCGGAAGTCCACCCGGTGCGGGGCGGTGAAGTAGACCGTCGTCCGGTCCCCGGTGCCCTCGGTGGCGGCGAGGACGTGGTCCACCGCGACCACCTTCATCGGCAGGCCGTGCTCCCGGATCAGCCGCTTCGCCGCCACCTTCGCCTCGGCCTTACGCCGCCGCAGCAACTCGTCACGGCGCAGGTCGTCGTCACCGGCCAGCCCGGCCAGCTTCGGGAAACCGTCGGTCTCCTCGGTGACCCACTGCGCCGCCCAGACGCACTCCGCGACCTCGGGGCCGTCGTCGGTGGGGACGAGCACCCGGTCACCGACCTGCGGACGGAACTCCCCCGGGTCGAGGTAGTAGAGCCGCCCGTACCGGTTGAAGCTGACCGCGCAGAGCATGCCCATGACATCAGCCTACGACGGATCGGCGGGACCCGGTCGGGTGCGGCGGGCGGGCATCCCGCCGGGGAGTCGACCCGGTCACGGTCAGCCGATCCGCAGCGGGCCGCCGTGGTACGACGGACCGCCGGTCGACCGCCAGGTCGACTCGGCCAGGCTGGGTGACCACTGGCGCAGCAGCGTCTCCGCCCCGTCGTAGGCCACCCCGAGCACCGCGAGCACCCGGGTGGCGATCTCGGCCGCCGCCCCGGACCCGACGGCGGGCCCGGCACCGGAGGCGGTCGCCGCCCGGACCCGGACCGCCTCGGTGGAGCCGAGCACCTCGGCCAGCACCCGGGCCACCGCCAACCGGCTGCCCTCCACCCAGTCGGCCAACGCGTCGGCGTAACCGGCGGTGGACTCCAACCGGCCCACCAGGCTCTCCGGCCCCTCGTCCAGGTGGCGCAGCAGGGCGGTACGGGCCTCGTCGTAGGACGACCCGGCCGGGCCGGACCAGATCCCCGGGTCGGTGAGGGCGGCGCACGCGTCGTCGTACCCCCGAATGAGCCGGCGCACGGCGTGGCCGGCGGTCGCCAACGGCGCGGGGTGCAGGTCGAGGAAGGCGCGCAGGGCCTCCCCCGGCAGCAGCTGCATCCGGCGCAGCAACGGCCAGACGGGGTGCCCCTCGGGGGCCCCGGCGGCGAGCAGCGTGTCGACCCGGGCGAGCAGGTCGAGGCCCGGCTCGGCGAGGCGGTCCAGCGGGTCCATCACGCCTCCCCGCCCAGCCGGCGGCGGGCGGCGTCGTCGGCGGTGGCGTAGCGGTCGGCGGCGCTGCGCACGGCCGACGCGGCGGCGGCCAACCGGGCGGCGGCGGCACCCGCCTCGCGGGCCCGGCCGTCGGTGGCGGCGGTCCACTGCCGGTGCAGGGCCCGTCCGACCTCACCGGGGCGACCGGCGGCGTGCGCACCGAACGCCGGATGCGGCGGGTCACTCACCGTGACCGTGCGGGAGAGCGCGGCGAGGGTGGCGCTGGCCTCGTCGAGGCGGGCGGCGAGGGCGCGCAGGGCGTCCACCTCAGGCCCCCGCGAGCGGGCGGTAGGCGGTGAAGGTCTCGTTGTGCAGCTTCTCCCGGGCCCACTGGGCGGCGTCGGCGGCGGCCGTCACGGCGGCCTGCACCGAACCGGCCACGTCCCGGGGGTGGCGGGTGTGCAGCGGCCCGAGGAAACGCACGTCGGTGATCCGGCCCCCGGCGGTCACCACCACCTCGACCAGCCCGTCGGGCGAGCGGACGGTCACCTCGACGGTGTCGACCGCCCGGTCGAACTCGGCCTGGAGGGACTCGATCCGGCGGTACCGCCGCACCGCCTCCTCGATCCACGCCTCGTCGATCTCGCCGCGCGGCATCCGATCTCCCCCCAGGTAGACCTCACCCTGCGTGCCACCACGATCACCGCGGCCCACCGGGACCGTACCGCACCCCGTCAACACGTGTCGATGGGCGGAAACGGGGGTCAGCCGCGCCAGAGGGAGAGCATCATCGCCTCCACGGCGATGCGGGGTTTCACGTTCGCCTCGATCGCCGCCCGGCACTCCAGCACCGCCTCCAACCGGCGCAGCGAGCCCTCGGGGGCCCATTTCTGCCCGCCCGCCTCAGCCAACGTCGCGGTGTCGGTGTGCACCGGGGCGACCGGCGCGCGCAACGCCGAGGTGAGCGCGTCCCGGTAGAAACCGGCCAGGTCCACCAGGGCCCGGTCCAGGGCGTCCCGCTGGGCCCGGGTGGCCCGGGACTTCTGCCGCTTCTCCAGGTCCTTGAGCTGGCCGGCGGAGCCACGGGTCGCGCCCGCCGCACCCCGGCCGGTGCCGCCCGCGCCCAGCGCGGTCTGCAACGCGGCCCGCTCGGCCGCGTCGGATTCCGCCACCGAAGCCGCCGCCTCCGCCTCGGCCGCCTCGATCAGCGCCGACGCCGCGTCGAGCGCGGTGCCCACCCCGGTCAGCCGGCGCGGCACCGCCAGCACCGCGTCCCGGCGCTGGCGTGCCTCGGGATCGCGGGCCAACCGTCGGGCCCGCCCCACGTGCCCCTGCGCGGCAGCGGCGGCCCACTGCGCCACGTCGGGCGTGACGCCGTCCCGCCGGACCAGCACCTCGGCGACCGCCGCCGCCGAGGGCTGCCGCAGCGGTACGACCCGACAGCGCGACCGGATCGTCACCGAGACGTCCTCCGGGTGGGTGGACGGGGCGCAGAGCAGGAAGACCGTGCGGGGCGGTGGCTCCTCGACCGCCTTGAGCAGCGCGTTGCCGGCCGCCTCGGTGAGCCGGTCGGCGTCCTCGATGATCACCACCTGCCAACGCCCGCCGGACGGGGTGCTCGCCGCCCGCAGCACCAGGGCACGCATCTCGCCGACGCCGATGGAGAGCCCCTCGGGGGCCACCAGCCGGACGTCGGCGTGGGTGCCGGTGAGCGTGGTGTGGCAGCCGGGGCAGCTGCCGCAGCCGGTGCCGTGCACGCACTGGAGGGCGGCGGCGAAGGCGCGGGCGGCCACCGACCGACCCGAGCCGGGCGGGCCGGTGAAGATCCAGGCGTGGGTCATCCCGGCCGCCGGGTCGACGGGCGGGGGGGTCCCCCCGGCGGTGGCCCCCTCGTCGGCCTCGGCCAGGGCGGCCAGGTCGTCGTCCGGGTCACCGGTGGGGGTGGGCAGGTGGGCGGTGCGCAGCACGGCGGCGGCCGACGCGGCGGCCCGGCGCAGGGTGTCGACCGCGTCGGCCTGACCGACCAGGTCGGCGAAGACGTCCGACATCAGGTGCGGTGCTCCATCCCCACCAGCTCAGAGTCGGATAACTCGGGCTGCACCGAGGTGTCCGGCCCGTGCGCCGGGCGGGGGTGCACGATGCCGGCCGGGTCCACCAGCAGCTCCTGCACCCGGCGGGCGACCAGGCGGGCGATCTCGTCGACCGGGCGGGCCCCGTCGAGCACCAGGTAACGCTTCGGGTCGTTGGCCGCGAGGTCGAGGAAGGCGTAACGGACCCGCTCGTGGAAGGCGACCGACTCCGCCTCCAGCCGGTCGGTCCCCCGGTTGCGGGCGGCCGCCCGGGACAGGCCGGTGCGCGGATCGACGTCGAGCAGCACCACCAGGTCGGGCTTGAGCCCGCCGGTGGCCCACGAGGAGAGCCAGGAGACCTCGTCGACCGGCAGCGTACGACCGGCGCCCTGGTAGGCCAGGGACGAGTCGACGTACCGGTCGCTGATCACCACCGCACCCCGGATCAGGGCGGGTCGGACCACGGTGGCGACGTGGTGGGCCCGGTCGGCGGCGTACAGCAGCGCCTCGGCGCGCGGGGACGGGGCGTCCGCGCCGGAGTCCTCCAGCACCAGGGCCCGGATCCGCTCACCCACGGCCGTGGCCCCCGGCTCGCGGGTCACCACCACGTCGCGGCCCTGCTCACGCAGGCGGGTGGCGAGCGTTTCCAGCTGGGTGGACTTGCCGGCCCCCTCGCCGCCCTCGAAGACCACGAAGAGCCCGTTGGAGACGAACGGCTCGGCCGGCATCAGTGGCCGGCCGCGCATCGAACCCCACAGGTCGGCCAGGACCGGCACGCCCTTCTTGTCGTCCATCTGGCCGAACGCGCTGATCCCGGCGAAGATGCCGGCCAGGCCGGCGGCGAGCAGCAGCAGTCGGGTGGACGAGACCGAGATGCCGAGGTCGGCGATGGTCAGCTGGCGTGAGCCGCCGACCCCGACCAGCAGGCTGCTCAGCGCGATGGCCAGGATCAGCACCAGCCGGGTGCCGATCTGCACCACGGCGAAGACCCGGCCGCGTACCTCGTCGGCGACCTCGCCGCCGAGCAGCGTGGTGCCGGCGAGGAAGGCCATGCCGGCGCCCGCGCCGACCATGATCGCGCCGAGGATGGCCATCGACAGGTGGATGGCGAAGGCCAGCACCAGCACGGACGCGCTGGCCAGCACGATGCTCATGCCGAACCAGCGGCGGCGGGACATGTCCCGCACGATCATCGGGCCGAGCCCGATGCCGACCGCCAGCCCGATGAAGATCGCGCCGAAGAGCATGTAGAAGGCGGCGTCGCCGGCGCCCAGCGAGGCGGCGAAGAACTTGGCGGTGCCGATCACGATGCCGCCGCCGGCGAACGCGCCGAAGATCCCCAGCACCAGGCCCCGGACCAGCGGGGTCTGGCCGATGAACTTCCAGCCCTCGGTGAACTGGCTGAACATGCCCTGCTCGGCGCGCTCACCCCGCTCCCGGGCCTGGGCCTGGCTGATCTCCTTGATGCCGAAGGCCACCACCAGCGCGGTGGCCAGCCGGGAGAAGGCGTTGAACCAGAGGGCGAGCTGGGCCGGCTCGGCCCAGCCGAGATCGCCGCCGGCGACCGCACGGACGCTGCGGTCGAGTCCTGCGGCCACCAGCGCCGCGAGGATCGGGGTGAGGCCGTACGTGGTGATCAGGGTGAGCTGGTTGGCCGCTTCCAGCCGGGCACGCGGGATCAGGTTGGGGACCGCCGCCTCCTTGGCCGGAATCCACAGCAGGGTGACCGACTCGATCAGGAAGGTGGCGATGGTCGCCCACAGCACCACCAGTGCGCCGCTGACGCCGGCGAGCGCCACCGTCGGGATCGAGGCGAAGAGCACGAACCGCAGCAGGTCGCAGATGACCATCGTCCAGCGCCTGTCGAACCGGTCGGCGAGCACGCCGGCCACCGGCCCGAGCACCAGCGCCGGGAGCAGCCGGATCGCGATCACCCCACCGAACGCGGCACCCTTCGCAGTGCTGCCCTGCACCTGCGAGGCGGCGAAGACCGAGGTGGCCAGCAGGCCGAACCAGTCACCGAAGGAGGCCGCGCCGAGGACGATCCAGAGCCGCCGGAACGGCCTGATGCGCAGCACGGAACGGATCGCCGCCGCCCCGGACCGGTCGGTCGGGGCGGTGCCGCCGGGCGGTGGGCCGGATGACGACGCGCCGGACGACTCGCCGTGCTGCTGGCTTTCGATGGCCGTACCTCCACGTGCCGGCCCAACGCTGGGCAGTCCCGGTGGAACACTCTAGACCCGGTGGGGGCCTCCCCACCGGCGACATTCTCCTGCTCGCCGAGCCTAGGCCGCGAACGCCACCGACCGCAGCCCGGTAGGACGTGAGGGTATTTCGCATTGCCGTCCGGACAGTTAGCGTGCATTCGTGGCCATCGACAGCGACACCCTGCGCGAACGCCTCGACAAGGCGACCGCCCACCTCGACCCGCCCTACGCCGTGGTGGACCTCACCGCCTACGACGCCAACGCCGCCGCGCTGGCCGCCCGCAGCGCGGGCAAACCGGTCCGCGCCGCCAGCAAGTCGATCCGGGCCCGCGACCTGCTCACCCGGGCGCTGCGGCAACCCGGCTGGTCCGGTGTGATGGCGTTCACCGTTCCCGAGGCGAACTGGCTGGTCCGCTCCGGTGTCACCGACGACGCGCTGGTGGCGTACCCGAGCGCCGACCGGGGGGCGCTCACCGAACTGGCCGCCGACCCGCAGCTCGTCGCGGCGGTCACCCTCATGATCGACAGCACCGAGCAACTGGACCTGATCGACGGGGTGTGCCCACCGGGCAGCCGCCCCGAGCTGCGGGTCTGCCTCGACCTGGACGCCTCCTGGCGACCGCTGCGCGGGCGGGTGCACGTCGGAGTACGCCGCTCGCCGGTGCACAGCGCCCGGGCGGCCGGCGCGCTGGCCGCCGCCGTCGCCCGCCGACCCGGCTTCCGGCTGGTCGGCCTGATGTCGTACGAGGCACAGATCGCCGGCCTCGGGGACGCCCCGCCCGGACAGGCCGCGCTCAGCGCCGCGATCCGGATCGCCCAGCGCGGCTCGTACCGGGAGCTGCTGGCCCGCCGGGGTGCGGCGGTCGCCGCCGTCCGGGAACACGCCGACCTGGAGTTCGTCAACGGCGGCGGCACCGGCAGCGTGGCCGCCACCAGCGCCGACCCCGCGGTCACCGAGGTCACCGCCGGATCGGGGCTGTACGGGCCCACGCTGTTCGACGCCTACCGGGCCTGGCGGCCGACCCCGGCGGCGTTCTTCGCCTGCACGGTGGTCCGCCGGCCGACGCCGGAGATCGCCACCGTGCTGGGCGGGGGCTGGATCGCCTCCGGACCCGCCGCCACGAGCCGGCTGCCCCGGCCGTGGCTGCCGGCCGGGCTGGCGCTGGTCGGCAGCGAGGGCGCGGGCGAGGTACAGACCCCGCTGACCGGTGCCGCCGCAGCCGCGCTGCGGATCGGCGACCGGGTGTGGTTCCGGCACGCCAAGGCGGGTGAACTCTGCGAGCGGGTCAACGAGCTGCACCTGGTCGACGGCGACACGGTCGTCGACACGGTGCCCACCTACCGGGGGGAGGGCCACGCCTTCCTCTGACCGTCGCGCGCCCCTCGCCCGACGCCGGGCCGTTCCCCGGTCCGCGGCGGGCGGGGGCGGTCAGGGCTGGGCGACGGGCGGGGTGGGGGCCTCGACGTGCCGGTGCAGGTATTCGCGGATGAGCGCCTTGGCCTCGGCCAGGACCCGCTCGTCGCCCTCCTGCTTGCGGCGGAACGCCAGCTTGATCAGGGCGTCCGCGGCCTCGACGGCGATCTCCAGGCAGAACCGCAGGCGCGGCTCGTCGACCATGCCGAACCGTTCGGTGAGCACCCGGGCCAACTGGTCGGCGATCACGCCGTTGTTGTCCCGCTGCTCGTCGAGCAGGTGCAGGTCGACGACGTCGCCGAAGTGCAGGGTGCGGAACCCCGGGACGGTGCGGTGCATCGAGATGTACTCGTCGATGCCCGCGTCGACGCCGTCCCACCAGTGGGTCAGGTCGTCGGAGGCGAACCGTTCGTCGAGGCGCTGGAGGTAGGACTCCATGGTGCGCAGGGTCAACGCCTGCACGATCGCCCGCTTGTCCGGGAAGAACTGGTAGACCGACCCGATCGCCACCTCGGCCCGCTCGGCGAGCAACGTGGTGGTCAACCCCTCGTACCCCACCTCGTCGACGAGTTCGGCACAGGCGTCCAACATCCGTTGGACGCGCGCGACACTTCGACCCTGCACCGGAACGCGGCGCAGCGGCCCGGTCGTGGCGGCTGGTGTGGACACTCGACGCCACCCCCCTTCGACGGAAGAACATATCCACATGTCACGAGACCGTGACTACCGGTACAACGAGCGGACCTCGATTGCGGTATTTACCAGGCACAACGTTCCTGATATGAAGGCAGTTCACATTCATGTCGAGGAGCGCCGATGGCCGGTACCGCCACCGCCTGGTCCAACTGGGCGGGCAACCAACACAGCGTCGCCACCGCCATCCTGCGCCCTACCACCGTCGAGGACATAGCCGAGGCGGTCCTGGACGTGGCGGGCGCAGGTGAGCGGATCAGAGTGGTCGGCAGCGGCCACTCGTTCACCCCCATCGCCGTGTCCGACGGGCGGCGGATGGAGCTGTCCGCCCTGCGGACCGAGATCCGGGTCGACCGGGCGGCCCGACTGGTCACCGTCCCCGCCGGGACCACCCTGCGGGCGCTCAACGCGCTGCTCGCCGGGCACGGCCTGGCCATGCCCAACCTGGGCGACATCGACGCGCAGACCATCGCCGGGGCGATCTCCACCGGCACCCACGGCACCGGTGCCGCGTACGGCTGCCTGTCCACCTTCGTCGAGGCGCTCACCCTGGTCACCGGCACCGGCGAGGTGCTGCGCTGCTCGGCCGGGGAACACCCGGAGATCTTCGCCGCGGCCCGGGTCGGCCTGGGAGCGCTCGGCGTGCTCGCCGAGGTCACCCTGCGCTGCGTCGACGCGTTCACCCTGCGCGCACACGAACGCCCCGCCCCGCTCGACGAGGTGCTGGGCGACCTGTCCGGTCTCATCGGCCGGCACGACCACGTCGAGTTCTACTGGTTCCCGTACACCGACCGGGTGCAGCTCAAGACCAACGACCGGGTGCCGGCCGACGACCGGCCGCTGCCGCGCTGGCGGGGCTGGCTGGACGACGAACTCCTCGCCAACACGGTCTTCGCCGGGGCCTGCCGGCTGGGCCGCGCCGTGCCGCCACTGGTCCCCACCATCAGCGCGGTGTCCGCGCGGGCACTGACCGAGCGCACCTACACCGGCCGCTCCGACACCGTCTTCTGCACCCCGCGCCGGGTCCGCTTCGTCGAGATGGAGTACGGCATCCCGCGCGCCGCCCTGCCGCAGGCGCTGGCGGAGCTGCGCCGCATCGTCGACCGGCTGCCGTTCAAGGTGCTCTTCCCGGTCGAGGTGCGGTTCACCGCCGCCGACGACATCTGGCTGTCCCACGGCTACGGGCGTGACTCGGCCTACCTCGCCGTCCACCAGTACGTCGGCATGCCGTACGAGCCCTACTTCCGGGCCTTCGAGGAGGTCGCTGCCGGGCTGGGCGGCCGACCCCACTGGGGCAAGCTGCACTACCGGGACGCGGCGTCCCTGGCGACCGCGTACCCGAGGTTCGCCGACTTCCAGGACCTCCGCGCCCGACTCGACCCCGGCCGGGTCCTCACCAACCCCCACCTCGACCACATTCTCGGCGAGTGACCCACCCGCCGCCAGGGGTGACGACGACGGCGGGAACGGCACGGTAGCCTGCCTGCGATGCCCCGAATCTCCACCCGCCGTAACGGTCTCCTGGCGTGCTGCGCGGCCCTGTCGCTGTGGCTCGTCGCGTGTGGCGAGCCACCCGACGAGCCCACCGCCGCCCCGCCCGCCCCGGCGGCCCCGGACACGGTGGTGACCGACTTCGTCAGCCGGCTCAAGCCGACCGATCCCTACCGCGACCCGGACCCGACGGAACGGCAGACGGCCCGTCGGGCGGTGACACTGTTGGTGACCGGGGACCAGTCGGGGCTGCCGGAGGCGAGCGGGCTGCTGGCCGAGCTGGGCTTCACCGCCAGCCGGGGCCGCGATCCGCAGACCGGGCGCGACTACGCGCTGTTCGTCACCGGGGCCGGCGCGGAGCGGCCCTGGGGCCTGATCATGGTGGACCTGTCCCAGCCGGTACGGCTCGCCGTCGAGGTGCCCCACCCCAACTCGGACCTGCACACGGAGGACATCGGACTGCGGCTGTTCCGGGCGACGCCGGGCAGCATCATGCTGGTCGCCGGCGCACACCGCCGGGCCGGCGACGGGCGGGCGGACGCGGCGCACAACTCCCAGGGCCTGTTCCAACTGGCCAGTGAGCGGTTCGCCCGCAACCGGATCAACCAGATCCAACTGCACGGCTTCGCCGAGCAGAGCCTCCCCGGCGAGGAGATGGTGGTCTCCAACGGGCAGAAGCGCTCCACCCCCGCCCTGCGCCGCACGGCCGACGCGCTGGACACCGCCGGCTTCGTCGCCTGCCGGGCCTGGACCAGCAGGTGCGGTGAGTTGGAGGGCACCACCAACACCCAGGCCGAGGCGGCCCGCAAGCAGGGCGCGGTCTTCGTCCATCTGGAGATCACCTGGGCGGTACGCCGTGCCGAGGACCGTCGGGCGGACCTGGTGGCGGCACTGGTGGCCGCCGACCTTCCCCGCCGCTGACACCCACCGACCCGCAGCCCCGGCACCCGACCACGCCACCCCCGCGTTGCCGGCCCGGCCGGGGTCAGACCCGGCGTGCGGACAGGAACCGGCCCGACCAGTAGCCCGGCCCGTCCAGCAGCGACTCACCACCGAAGTCACCGAACGTCGGACCGTCCGCCTTGACCCGGCTGGAGAAGAACCGGTGGTGACCGGCATCGTCGACACCGAGATAGATGCCGGAGTGCTCGATGCTCGGGCCGGCGTTCGCCCCGTGGTTGAAGAAGACCAGGTCACCCTCCTGGAGGACGCCGTAGTCCCGGGCCGCCCGACCGGTGTTCGGGATCAGCAGCGCGCCGGGGCCGAAACCGGCCATCGCGTACGCCCGGCGGGGCAGTCCGGCACCCTTGGTGTTGGTGCCCCGCAACGGGTACTTCATCCGGTAGCCGTAGACCATCCGGATGAAACCCGAGCAGTCCAGGCTGCGGAAGTGGTCCTTGGCCGGCCGCTCGTGCTTGCCGTCCGGGAAGTCCCACTCCACACCGAGGTAGTCGTAGAAGTCGGAGTTCTCGGCACGACCGTCCGGGTCCGCCGCCGAGAGCGGGCCGAAGGAGGCGTCACCGGCGAACTGGCGGCCCTTGGCGTCCTTGCGGGCGGGCGCGTCGTCCAGGTAGTCCATCGCGATGGCGAGGGCGTCCGGGCTGTCGTCCCCCACCGCCTTGTCCAGCCAGGGCCGGAACCATGCCGCCTTCTCCTCACCGGCCTTCCAGGGGGTCGGGGCGAGCCGGATCCAGGCGTCGGTGGTCACCGACGACTTGGTGAAGCGGGGCTCGGTGAAGGTCCGCTCGGGGCCGGCGACGCGTACCGTGCGGGCCTTGTCGGTGAACACCGCCAGCACCCGCCCGGCGGCGTCGCGGACCTGGGTCCGCGACGGTTTGCCCAGCCGGGTGAAGGTCAGCTCGGCGGACGCGACCGACGCCGCGCCCGGGCCGGCCGCGCTGCCCGGCGGGGCGGTCGACGCGGACCGGTCGGGGCGGAGCGCCACGACGACGATCACACCTGCGGCGATCAGGACGACGGCCAGCGTCGCCCAGATCCCGTTCCTGCTCTGTGACACGGGGGATGCCTGCTTCCGTAGTCTCGGCTCAACTCACCGGCACCAGGCCGGCCAGGATGCCACTGAAGATGATCAGGTACGAACCCACGGAGACCGCCCCGGTGGCCAGGATCGTCGCCAGCGGCGGTTGACGGACCAGCTGGTAGGCGATCAGGCCAGGTGCCACGAAGCCGAGGGTCTGGTGCGAGAACAGCAGCGGGAAGTCCTGCTGGATGACCAGGAAGAGGGTGGTCTGGAGCAGCACGCTGAGCAGCACGATCGCCGCGAACAGCCGCTTGCCGTAAAGGATGACCACCCGCTGCATGACCCGGGTGAGTCCCCAGGTCACCCCGGTCATCGCGACGATCACCAGCACCTGGCGGTACTCCTCGACCAGGGCCAGCGCCAGCCAACCCGGCGTGATCATGCCACCGGGGGAGAGATTGGTGGTGAGGTAGCAGGCCAGCGCGAGGACCAGCCCGACGCCCAGGCAGAGCGTGGACAGCTCGGGCGTCAGCTCTCCGTTGATCATGAGGAACTCCGGTAGACGGACGGCCGTCGATGCGACGACTGCGGATCGGGATCGGGGGGTGTCGCAGCGGTGCCGTCGGCCGGGGGTCGGCGGCTCCGGCCCCGGTGCGGATCGTGGTCCACCGGGGCCTGCTCCGGGGGCCCGCCCACCGGCCGGCCGTGCCGGGTCGGCGGCTCCTGCTCCACCAGGCCGAACGGGTCCCGCTGGCCCGGAGACTGGGCGTGGTACCGGTCCAACTGCTCGGGGGCGAGCGCGGCGTACCGGTCCAACTGCTCGGGGGCGAGCGCGGCGTACCGGTCCGGACGCCCGGGGGCGGGCACGCCGGGGCGTTGCGGCCCGTCGTACGGTCGGGCCGTCGGGGGGCCGGGCCACGGCGCCGGGGGCGCGAGGGGCACAGGGGGCGCGGGAGGCGCGGGGGGCGCGGGAGGGTTGCCGTACGTCGCCGCCGGCCGCCGGGAGGCACCGGAGGCCGGTCCGGGCGGCGAGTCGCCCCCCGGTGCGCCGTACCGACGGGCAGGGGCCTCGCCGACTGGCCGAACACCCGGACCCGGCGGCACGACACGAGCAGGCGGACCCGGCGGCACCACACGGGCAGCCGGCCCCGGCGGCACCGCATGGGCAGGTGGACCCGGCGGCACCGCACGCACAGCCGGCCCCGGCGGCACCGCACGGGTAGGTGGACCCGGCGGCACCGCACGAGTAGGCGGACCCGGCGGCACCGCACGAGTAGGCGGACCCGGCGGCACCGCACGAGTAGGCGGCTCCTCGGATACGGGACGGTCCAGGCGGCTGAGCTGTGCGAGCAGGATCTCGCCCTGACCGTGGATGTTGCCGATCGCCAGCACCGAGGCGAACCCGTCGATGCTGCCGAGCACCCCGTCGAGCAGTTCCCCGGCCCCGATCCGACCGCCCAGGTCGACCACCCGACCCTGCCAGCTCTCCTCGATCTTGACGCGGGCGCTCCGGGTCGGCTCACCGATCAGGACGACCTTGTCCGGGTCGATCCGGGAGACCAGCGCGCCCATCTGGCCGTTCCGCTCCACCCGGTCCGGCCGACAGTTGATCAGCACGTGCAGTGGTCGGGGGATCGACCCCTGTTCCTGCAACTGCTTGATGTTCATGAACGTCGACTCGGGGTCGTTGGCGGCGAAGATGTTCGCGAACCGCAGCGACGTGCCGTCCCGGCGGTACTCCTCGACGCTGAGCACCCCCGGATCGGGGGGCGCCGTCCACATGCCGGTCAGGGCGGCCTCCCGGGGCACCCCGAGCAGTTCGGCCACCTTGAGGGCGATGGCCACGTTCTCCTTGAACGTGGTCCAGGTGAAGCCCGCCATCTCGTCGTCGGTGACCGATTCGGGGTCGACCGGGATCAGCTTGCAGGACCGCTTGTCCGCCTCCGCCTGCAGGATGTGCAGCCGGTCGGACTCGGCGGTGACGCAGATCCCGTCGACCGGCATGGACCGGCTCAGCGAACGGGCCACGTCGTCCAGGGTCGGCCCCATCTCGGCGAGGTGGTCCTCCCGGACGTTGCAGAGGATGCCGATGGTGGACTGGATCAGCTTGGTCTGGTTCAGCTCCTGCAACGGCGGCATGACCGCCATGCACTCGATGACCAGCGCGTCCGGGTAGTAGGCGGCGGCCCGGCGGACGATGCCGATCTGCTCCACCACGTTGGCGATGCCGAACTTGCGGTAGACCGGCTCTTCGCTGGCGTCCGGGAAGATGAACCGGGCCGCCGTGCCGGTCGTCTTGGCCACCACGACCAGCCGGCCACCACGCAGCGCACCGGCGGTGAGCCGGGTGATCGAGCTCTTGCCCCGGATGCCGTTGACGAGCACCCGCTGGGGGATGCGGTGCAGACTGCGGTGATGGTTGCGCTGCTCGATGATGCCGCCCGCCAGCAATCCGAGGCAGGCGAGGAGAAACACCAGATAGAGGAAGAGCATCTCAGTCACCCCTGCGGGACGACCGGACACCACGGCTACCCGCCTTCCGTCGTGGCGGGACCTTCGTCATGATCGCCGTGGGCATGCCCTCGGTGCCGCGCAGTCGTGCCGCACCCCCGAGCCGCTGCTCGCCGTGGACCGCCGCCTGACGACACACCTCCAGGCAGACCGCCACCGCGCCGATGTCGTCGTGCCAGCGCGGTGAGATCACCCGGCTGCTGTCCCCACCGGCGAGCGTCGCCGCCTCCCGGGCCAGGTTGCGCAACGGCCGGAGTTGGAAGAAGTAGTACCAGCTGAACAGCAGCAGGCCGATGCCCGCCGCGACGACCGCGACCAGGAGCGCGCCCTGACGCATCTCGTTGCCGGGCAGCGCGTAGTCGGTGACCGGGCGCTCGGCCACCACCGTCCACTCCAGGTGCGCCGCCGAGCCCTCCAGCGCGACCGGCGCGGTGATCAACAGCTCACGGTCACCGTCGACCTCCGCCACCCGGGCGTACGGCTTCCCGCTGAGCGCCTCCGCCGCCGCGGTGCGCACCTGCCGGCTGGACACCTGCTCGAAGGCGAGGTAGCCGGCCGAATCCAGGATGTCCCGCTGGTCCACGTCGACCACCCGCAGTCGCCCGTCGACCCGCTCCAACAGTCGGGTCAGGTAACGCACGTCGAACTCGGCGACCAGCGACCGCCCGTCCGCCAGCTGCGTGTACGCGTAGACGATCGGCAGTCGGCCCTGCACGTCGTGCAGCACCACACCGCCCTCACCCGGCAACGGACCACCGGGTCGCAGCGGGGTCCGGCCCACGCTGGTGACCACACCGCCGTTCGCCGACACGAGGTAGCCGCTGCGGAACCTGCGGTTGTCGTCGAGCAGGCGGTCGAGCGCCCGGCGCAGCTGGCCGGTGCCGGCGGTGCGGTTGTCCGCGCCGACCAGGGCGAGCTTGGTGTAGCCACCGTCCAGGGTGTCGTCGACCGCGCCGGCCACGGCGGCGACCTGGTTCTCCGAGTCCCGCACCACCTGGGCCGGGAGGTCGTCCTCGTGGGGGGCGAGGGTGGCCAGGATCCCGCCTGCGGCCAACAGCACCGCGACGACCGCCGTGACGACCGCAAGACCTGCCGGTACGCCGCCGGTCGGGTCGTCCGGGCCGCGCCCCGCCGGGGTCGTGTGCTGCTGGGCGGCGAGCGTGCCGAACGCCGAGGCGATCCGGTTGACCTGGGCGTTCGCCGTCCTCGGCGGCACCTGCGTGGGGTTGCCCGAGGCCACCGCCTTGGCGTGGACGAGGAGCAGCCGCATCGGCCGGACCAGTCCGAACTGGAGGATCAGCAGCACCGCACCGGCACCCACCAGCAGGACGAGCGCGGCCAGCAGGGGCTCCCGGGTGACCGCAGCGGCGGTGACCGGGACGTACACCAGGGAGACCACCACGACACCGACCTTGCCGACGGCGTCGGCGGTGGTCACCGGGGCGATCGGCGCGGTCGGGTCCCGGTCGGCCGGGCCGGCGGCCGGTGCGCCGGTGCGGGTGGCGGTGGACCCCCCGGACGTCGCGCCCACCGCCCCGGTGATCAGCCCGTCCAGCGCGGGATCGGCCGGTACGGGTGCCCCCTGCACGAGGGACCGCCCACCTCCGGGTACGGCGATCAGGACGGCCTGCTTCGCCTTCGGGTCCAGCCGGAGGGTACGGATGTGCAGGTTCAGCTCGGCGACGAGCAACCGCCCGTCGGACAGCGGCTCGACCAGGAGCAGCCGGGGGTCGTTGCCCTCGACCACCGGCAGGGCGATCCGGCCGGCGGCGGTGCCGGGGGGCAGCGCCACCGGTTGACCGACAGCAGCCACAGTGGACTTTCCGCCCGCGTCGAGGACGCCGACGCCCCGCCACTTCGGCTGGTCTCTGGTGAGTGCGGCGAGTTGGGTGGCCGCCCCGGCCGGCCGCGCGTCGTAGGCGCCTGCCGTGCGGGCCAACTCCTCCCGGCTACGGGCGACCGAGCTGTCGAGGCCACGGGCGACCGCCCTGACGAAGTCCCGCTGCGAGTCGGTCACGGCCCGGGGCACGCCGGCCTCGCTGTCGCGGCCCAGGTAGGCGAAGGCGAAGACGGCGAGCAGGGTGAGCAGCAGGGCGGCCACCAGTGCCGGCGTACCGACCCCGGTCAGCAGCCGGGGCTGCGGAAGCTGTTTCTCCAGGCTGATCAGACGCCAACGGGCCAACTCTCCCTGCCCGTCCCCGGGGCGGTGGAGGCCCGCCCGTACCGGCGGTGGCGGATGGTTCATCCGCGCACCCACAGTAGACAGTCGTCACCCATGTAACCGTTCCTCCCCGTGGACCAGCCGGCGTGCGAGGCTAACAGCGCTCACCGCCCGCCGGATGGCGCGATTCGCCAACTATCGAGCGAATCGGATATTCAACCGCGTGATTTACCCGTTCGGCGTGGCCGAACCACCGGGCGGGCCAAGAACCTCAAGACCATCCGCTTCGCCCCCACGGGCCAAGAGGTAGCCCCGGATGCGGGCGGCAGCAGCCCGGTAGATCTCCCGGCGGTGCGCCGGGGTCGTCGGATCCGCCAGCGCGGTCGGCAGATCCACCAACCGGATGTCCGGATTCAGATCGATCCAGGTGGGAACGGCCTCGGCCCGGGTCACCCGCCACTTCCCCTTGGCCGTCTCGGTGAAGGTGAACCGCCCCATCACGCCCTCCCGGTTGGCGGGGATCGGTTCCGCGTGCCGGGCGACCTGGTTGCCCATCCCGAAGACCACCCACTTCTGGCCGATCTTCTCGATCGGCTGCACCACGTGGGCATGGTGACCCAGGATCAGATCGATGTCCGGGGACGCGATCAACAGCTTCGACCACTCCTCCTGCTTGGCGTCCGGCAGGTTCTCGTACTCGGTGCCCCAGTGCAGACTCAGCACCACGATCTCCGCACCCGCCGTACGCAGCTTGCGCGCCGCCGCGAGGATCCTGGGCGGCTCGATGAGGTTGGCGATCCACTCCTTGCCCGCCGGCCGTCGCAGCCCGTTGAAGTGCAGGCTGTAGGCCAGGTGCCCGACCCGTACCCCGTTCTTGGTGTAGATCCGTGGGGTGAGCGACTCCTTCTTGGTCCGCGCGCTGCCGGTGTGCCCGATCTTCGCCGCGTCCAACGCGTCCAGGGTACGGACGACCCCCGCCTCGCCCTGGTCGATGCTGTGGTTGGACGCCGTCGAGCAGGCATCGAAGCCGGTGCCCCGGATCGCGTCCACCACCTGCGGGGGGACGCTGAACTTCGGGAAGCCGACGAACGGCCCGTCCGGCTTGGCCAGCGGGGTTTCCAGGTGACAGATCGCCAGGTCAGCACCCTCGACCGTCGGGCGGGCGTGCCGGAACAACGGGTTGAAGTCGAGCGCACCGGAACGCCCTACACGCTTGGCGTCCCGGCCCGCCTGATGGGTCAGTTCCGGGTGCACCAGCACGTCACCGGCGCCCAGGATGGTGAACAGCCGACGCCCGGAGGAGTCCTGGCGTACGGCCGGGTCGGGCGGGGTGGTGACCGGCCCGACCTCGGCGACCGGCGCACCCGCACCGATGCCCGGCGGGTCAGCTGGCGAATCGCCCCCTGTCCCGCTGGTACGCCAGACGATCAGCCCCGCTCCGGCCAGCACCGTCCCGACGAGGGCGACGATGCCCGCCACCTTCAGCGGCCGGCCGCCACCCGCACTCTCCGATTTGGACACCGCGACAGAGTAGGCCATCACGCACCGGACGTGAGGCCCCTTTCAGCGGCTCACTCGCCGTCGGCAGCCACCGTGGCCTTGCGGGGAGCAGCCTTGCGGGCCGGCGTCTTCTTGGCCGTCGTGGCCTGCTTCGTCGCGGTGGCCTTGGTGGTCGTGGCCTTGGCCGCCGTCGTCTTCTTCGCCGCCGTGGTCTTCTTGGCCGGCGCCTTCTTGGCGGGGGCCTTCTTCGCCGCCGCCTTCTTCGGGGCCGGGCCCTTCGCCCGCTTCTCGGCCAGCATCTCCGACGCCTGCTCGACGGTCAGTTCCTCCGGGGTCTGCCCGCGCCGCAGCGACGCGTTGAACTCACCGTCGGTGACGTACGGCCCGAACCGGCCGTCCTTGATCACCAGTGGCTTCTCGGTCAGCGGGTCGACGCCCATCTCGCGCAGCGGAGGCGCGGCGGCCCGACGCTGGCGGGTCTTCGGGGCGGCCAGCAGGGCCAGCGCCTCGTCGAGGGTGACGGTGAACATCTTGTCTTCCGAGTCCAGCGAGCGGAACTCGTCACCACGCTTGACGTACGGACCGTAGCGGCCGTTGTTGGCGACCACCTCGCCGCCGTCCGGGGCGACCCCGATCACCCGGGGCAGGCTGAGCAGCTTCAACGCCTCGTCGAGGGTGAGCGAGTCGGGGGTCTGCGTGCGCAGCAGCGACGACTTGCGCTCGCCGCTGGCGACGTACGGGCCGAACCGGCCGGACTTGAGCACGATCGGTTCCCCGGTGGCCGGGTCGTCGCCGAGCTTGCGCTCGCCGCCCCCGCCGAGGAACAACTCGTGCACCTTCTCCGGGGTCAGCTCGTCGGGGGCCAACCCTTCCGGGATCGGCGCCCGGTCGCCCTGGCTGCCGCCCTCCTCGCCCTCGGCCTTCGGCGTCGGCTGCTCGCCGGGCAGGGCCCGTTGCAGGTACGGCCCGAACCGGCCCACCCGCACGACGACCTCACGCCCCTCGTCGTCGGTGTGCAGCGGGATCGAGTTGACGCTGCGCGCGTCGATCTCGCTGAGGTCCTCGGTGACCAGTTTCTTCAACCCGCCCGCGTGGGCGATGGCCTGGTCACCGGTGCCGTTGCTGCTGCCGAAGTAGAACGCGGTGAGGAAGTCGACGGCGGCGTGGTCGCCCCCGGCGATCTCGTCCAGCTCGTTTTCCATGCTGGCGGTGAAGTCGTAGTCGATCAGGCGCGGGTAGTGCCGTTCCATCAGACCGATCACCGCGAACGCCAGGAACGTGGGGATCATCGCCTGGCCGCGCTTGGTGACGTAGCCCCGGTCCTGGATCGTCTGCATGATCGACGCGTACGTCGACGGGCGGCCGATGCCCAGCTCCTCCAGCGACTTGACCAGCGACGCCTCGGTGTAGCGCGACGGCGGCTGGGTGTGGTGGCCCTGCGCGGCCAGCTCGTCGGCGGTCAACGGCTGGTCCTTGACCAGGGTGGGCAGCCGCCGCTCGGCGTCCTCGGCCTCGGCGTTCTCGTCGTCGCTGGACTCGACGTAGGCCCGCAGGAAACCCGGGTCGGTGATGGTCTTGCCGGTGGCCCCGAAGTCCGCCTCCTCCTGCGCGGCGGAGACCGCCCGGATGCGCACCGAGACGCTGGAGCCGACCGCGTCGGTCATCTGCGAGGCGATGGTGCGCCGCCAGATCAGCTCGTAGAGCTTGAACTCCTCGCCGGACAGCTCCTTGGCCACGTCGCCCGGGGTGCGGAAGTTGTCCCCCGCCGGGCGGATCGCCTCGTGCGCCTCCTGGGCGTTCTTCACCTTGCCGGTGTAGCGGCGCGGCTCCGGTGGCACGCTGCGCTCGCCGTACAGCTCGACGATCTGCCGGCGGGCCGCCGCGATGGCGGTCTCCGACAGGTTCACCGAGTCGGTACGCATGTAGGTGATGTAGCCGTTCTCGTAGAGCCGCTGCGCGGTGCGCATCGTCTGCTGCGACGAGAACCGCATCTTGCGGGCCGCCTCCTGCTGGAGGGTGGAGGTGATGAACGGCGCGTAGGGGCGACGACGGTAGGGCTTCTCCTCGACCCGGGTGACGGTGAACGGCCGCCCGTCCAGCCGGGCCGCCAGGCCCCGCGCCCCGCTCTCGTCGAGGTGCACCACGCCCGCGCCGGGGCGTACCCGGCCGGTGGTCGGCTCGAAGTCCTTGCCGGTGGCGATCCGGTCGCCGTTGAGGGCGACCAGGGTGGCGTTGAAGGTGCGCGGGCCCTCGCCCGGCTTCGCCACCGCCAGGGTGGCGAGGATGTCCCAGTATTCCGCGGTGCGGAAGGCCATCCGCTGGCGTTCCCGCTCGACCACGATCCGGGTCGCCACGGACTGCACCCGGCCCGCCGAGAGCCTCGGCATGACCTTCTTCCACAGCACCGGGGAGACCTCGTAGCCGTACAGCCGGTCGAGGATGCGGCGGGCCTCCTGGGCGTCGACCAGGTCCCGGTCGATCTCCCGGGGGTTGGCCACCGCGGCCTGGATGGCCGGCTTGGTGATCTCGTGGAAGACCATCCGCTTGACCGGCACCTTGGGCTTGAGGGTCTCCACCAGGTGCCAGGCGATGGCCTCGCCCTCGCGGTCCTCATCCGTGGCCAGGAAGATCTCGTCGACCTCCTTGGCCAGCTTGACCAGCTTGTTGATCTGCTGCTTACGGTCGGCGGAGACGACGTAGAGGGCGTGGAAGCCGTTGTCGACGTCCACCCCGAGGCGGGCCCACGACTCACCCTTGTACTTGGCCGGCACGTCGGCGGCGTTTCGGGGGAGGTCCCGGACGTGGCCGAAGCTGGCCTCCACGACGTACCCCGGGCCGAGATAGCCCGAGATCGTCTTGGCCTTCGCCGGTGACTCGACGATGACCAGACGGGTGGTTCCAGCGTTGCTCGGCACGTCTCTCCCCGACTCCGCTCCTGCTCCAGGCCCGATTCGGGCCGTGTCGCGCCCGCCGGACCACGGTTGGTCCGGATGTCCAACGTAACGCGCCGCCCGGGTTCCGGGTCCCGGGGGCGGCAATCAACGTCCGCGCGGCGGCACCACCGACGCCACGCCGGCCGCAGCGGCCGGACGGCGCCACCGTACACCGTGGGTAGGCCCGGAAGTGGGCCACGGTGACGGGGACGGACCCCCGACCTGGGCGAATCCCGCTGCTCACGGAGTGAGACGGCCAGCATACTGTCCGCGATACTGTCCATGATCGGACACTTGGCCAGTCTGCACCACCGCCTCCGGTAGGCCGATGGTGCCGCATCCGGGGCGTCCCGACAGCGCAACTTCACCGCCGTCGGGTCGATCACCACCCGGGCCGGGGCCCGGCGGGGCCAGGCGGTGCAGGGCAGGGTGGGGCAGAGCGTCGCGAGGCGGGACGGTCACGGCCAGAGGTCGACGGGGGCGGTGGGCGGTCGCTCGCCCACCAGCTCGGCCAGCCGGGCCAGCCGCCGCCCGCCGATCCGGAACGCCGGGCCACCCGCGTCCGCCTCCACCAGCGCCGCCGGCAGACCCACCACGGCGAGCGCCGCCCGCACCACCGGCCACCACGGCTCGTCCCGGGGATGCAGGCGCAGCAACAGGCCGGCCTCGTCGGCCGCCCCCGCGGCGGCCAGCCACAGCCGCAACCGCCGGCCGTGCAGGTGGAAGTGGCCCGGCGGACGCTTGACCCCGCCGGCCAGCCAGGCCGTCGCCAGTGGGGCGAGGGTGGTCAGATACGAGGTACGCACGACCCAGCGCTGCTCCCCGGTCGCCTCCCAGCCGGCCGCGAGCCCCCGCCGGGCCAGCTCGGCGACGAGCACGTGCACCCGCCAGGCCGCGTCCACCTCGACGGACAACCGGGCGGTACGCCCCATCCGGTGCACCTCCCCCGGGCCGGCCAACAGCCCGGACAGATCGGCGACGGACGGATCGGCCGCCTCGGAGCCGAACAGCGACAACTGACGCACCGGCTCCCCGGGCGGGTCGGCACGACTCAGCGACACTCCGGGACCTCGTCGAAGGCCTGTTTGAGCTCTTTCGAGTTGAGCCGCCCGGTGTCCAGCGCGCTCGCGTCGTACTCCTTGTTGAGCTTGTCCACCGCCGCCTGGACGCCGTCGTAGAACACGGTGGCCCGCCCGGTGTCCAGCGCGTCGATGGTGTCACCGGCGCGTCCGTAGGCGTCCCTGATCCTCTCCAGGGACGCCCGGAACCCCTTCGACACCTCGTCGCCGCGGTCGGTCTCCGGGATGCCCGCGTCGGCGATCCGGCGGCGGGCCGTCTCGCTGGCCTGCTCGGCACCGGCGAAGAGCCGCACCAGGTTCTCCTTCGCCTGTGCCGGGGTGGTCTGCGCGGTCATCTGCTGGTGGGTGCTGCTGGTGAGCTTGCTGATCTCGGCCCGCCACGGGGTGAGCGCCTCGCAGACCGAGGCCGCCCAGGCCCGTGGGCTGGGACCGCCGCCGCAGCCGGCGACGACGAGGACGGCCGTGGTGAGGACCACCGTGAGCTTTCCGGCGGCACTCGCCCGACACGTACGCATGCGATGCAGCGTACGGCCTCCGGGCGATTGCGCCAGCGATCAGGTTTCGCGCTGGTCGGCCACCGCAGCGGGTCCCCGGGACGGCCGGGAACCCGCTGCGTCGTCACTCAGACGTTGGCCGGTTCGACCTGCTTGGGGTCGTTGCCCGCGCCGGTGCCCCCACCGTCCGGGGTGGAGTCCATCGCGACGCCCTTGCGCTTGCTGAACACCACCGCCGCGACCACGATCAGGGTGGCGACCGCCGCGATCGTCAGGCGCAGCGGGGTGTTCCGGTCGTCGCCGACGCTCCAGGCCACCACGGCCGGCGCGATCAGCAACGAGACCAGGTTCATCACCTTGATCAGCGGGTTGATCGCCGGGCCGGCGGTGTCCTTGAACGGGTCACCGACGGTGTCGCCGATGACCGTCGCCTCGTGCGACTCGGAGCCCTTGCCGCCGTACGCGCCGTCCTCGACGAGCTTCTTGGCGTTGTCCCAGGCCCCACCGGAGTTGGACAGGAAGACCGCCATCAGGGTGCCCGCCCCGATCGCCCCGGCCAGGTAGGAGGCCAGTGCGCCCGGCCCGAGGCCGAAACCGACCGCGATGGGGGCGAGGATGGCCAGCAGGCCGGGGGTCATCAGTTCGCGCTGGGCGTCCCGGGTGCAGATGTCGACGACCTTGCCGTACTCGGGGCGCTGGGTGCCGTCCATGATCCCGGGCAGCTCGCGGAACTGCCGGCGGACCTCCATCACGACCGCGCCGGCCGAGCGGGAGACCGCGTTGATGGCCAGCCCGGAGAAGAGGAAGACCACCGCCGCACCGATGATCAGACCGACCAGGTTGCGCGGGTTGGCGACGTTGAGCGCGCCGAGGATCTCGGCACCGACGTCACCCACGCCCGCGTCGGAGTACGCGGTACGCAGCGTGTCGGTGTACGAGCCGAACAGCGCGGTGGCCGCGAGCACGGCGGTGGCGATCGCGATGCCCTTGGTGATCGCCTTGGTGGTGTTGCCGACCGCGTCCAGCTCGGTGAGGATCCGCGCGCCGTTCTCGTCGATGTCGCCGGACATCTCGGCCACGCCCTGCGCGTTGTCGGAGATCGGGCCGAAGGTGTCCATCGCGACGATCACGCCGACGGTGGTGAGCAGGCCGGTGCCGGCCAGCGCCACCGCGAACAACGACAGGGTGATGGAGCCGCCGCCGAGCAGGAACGCGCCGAAGACCCCGGCGCCGATCAGCAGCGCCGAGTAGACCGCCGACTCCAGGCCGACGCTGATGCCGGCGAGGATGACGGTGGCGGCACCGGTCTGCGAACTCTTGCCGATGTCCTGCACCGGACGCCGGTTGGTCTCGGTGAAGTAGCCGGTCAGCGCCTGGATGGCGGCGGCCAGCCCGATGCCGATGACGACCGCGGCGATGGTCACCCCGCGCGGGCCGAGCGGCGGGTCGCCGCCGTCCACGCCGAGGCTCTGCCGCCACTCGGGGCCGAGCAGGTCGGCCCAGGTGGGCTGGAGGTAGAAGTAGGAGGCGATCGCGACCAGCACCGCGGAGAACAGGGCCGAGAGGTAGAAGGCCCGGTTGATGGCGGTGAGGCCGTTGCGGTCGGAGGCGCGCAGCCGGGTGATGAACACCCCGACGATCGCCACCAGGACCCCGATCGTGGAGATGATCAGCGGCAGGACCAGGCCGTCCTCACCGAACGCGGCGCGGCCGAGGATCAGCGCCGCGACCAGCGTCACCGCGTACGACTCGAAGAGGTCGGCGGCCATGCCGGCGCAGTCGCCGACGTTGTCGCCCACGTTGTCGGCGATGGTGGCGGCGTTGCGCGGGTCGTCCTCCGGGATGCCCTGCTCCACCTTGCCGACCAGGTCGGCACCGACGTCGGCGGCCTTGGTGAAGATGCCGCCGCCGACCCGCATGAACATGGCGAGCAGGGCGGCACCGAAGCCGAAGCCCTCCAGCACGGTCGGCGCGTCACCCTTGAAGAAGACGACGACCATCGCCGCGCCGAACAGGCCGAGACCGACGGTGAGGAAGCCGACCACGCCACCGGTGCGGAAGGCGATCTTCATGGCGGCTTCCCGGCCACCGGCCGCCTCCCGGGCCGCCGCGGCGACCCGCAGGTTGGCGCGGGTGGCCAGCCACATGCCGGCACCGCCGATGAACGCGCTGAACAGGGCGCCGACCACGAAGAACACCGATCGGCCGATCTTCACCGCGAGTTCGCTGCCGTCGGTGTCGTGCACCGGCAACAGGAAGAGCAGCACGACGGCGACGACCACGAAGATCGCCAACGTCCTGAACTGCCGGAGCAGATAGGCGGAGGCGCCCTCCTGCACCGCGCCGGAGATCTCCTGCATGTTGGTGGTGCCCTTACCGGCTGCCAGCACGGCCTTGGTCAAGGCGGCGGCGAAGACGAGTGCCACCAGCGCGATGACCGCGGCGATGACGACGTACGTCAGGTTCTCTCCGGTGAGGGACAGCGCGCCGCTATCGGCGGCCAAGGTCCCGGACATCTATGTCCTCCTGTACCGAACACTGTCGCGCCGGCCAGTGGACGTATGGCCGACGCCTGGATGCGGTGGCGCACCTGCTCCGACCCGCCCCGACGGCAGATGATCAACATCTATGTTCGCTGGCTGCGGGAAGGATCACGTGCTGACAACTCACAGACTGTAGCCCTGGTCAGTGTTGGAGGTCACACCTGGGGGACACCGTGTCCGGATGATCTCCGTAACTGTGTTATGAGGAAAAATCTGATATAGGAGGCCATCAACACTACGAGGCGGTGACCCACCAAGGGTCACCGCCTCATGTACGCAGAGTGTCGATCAGCGGCCGACCGGCCACACCATCCGGACCTCGGTCCCGACGCCCTCGGCCACCGGACGGACCTGGAGATCCTCCACGAAACCAGCGAGCAACGCGAAGCCCACCCCGGTGGTCAGGGCCTCGTCGGTCAACGCCTCGTTGGCCAACTCGTCGGCGTTCAACGCGGCCAGGCCCAGCCCCGCCTCGATCGGCGCCCGGTCCACCACCCGCACCGAATACGCTCCGGAGTCGGACATCTCCACCAGCACCGGATCGGCCAACCCGTACTGGTGGTGCAGGGCGACCGCCCGGGTGCACGCCTCACCGATGGCCAACCGCACCTCGTCGAGCAGATCCTCCCGGACCCCGGCCCGACGGGCCACCGCGACACCGACCAGGCGGGCGGTACGCACGTGCACCGGGGCCGGCGAGAAGGAGAGCCGGACCGTCGCCATCACGTGCCGGAGCCGGTGGGGTCGGCGGCGATCGCCGCGTCGACCGTCGGATGCAGGGGGAAGACCTGGTCCAGGGCGGTGATCCGGAAGATCTTCAGCAGCGGCTCCTTGTCGCAGACCAGGGCGAACGACCCTCCGGCCGAACGCAGCCGCTTGAGGGCGCCGACCAGCACCCCCAGGCCCGTGGAGTCGAGAAAGTCCACCCGGCCCAGGTCGACCACGACCCGCCGGGCGCCGCCGTCGATCAACTCCAGGAGCCGTTCGCGCAGTCGTGGTGCGGTGTAGACGTCCACCTCACCACCGACCTCGAGCACCGTGTGCTCCCCCACGGTGCGGGTCGCCAGCGACAGCTCCATCAGTCCTCCTCCGAGAGCCGTAAACTCTCCTGGGCATCTAACCATCCCCGCCGGACGGCCCGGCGAGGTCACCGGCGGCGGCTCCTCCATACCCACCGGGCCGGTTGTTCAGCACCGAACACCAGTGCGAGAGTGCAGGACGTGAACCCCGCAGCCACCGCTACCGCAGGCCCCGGCACCGGGCGAGGGCCCGCCGAGCTGCTGCACCGGCTGCGCACCCGGCACCGGGCCGACCCGGTCACCCACGTCGAGCGGGTGCCGGCCCGCACCGGGCAGCAGGCGCCGTGGCCGCAGTGGGCACCCGAGGAGCTACGGGCGGCGTTCGCCCGACGCGGCGTCACCGCCCCCTGGCGGCACCAGGCCGAGGCCGCCGAGCTGGCGTACGCCGGGCAGCACGTGGTGGTCGCCACCGGCACGGCGTCCGGCAAGTCCCTGGCATACCAGCTCCCGGCGCTGGCCACCCTCCTCGCCGACCCCCGGGCCACGGTGCTCTACCTGGCCCCCACCAAGGCCCTCGCCGCCGACCAGCTGCGCGCCGTCGCCGGCCTCGACCTCGACGGGGTACGCCCCGCCACCTACGACGGGGACACCCCGCGCACCGAACGGGAGTGGATCCGCCGGCACTCCCGGTTCGTGCTCACCAACCCGGACATGCTGCACCACGGCATCCTCCCCGGGCACGCGCACTGGTCGGGGTTCCTGCGCCGGCTGACGTACGTGATCGTCGACGAGTGCCACACCTACCGGGGCGTCTTCGGCTCCCACGTGGCGCACGTGCTGCGTCGGCTGCGCCGCCGGTGCGACCAGTTCGGCCGTACCCCCGTGTTCCTGCTCGCGTCCGCGACGTCGGGTGACCCGGCGGCGACCGCCGGGCGGCTCACCGGCCTGCCGGTCACCGCCGTCACCGAGGACACCTCACCGCGCGGCGGGGTCACCTTCGCGCTCTGGGAACCGCCGCTGCTGCCGCCGAACACCGACGTCGAGGCCGTCGCCGACGACCTGAACCAGGTCCGCCGGTCGGCGCTGCGGGAGACCGCCGACCTGCTCGCCGACACCGTCGCCGAGGGGGTACGCACGCTCGCCTTCGTCCGGTCCCGGCGCGGCGCGGAGGTCGTCGCCGCGAACGCCCGACGGGCCCTGGACGAGGCGGTGCCCGGCCTCGGCGAACGGGTCGCCGCCTACCGGGCCGGTTACCTGCGGGAGGAACGGCGGGAACTGGAACGGGCCCTGCTGCACGGTGAGCTGCTCGGCCTGGCGTCCACCAACGCGCTGGAGCTCGGCGTCGACCTGGTCGGCCTGGACGCGGTGCTGATCTGCGGCTGGCCGGGCACCCGGGCGTCGCTGTGGCAGCAGGCCGGCCGGGCCGGCCGCTCCGGCGACGAGGCGCTCGCCGTGCTGGTGGCCCGGGACGACCCGCTCGACACCTACCTGGTGCACCACCCGGAGGCCCTGTTCGGCCGGCCCGTCGAGGCGACGGTGCTCGACCCGGCCAACCCGTACGTGCTCACCCCGCAGCTCGCCTGCGCCGCCGCCGAGTCCCCGCTCACCCCGGCCGACCTGGACCTGTTCGGCGACGGGGCGAAGGAGGCCGTCGACGAGTTGGTGCGGGCCGGTGACCTGCGGCAGCGGCCCACCGGCTGGTACTGGCGACACCGGGAACGCCCCGAGGTCGACCTGCGTGGCCAGGGCGGGGCGCCGGTCTGCGTGGTGGAGGCGTCCACCGGCCGGCTGCTCGGCACCGTCGACGGCGGGTCGGCGCACTTCCTCGTCCACCCCGGGGCGGTCTACCTGCACCAGGGCGTCTCGTACGTGGTCGACGCGTTGGACCTCGACGACGGGTGCGCGCTGGTGCACGCCGAGGAGCCGGACTGGTCCACCCACGCCCGGGACGTCACCTCACTCTCGGTGGTGTCGGTCCGCTCCTACCGGGACGCCGGCCCGGTCGGGCTCTTCCTCGGCGAGGTGGACGTCACCAGTCAGGTGGTCTCCTACCAACGTCGCCGGATCGCCTCCGGCGAGGTGATCGACACCCGCCCGCTGGACCTGCCCGCCCGGGAGCTGCGGACCGTCGCGGTCTGGTTCACGCTCTCCCCGCAGTCGTTGGCGGCGGCCGGGGTCGAGCCGGCGGACGTGCCGGGGGCCCTGCACGCCGCCGAGCACGCCGCGATCGGGTTGCTGCCGCTGATGGCCACCTGCGACCGGTGGGACATCGGCGGGCTGTCCACCGCCCTGCACCCGGACACCGAGGCGCCCACCGTGTTCGTCTACGACGGTCACCCCGGCGGGGCCGGCTTCGCCGAGCGGGCCTACCGGACGGCAGCGGCCTGGCTGGGCGCCACCCGGGACGCCATCGTCGAGTGCGGCTGCGAGTCGGGCTGCCCGTCCTGCGTCCAGTCCCCCAAGTGCGGCAACGGCAACAACCCGCTGTCCAAGCCGGGGTCGGTCCGGGTCCTCGACGTGGTCCTGACCAACCTCCCCACCGGGATGCCCGTCCCCACCCAGCCGACCCCTGCCCCGCTGGTCCCTGCCCCGCTGGCTCCCGCCCAGCCGGCTCCTGCCCCGCTGGTTCCTGCCCCGCTGGTTCCTGCCCCGCTGGTTCCTGCCCCGCTGACTCCCACCCAATTGGCTGCCGCCCAGCTGACTCCCGTCGAACCGGCTCCCGCCCCGGCTGCTGCCCAGCCGACCCCCGCCCAGCCGGCTCCTGCCCAGCCGGCTCCCGCTTCGGCTGCTGCCCAGCCGGCCTCCGCCGAGCGGTAGCGCGGCGCGGTCGGCGGTTGCTGCGGGTGCGGTGCGATTCCGGCCCGTGATCGTGCTTGAGCCGAAGGACAAGTGGGCATTGATGCATGGGAGCGCTTCCATCGATAATGGGGAGTGCCACCCTCACCGCCGACCCTGCCGTTCTTCCCCCTTTGGAGGAGAAGCCGTGGCCGACACCATCGCCGAGACCGTCGACCTGCTCTACACCATCGACCAGGACAATCTCACCCCGGACCAGTTGATCGCGCTGGGTGCCGCACTGGCCAGCCTGGCGCAGGCGGAACGCCTGGACCAGATCAACGAGCGGCTGCGGGGCATCCACCAGGTGCTCAACACCTGGGCGCTCAAGGCGACCGCCGAGGGGCGTTGACGACGGCCGCTCACTGCTGACGGCGGCGAGGCTCACCCCTGACGGCGGCGAGGCTCACCCCTGACGGCGGCGACCGCTGACTGCTGGCTGGCACTGACGGTGGTGATCGCTGGCTGCTGCCTGGTGGCGGGCGCTGACCGTGGGGTTGTGCGAGACTCCGGCGCACCCTTCGGAGGAGTTTTCATGCAGCTAGACAGCTTGCAGGCGCAGCACCAGTTCCACGTCCGGCAGCGGATCCGGATGATGGTCAACCAGTACGAGGTCCGGGCCGTGGCGGCGGACGGCACCGAGGGCGAGTTGTTGGCGTTCGCGCAGCAGAAGCGGCTCGCCTTCAAGGAGCAGGTCACCATCTACACCGACGACTCCAAGCAGCACCCGCTGCTCGGTTTCAAGGCCCGGCAGCGGCTCGACCTCGGTGCCACGTACGACGTGACCGACCACGCCGGCACGCCGATCGGGCTGTTCCGCAAGGACTTCGCCCAGTCCCTGCTCCGCTCGACCTGGCACGTCGAGCAGGCCGGCCTGCCGCAGATCACCGGTCAGGAGCGCAGCATGCCGGTGGCGCTGCTGCGCCGGTTCGTCGACTCGCTGTCGTGGCTGCCCTACCACTTCGACTTCATCGCGGGTGGCCAGTCGGTCTTCTCCGTGATCAAGAAGTGGGGGCTGCGGGACCGTTACGTCGTCGAGGTGCCGCACCCGCAGATCGACCGGCGGCTGGTGATCGCCATGGCGATCGGCCTGGACGCGCTCCAGGGCCGCTGAGCCACCGGCCGGCCCGGTCTCGGCTCGCCGCCGTACGGCCCGGGACTGCCGTCGCCCGGCTCGCCTCCACGGCGTCGACGTCTCGCCGGGATCTCCGGAACCCGCTTTCCGGCTGCCGCGCCGTGCTCGGGCACGGCAGCCGGAGACGGGTTGCCGCACCGGCGTGCGGCGGTCAGCCGCGCACCGGTCCGGCGCGGGCCGTGACGGTGGCGAACCGCCGCAGTCCCGGCAGCGGGGTGACCGCCACCTCGACCGTCACCACCACGTCGAGCCCGTCCACCTGACAGGCGACCAGCCGGGCGGCGTTGGCGCGGACGAACTCGTCGGCGGTCGCACAAGCCGGCCCGGACCCCTGCCACACCTGACCGGCCCCGGCCAGCGCCCCGAAGTCGGCACCGACCCGGGCCTGGTGCCGTGCCAGCCGGGCTGCACCGATCGCCGCCCCGAACCCCCCGACCAGCACGAAGACCATGCCGACGGCGAGCAACAGCACGGTCGCCCCGCCCCGCTCCGACGCGCGGTCGGCGCGGACCGGCGCATGCTCCCTGGCGGTGGCCTCGGCGGGGCCCGGGACGCGGACGGGCCGGCAGGCGCGGATCACGAGCCGGTACCCGGCAGGCCAGGAGCCGGCAGGCCCGGAGCCGGCAGGCCCGGTTCGATGGCGGCGACCGTGCTGGCCTCGACGGTCAGCCGGGGCAACCGGGCCCCGAGCGCCCGGACGGGGGCCCGCACCGTCACGGTTACCCGGTCCGCCTGCACCGAGATCGAGACGACCGCAGCCTCGGGTGCGATCCGGGTGCCCGTGTCGGTGCCGTCCCCGCCCCGGGCGGCGGCGAGCGCCGCCTCCCGGGCCGCGTCCAGGCAGGTCGCCTTCGTGGTGACCGCGTCGACGGCGGTGAGCCCGGCGAACAGGAGCACGAGCAGCGCCGGCAGGCCGGCCGCCAGTTCGGCGGTGAACGAACCCCGGTCCCGACCGGCCGGCCGGCGCGGTCTCACTTCAACGCCCGATCGATCACGGCCGTCAGGGCCGACTGCACGTTGCCCGAGGTGAGCACCTTGAGCAGGATGCCGGCGAAGGCGACGGCGGCGAGGGTGCCCACGGCGTACTCGGCGGTGTTCATCCCCGCGTCGCCGCGCAGCCGGGTGTGGAGCCGGCGGAGAAGTTTGCGCATCTGTCGTTTCCCTTTCTCGATGAGGGGTCACAGCACGTCGCCGAGGACGGCGACGATCACCGGCACCAGGCCGGCGAGAATGAAGGCCGGCAGGAAGCACAGGCCCAGCGGCAGCACGATCAGCACGCCGGCCCGTCGGGCGGACGCCTCCGCCGCCGTGGACCGGTCGGCCCGAAGGTCGTCGGCGACGCGGGTGAGGGCACCGGCCAGCGCCGCACCGCTGCGGGAAGAGCGCAGCGCGGCACCGACCACCCGGTCGGCCCCGGGCACCGGCGTGAGGTGTGCCCACGCCTCCGCTGGCTCGCCGCCGAGCAGCAACGTCCGCCCGATCCGCCCGAGCCGGACCGCCAGTGGACCGTCCAGAGCATCGGCCACCGCGAGCACCGAGCGGTCCACCGGTGCACCCGCTCGCATGGCTGCTGCCAGCAGATCGGCGGCCAGTGGCAGATCGGCGGTCTCCCGTGACCGGCTCTTGCGAACGGCAGGTGGTTCGATCCGGCGGAGCATCCGGTCCGCCGTCAGCGCGGTCAGTGCCCCGCCCAGGGCTCCGACCCAACCGCCGGCCAGCAGCAGGACCGCCAGCCCCGCCAGGGCGGCTCCGAGCCGTACCCGGTCGGGCCACCAGCCTGGCCGGCGTCTACCGGTCCGCCGGCCGGTCAGTACGTCCCACCTCCGGCCGGCCCGGTTGCCACGCACCATGACCAGCAGCGCGGCCGCGACCAGGCAACCGGCTGACACGTTCGCCGGTGACATCAGCCGCCGCCACCCGGCGTGGCACCCAGCCGCTCGGCCCAGAGCAACCCGCCGACCTGGAGACCCATTGCGGTCAGCGCGCACCCGGCACCCACCGGGGTGTGCAGCAGCACCGCCAGTGGGTCGACGCCGATGCCGTAACCGAGGGCGACACCACCGAGTGGAAGCGCGGCCAGCAGCAGCGCGGTGGCATTGGCACCCGCCGCCTGGGCGGCCGCAGCGGCCATTCCCCGGTCGAACGCCCGCGCGTCGGCCTCGACCCGTTCGAGGAGGTCGGCCAGGGGTGCCCCCGTCCGGTCGGCGAGTCGGACCGCCGCCCGAGCCAAGCGTTCGAGCCGGTCCGTCCCGGCCGGATCATCCGTCATCGTGCCCGAGCGGCTTCCCCGGCCCGGGAGTCCGTCGCCCGACCGGGACACTGACAGCAGGCCCACCGGTGTGCCCGTACCGACGCCACGGTCGGCAGCGGGTCCGGGGTCGGTGCCGAGCAGGCGGGGGGCGGTCGGCGGAGCCAGCCCCGCCACCGGTCGGCCGGGGCCGCTCGGACGGTCCGCGCCCGATGGGGCGTCGGTGCGGTCGAGCATCGGAACGGGCAGACCAGCACGCAGGTCCGCAGCGAGCGCCCCCAGCCGGTCCAGTTGGCAGCGACGCTCCCGGCTGGCCTGCCCTGCCGCCCGCCTGCGACGCACGGCGCGGGCCCCGAGCATCCCGTAGGCGGCCAGGAGGGCGGCGGCGACCGGCCCGGCGGCGACACCACCCGCACCCGCTCCCACGAGCCCGACCAGCAGCAGGATCCGTCGCGGACGGTCGGACACCCGCCACCGCAGCGGGCCTCGACCGGTTACCCACCGATAGACCGTCGGAGGTGCGCCACGGGTGTCCGGAGGGGCCGGGGCGCCCGGCGGTGTGGCGAGCACGCGGCGGCGACGCCGGTTGGGGCTTACCGGCCAGGCGACCACCAGTGCCGCACCGGCCAGCAGGGTCGTGACCAGCCACCAGGGGGATGTCACGCCAGCCCCGCCGTACCGGACCGGGGCGCCCGCAGCAGGGATGGCACCGGGACTCCCCGATCCCGCAGCAGGGTGACCAGCGCGGGCCCGGCAGGCCCGACGCCGTGGCCCCGTACCCAGGCCGGCACCACCGTCACCAGACGGTCCGACCCGTCCGCCAGCAGTAGGCAGATCGACTCCAGCAGTCGACCCTGAGGGCCTCGACGGACCTGCACCAGCACCTGGAGCGCGGCGGCGACCTGGGCGTGCAGCGCCGCCCGGGGCAGCCCGCCGAGCAACCCGAGGGCCTCCAGCCGGGCCGGCACGTCAGCCGGGGTGTTGGCGTGCAGGGTGCCCGCCCCGCCGTCGTGGCCGGTGTTGAGTGCGGCCAACAGGTCCACCACCTCCGCGCCCCGGCACTCGCCCACGACCAGCCGGTCGGGACGCATCCGCAACGCCTGCCGGACCAGCTCGCTCAGCCCGACCACGCCCGCGCCCTCCACATTGGCCGTGCGGGCCTGGAGACCGACCACGTGCGGGTGCACCGGGTGCAGTTCGGCGGCGTCCTCGACCAGCACGATGCGTTCCGTCGTCGGGACCAGGCCCAGCATCGTGTTGAGCAGGGTGGTCTTGCCCGAGCCGGTGCCGCCGGTGACCAGGTAGGCCAGCCGCGCGGCGACCACCGCAGCGAGCACCGGTGCCACCGGGTGCGGCACGGTGCCCTGTCGGACCAGTTCGTCGAGGGTGAACGGGCGGTGCCGGAAGGTCCGCAGGGACAGGTACGGCCCGTCGGTCGCCACCGGAGGCAGTACGGCGTGCAGCCGGGTGCCGTCGGGCAGCCGCGCGTCAGCGTAGGGCGAGCCGTCGTCGAGCCGACGCCCGGCGGCAGCGGTGAGCCGTTGCGCCAGCCGGCGTACGTCGTCGACCGTGCCGAGCGGCACCGCCACCTGGTGCAGCCCCGCGCCCCGGTCGACCCAGACCCGGACACCGTTGACGAGTACGTCGGTGACCTGCGGGTCTTCGAGCAGTGGGGCGAGCGGCCCGGCACCCACCAGATCGTCGTGCACCCGGTTGGCGATCCGCAGCACGGCGGTGTCGCCGAGGACGGCGGCGGACGGTTCGGCACGTACGGCGGAGACGATCGCCGCCGGGGTGACCGGGGTCGCCGCTTCGGCCATCCGTTGTCGGACCCGGGCGGCGAACCCGTCGGACCGGTCGGTCATGCCGCACCCGGCACGGGCAGCCCGGTCAGCTCGGTGACCAGTCGGCGGCAGAGCGCGGCGAGGGGGCCACGGCCGGCGGCGGCCGGTGCCTCACCGCGTTCCAGCCCCCGGCACAGCGCCGGTTCGGGGCGCAGCGTCCCGGCCAGCGGGAGCCCCAGGGCCCGAGCCACCTCGGTCGCCCGCAACCGGCCGGGGGCGGGGCCCCGGACGATCACTCCCAGGGTGGCGCAGTGCGGGGCTGCGGCGGCGACCACCCGGGCCGCCGCCGCGGTGGCCCGCAGCTCCGCCGGCACCACCACGTACGCCTGGTCGGCGGCCTGCAACGCGATCACGGCGGCGTCGTCGAGCTGGCGCGGCAGGTCGACCACGACGAAGTCCCGACCCCGCCGGGCCGCGTCCACGGTTGCGGCCATCGCCTGCGCGGGCAGAGCCAGCGGCTCACCCCGGTCCCAGGAGAGGACGACCAGGTCACCCCGGTGCGGCAGGGCGCGGACCAGGGCGGGCGCGTCGACCCGGCCGTCGGCGTCGGTGAGGGACGGCCAGCGCAGCCCGTCCAGTTCCTCCCAGCCGAGCACCAGGTCGAGCCCGCCGCCGAGCGGGTCCGCGTCGACCAGCAGGGTCCGCAGGTGGGCGCGGGCGGCGGTGACCGCCAGGCCACCGGCGAGGACGCTGGCACCGGCCCCTCCCCGGCCGCCGAGCACCGCGACCATCCGGGCCGGGCCGGCCGGGTTGCCGCCCGGCGCGCACTCGGTGAACCGGTCGACCAGCCATGGCTCGGCGGCGGGCAGGACGGCGACGTGCTCGGCACCGATCAGCTCGGCGATCTCCCAGCCCGGGTCGAGTTCACCCGACCGCCCGACCAGCACCGTGCGGGGCCGGCGGGGCAGCCGACCCCGCAGGCAGGCCTGGGCCTGGTCGCTGCCGACGAGCACCAGGGGCGCGGGGAGCCAGCGGGAACGGGCGGCAGCCGCGTCGGCGGCCACCTCCACCTCGGTGCCGCCCGCTGCGGCGAGCCGCAGCAGCTCGTCGAGGAGGTCACCGTCGGAGGTGACCAGCAACGGCAGTCGTCGGTGGGGCGGAAGGGAGGTACGGGGTGGCATCACGGCCTCCAGCGGTCGGGGGTGCTGGCTCAGACCCTGCGCCGGCTTCCCCGGTGCGTGCCGCCCGCGACGGCTTGCCTGTGGACAACGGGACGGCCTGTGGACAGCCCCCGCCACCGCAGGTGATCTGCTATGACCGCCGGCCGGCCGGCGGGTTGGTGGGCGGACTGGCCGCAGGACCCTCCCCGACCGCCCGTTCGACCGCCCGTAGAACCCGACCGGAGGTCCCTGACCAGCACCGGAGCCACCGCCAGCACACCATCTGGTGAGCCGGGGCGGCCGAACGACGCCGACCGTCCCGGGGACGTGCGGGAAGGAACGCGAAAAAATGTCCTGTTCACCCCGCCCGAGTGATTGACGGCATACGGCGTCGTACGTCAATAATCGTGACCGCACGCCACCGCGAAGGTGGCACCCGCCGCTCTCGGAACCGGGGCCATGGCCGACTCACCCGATGAAACCACCACCACCCTGCGCATCGGTGGCTGGCTGCCGGCACCCCGGCACCACCAGACACTGCCGCCTTATCTCGTCCCCCCGGCCGGCCGGCATCTGATCGACGCCTCCCCGACCGGGTCACCGACCGGCCCACTGCCGGCGCCCGCCCACGCCGTCGAACCCGCCGGCATCGGACGGACCCTGCTGCTGGCCGGAGTGGCATTCGGCCTGGTCGCCAGCCTCGTTCTCGCCCTGTCACCGTTGTGGTCGGGCCCGCGGCGCGACGCCGCCGCCCTCCCGATGACGCCCTCGTGGATCGCGGAACGCCCGGACCTCGCGGCCGTCGAGAGCCCCACGCCGGTCGCCGAACACGCGCCCGCGCCGGCCTCACTCGCCACCCGCGCCGCCGCCCCGGTCGCGCCGGTAGCGCCGCCGCCCCGCCAGCCACACCAACCCGCCACGGGTACGACGACCCGCCCGGCCGCGACGACCACCCCACCCCGGCCCGCCCCGACGACGACCCCGCCCCGCCCCACCACGAAGCCGCCGACGAACCAGCCCGGACCGGGCGAACTGACGCCGTTGCCGGGATGGCAGGAAAAATCCCTGCGGTCCAGCTCGAACGGAGCCTCGACGTACGTCGAGTTCGTCAACGCCCGCAGTTCGCAGGTCGTCGTCTACTGGCTCGACTACCAGGGCCAACGACGGCAGTACAAGGTGCTCGACGCCGGCCGGTCCTACCGCCAGCAGACGTACCTGGGGCACCCGTGGGTGGTCACCGACCGGCACGGCCGCGCCCTGGCCTGCTTCCTGCCCGCCCGTACGACGATGAGGGCGGTGGCGCGCTAGCCCGTTCGCCGGTCATCGGCGTGCGGATCCAGCAGTTCGCGGGCGGAGCGCTCCCACCGGAAAGGGACGACCCCCGTCGGGGGGAGACGGGGGTCGTCGAATGGTTCGGCTCCGGGGGGGTTGAGCCGAACCGGCCCGGCGGTCACGGGGGGGTGCGACCGCCGAGGGTCTGTCAGCTTTCGGGGACGTGAATCGTTGTCGTGCGGACAAGTCTGCCCGAGCAGACTGTTCACGTCGAGTGGTGTTGACCCCACTCCCTGCGAAATTATTACCGCAGCGTGTGACTGCGGTCACGTTGAGCATTCGCGTCCCGGGTACTCCCGCAGGTCGGGTGAGGTATTGACCCCGGGGCACCCGCCGACCCCGCATCGTCGGACTAGACTTGCGCGCCGTGGGCCGAAGTGCCGCTTTTTTCGATCTGGACAAGACCGTCATCGCCAAGTCGAGCGCCTTGGCATTCGGTCGGCCGTTCTACCGGGACGGGCTGATCACACGACGGGACGTCGTGAAGTCGGCGTACGCGCAGCTGATGTTCCGGCTGGGCGGCACCGACGAGCAGACCATGGCCAGGACCAGGGATTATCTCGCCGCGCTCTGCAAGGGCTGGCGGGTGGAGCAGGTCCGTCAGATCGTCGCGGAGACCCTCCACGAGCTGATCAACCCCTACGTGTACGCCGAGGCCGCCGTGCTGATCGAGGAGCACCAGGCCGCCGGGCGGGACGTCGTGCTGGTCTCCGCGTCGGGCGAGGAGATGGTCCGGCCGATCGGCGCGTTGCTCGGGGTGACCGACGTGATCGCCACCCGGATGAGCGTGCAGGACGGCCGCTACAGCGGTGAGGTGGAGTTCTACGCGGCCGGTCCGAGCAAGGTCGAGGCGGTCACCGAGTTGGCCGCCGCCCGGGGCTACGACCTGGCCGACTCGTACGCCTACTCCGACTCGTACAGTGACCGGCCGTTGTTGGAGTGCGTGGGCCATCCGAGCGTGGTCAATCCGGACCGGGCGTTGCGCCGGCTCGCGGTGGAGAACGCCTGGCCGGTGCTGGAGTTCCGGCATCCGATCCCGCTGGGCCGGCGGCTGCGGGAGCGCCCGGCGGTCCCGGTGGCCGCGGCGGCGCTCGGCGTCGGCGTGGGGGTGGCGATCGGCATCGCCTGGTACGGCCGGCACCGCCGCACCCGCGCCGTACAGGCCGCCTGAGGACCCGGGCCACCCCGCCCGCCCCGACCAGCCCTGGCCTCGCCAGCCCGGGCCACCTGGCGAGCCGTGCCGCGCCGGCCCGCTGACCTGACCGACCCGCGCCACCCCGGCCGCCCCTCGCCGTCGAGGCACACTGGCCGGTCCCGCCGTCATTGACCGCACCGCCCGACGCAGGCCGCCGGTGTGAACAGCCGCACCCGAAGTGACGAGCGGCACCCCACCACGCAGCACTTTCCCTGCATACCCCCGATTGAGCGATCGCTCAAATAAGCCTATGCTCGATTTTGAGCAGATGCTCAAATACGGGAGGTGGCAATGAACGAGCAGGATCGACCGCCCCGCCGGACCGCGGCGAACTGGGTGCTCGCCGGCCTGATCTTGGCCTTCGGCATGATGGTGTTCGTCGCCACCGTGCTCGACGGGCGGGCTGACAGCGCCCTGCTGTTCGTGGTGCTCCCGACGGCCCTCGCCGCCGCACTCGCCCTGCTGCCCGGTCGCACCGCGCACGGCCGGGTCTTCGTGATCACCACGGTCGCCCTGCTGCTGGCGGCGGTCGCGCTGCACGAGGGGGCGATCTGCGTCATCCTCGCCGCCCCCCTGGTCTACGCGGTGTCCCACGGGACCACCGCCCTGATCCGCGCGCTGCGCGACGCCTCCCGCCCGTACGCCGTCATCGCGGTGCCGTTGCTGCTCCTGCCGGGGCTGGAGGGCAGCGGACCGGCACCCCGGATCGCACCCGACCAGTCCGTCGAGGTGGTCCGGGCGGTGGCCCTGCCGGCCGACCAGGTGGCCGCCCGGCTCGCCGCCGGCCCCCGCCCCGTACCGGTCCGGTCGGTGCCGCTGCGGCTGCTCGGGGTGCCCACGCCCGGCCAGGTGAGCGGGGACGGGCTCGACCCGGGTGACAGGTGGATGTTCGGCTACCACGGCAGCGCCCACGGCCCCGGCGGTCACCTGCTCGCCGAGGTGGAGACGGTGGGGGTGCAGCGGGTCGGGTTCCGGTTCGTCGAGGACAGCTCGATCACCGCGCGCTGGTTCAGTTGGCGGCACGCCGAGGTGAGCTGGCGGGCCGTCGACGATCGGCACACCGAGGTGCGCATCCGGGTGGACTACACCCGGGGGCTCGACCCCTCCTGGTACTTCGGGCCGATCCAGCAGGTCCTGCTCGGTGCGGGCACGGGACACCTGCTGGACATGATGACGCTGCGATGATCGCCGCCCGCTACCTCAGCCTCGCGGTGCCGCTGCTGGCCGTGCTCGCCGCCGCCCGGGTCGACCGGAGCCGCGCCGGTCGGGCGGCGGCGCTGCTGGCCTTCCTCGCCGCCGGCATCGGCATCGCCGCCCTCGACGAGGTGGCCCGGCGCACCGGCTGGTACACGTTCGCCCCGGTGCGGGGGAGCTACCGGGGGATGCCGGTCGACCTGTGGATCGGCTGGGCCGTGCTCTGGGGTCCGCTGCCCGTGCTGCTGCGCCGGAGCCTCCCGGCGCCGGTGGCGCTGGGCCTGCTGCTCTGGATCGACGCGGTGGCCATGCCCGCGCTGCACCCGCTCGTCCGGCTCGGCCCGCACTGGCTGGTCGGGGAGCTGGTCGGGCTGCTCGTGGTGGCCCTGCCGGCGCAACTGCTCGGCCGCTGGTGTGCCGACCGGCGACACCTGGCGGCACGCACGCTGCTCCAGGTCGGGGTCTTCACCGCCCTGCTGCTGTGGTTCGTCCCCAGCCTGGCCTTCGAGGTCGGCGACGGGTCCTGGACGACGGTGACCGAACTACCCCGGCCCGTCCTGCTGCTCCTCGCCCAGGTGGCGCTGGTGCTGGCCGCCCCGGCGCTCGCCGCGGTCCGCGAGTTCGTTACCCACGGCGGCGGCACGCCGTACCCGTGGGACCCGCCCGTACGGCTGGTCACCACCGGGCCGTACGCCTATCTGGCCAATCCGATGCAGACCTGCGCGGTGGCCCTGGTGCTGCTCACCGCCGCGCTCACCCGCAGTTCCGCGCTGGTGCTGGCGGCGGTGGTGGCGGTCGCCTTCAGCGTGGCGGTGGCCGGACCGCACGAGGAACACGACCTGGCCGACCGGCACGGCGGGGCGTGGCACGCGTACCGGCGGCAGGTCCTCAACTGGTGGCCGCGTTGGCGGCCCTACCAAGCGGGACCGGCGGCGGTGCTGTGGCTCGACGACGACTGCGGCCCGTGTGCCGCGACCTGGCGTTTCCTTACCCGCCGCCACCCGGTGGGCCTGCGGACAGGTCCCGCCAGCGCCGCGAAGGAGGTGCTGTGGCGGGCGGAGTACACCGACGGCGGCGGTCGGCCGGAACGGGGGGTGGCCGCCGTCGCCCGCGCCCTCGGGCACCTGCACCTCGGGTGGGCGGTGGTCGGCTGGATCCTGCGGTTGCCCGGGGTCGGTTGGCTGGCGCAGCTGGTGACCGATGCGATGATCACACCGCCGCATCCGGCGGGCCCACGAGGAGGACGATGTCCGGCACCAAGCAGCGCCTCCTGGACGGCGCCATCACCGCCATCCGTACGCACGGCATCGCCGGTGTGTCCGCCCGAACCATCGCCGCCGCCGCCGGGGTGAACCAGGCGCTGGTCTTCTACCACTTCGGCACGGTCGACGACCTGCTGACGGCGGCCTGCCGGGCCAGCACGGCCGACCGGCTCGCGCACTGGTCGGCCCGGCTGGCCGGGGTGGGCTCGCTGCGGGAACTGCTCACCGTCGGGCAGGAGCTGCACGAGCAGGAACGCGAGCTGGGCAACGTCTCCTTCCTGGCCCAGATGCTGGCCGGGGCGCAGACCGACGAGCGGCTCGCCGCGCCCACCGCCGCCGCGCTCCAACTCTGGGTGGACGAGATCGAGTCGGTGCTGCGCCGGCTGCTCGCCGGGTCACCCTTCGCCGAGATCGCCGACGTGCCCGGCCTGTCCCGGGCCGTCTGCGCCGCGTTCGTCGGGCTGGAACTCTATGACGGGGTGGACCGGGCGGGCGTGCGGCAGGCGATGTCGGCACTCGACCAGCTCGCCGTGCTCATCGAGATCGTCGACGACCTCGGACCGGTCGCCCGGCGGGCGCTGCGCTCCCGGGTGAACCGGGCCGCCCGCCGAGACTGACCGCGCACCCGGCACCGGTCGGGTGGGGCGCGCGGACGGCCACCCGGGTCAGACGGCGGCGGTCGGGAAGGGCGCGCGGACGGCCACCCGGGTCAGGCAGCGGCGGTCGGGTGGGGCGCCTGGGCGGCCACCGGGTCAGGCGGCGGCGATGATCTCGTCGCCGACGGCGGTGAGCTGGTCGGCGCCCACCTCGACCGCGCTCAGGTAGTGCCGCAGCCAGGAGCGCAGGCCGTCCGGGGTGCCGGTGGCGAAGGCCCCGGCCGCCCCGACGTACTCCGGCTCCCGCTCCCGGTGGCCGACGTCGACAGCGACCAGGCCACGCGGGTCGAACCCCCGGGACATCAGCACCAACCGGGCGGCGGCGCGGGCGACCACCCCGGACGGGCCGGCGAAGGGCCGCAGGTTGAGCAGCTCGCCGTGCACCACCGCGGCGAGGACCAGCGGGGAGACCGTCGTCCCGCCGGCGACCAGCCCGGCCAGCCCGTCGAGCCGGGCGGCCACCACCGGGTCGGCGACCGGACGCCCCAGCTCTGCCTCGGCGACCACGTCCCGGGCGGCGAGCACGTGCAGCCGGGCCAGCGCCTGCCGGGGGGCCTTCGGCCACAGCTCGGTCAACCCGGGCAGCGCCCCGGCCACCCGTAGCGCCCCCTGGAGCACCGGTTCGGTGACGGTGCCGGCGCGGACCGCCTCGCGCTCGTGGTCGTACCCCTCCAGGGCGGCGCTGGCCACCGCGCAGCGCAGGCCGACCTCGGCCACGACCTGGCCACCGTGGCGGCGCAGCGCGCGGTGCCGCATCGCCTGGTCGACCCGCTCGCGGGCCCGCTCGACGGCGGGGGCGATGTCGGCGAGCGCGAGCAGGGGCGCGAGCGGGTCGGTGGTCACTCCGCCACGCTAGCGACCGGGTGACTCCGGCCGGACGCCACCCGCCGCCGGGCCGTCGAGTCCGATCCTGATCAGGTCGGGACGGGTGGGCCGTCGAGCGCGCCGGGACGGCCGCTGAGCGCGCCGGCCGGCACCGGGGGTGTCGCGGTCCCGAGCTGCCCGGACTAACCTCGGCCGGGTAGAGACGCAGGTCACCCGACGAAGGAGTCACCGCATGAGCGAGGCCTTGGCCAACCTGCTGAACGAGACGCGCCAGTTCCCGCCGCCGGCCGCACTCGCCGCCCAGGCCAACGTCACCGCCGACGCGTACGACGAGGCCGGCGCGGACCGGCTCGCCTTCTGGGAGCGGCAGGCCGGCCGGTTGGCCTGGGCCAGGCCGTGGGACGAGGTGCTCGACTGGTCGAACCCGCCGTTCGCGAAGTGGTTCGTCGGCGGTCAGCTCAACGTGGCGTACAACTGCCTGGACCGGCACGTGGAGGCCGGCAACGGCGACCGGGTGGCGATCCACTGGGAGGGCGAGCCGGGCGACACCCGCACCCTCACCTACGCCGACCTGCACCGGCTGACCTGCCAGGCGGCGAACGCGCTGACCGACCTGGGGGTGGTCGCCGGTGACCGGGTGGCGATCTACCTGCCGATGATCCCCGAGGCGGCGGTGGCGATGCTGGCCTGCGCCCGGATCGGCGCGACCCACAGCGTGGTCTTCGGCGGTTTCTCCGCCGACGCGCTGAGCAACCGCATCTCCGACGCCAGCGCCAAGGTGGTGATCACCGCCGACGGCGGCTACCGACGGGGCAAGCCGTCGGCGTTGAAGCCGACCGTGGACGAGGCGGTGGCGAACTGTCCGTCGATCGAGCACGTGCTGGTGGTCCGGCGCACCGGCGAGGAGGTCGCCTGGTCGGCGAAGGACCACTGGTGGCACGAGGCGGTGGAGCAGGCGTCGGCGGAGCACGTCGCGCAGCCGTTCGACGCCGAGCACCCGCTGTTCATCCTCTACACCAGCGGCACCACCGCCCGCCCGAAGGGCATCCTGCACACCACCGGCGGTTACCTCACCCAGGCCGCGTGGACGGCGCACGCGGTGTTCGACCTGAAGCCGGAGACCGACGTCTACTGGTGCACCGCCGACATCGGCTGGGTCACCGGGCACTCCTACATCGTGTACGGGCCGCTGGCCAACGGCGCCACCCAGGTGATGTACGAGGGCACCCCGGACACCCCGCACAAGGGCCGGTTCTGGGAGATCGTCGACAAGTACAAGGTCAGCATCCTCTACACCGCGCCGACGCTGATCCGCACCATGATGAAGTGGGGCGACGACATCCCGGCGGGCTTCGACCTGTCGTCGCTGCGCCTGCTGGGCAGCGTCGGCGAGCCGATCAACCCGGAGGCGTGGATGTGGTACCGCCAGCACGTCGGTCGGGGTGAGCTGCCGATCGTGGACACCTGGTGGCAGACCGAGACCGGCGCGATCATGATCTCCCCGCTGCCCGGGGTGACCGCGACCAAGCCGGGCTCGGCGATGACCCCGCTGCCCGGTGTCGTCGCCGACGTGGTGGACGACCAGGGCCAGTCGGTGCCCAACGGCGGCGGTGGCTACCTGGTGCTGCGTGAGCCGTGGCCGTCGATGCTGCGCACCATCTGGGGTGACGACAACCGGTTCATCGAGACGTACTGGTCCCGGTTCGAGGGGATGTACTTCGCCGGTGACGGGGCCAAGAAGGACGACGACGGGCACATCTGGCTGCTCGGCCGGGTCGACGACGTGATGCTGGTGTCCGGGCACAACATCTCCACCACCGAGGTCGAGTCGGCGTTGGTGTCGCACCCGTCGGTGGCCGAGGCGGCGGTGGTCGGCGCGACCGACCCGACGACCGGGCAGGCGATCGTCGCGTTCGCCATTCCGCGCGGCACCACCGACATCTCGGGTGAGGCGGGCGAGCGGCTGATCACCGAGCTGCGCAACCACGTGGCCAAGACGCTGGGCCCGATCGCCAAGCCCCGGCAGATCATGCTGGTGCCGGAGCTGCCGAAGACCCGCTCCGGCAAGATCATGCGCCGGTTGCTGCGGGACGTGGCGGAGAACCGTTCGCTCGGTGACGTCACCACGCTCCAGGATTCCTCGGTGATGGAGCTGATCTCCTCCGGGCTCAGTGGCGGGAAGTCCGACGAGGACTGACCACAGCCCTACCCGTCGGGGGGGGGCGGGGCGCCGGGGGCGGGCCCCCCCCGCCGGTGGTAGCCG
>NZ_JBEZEK010000020.1:0-121029 GCF_040648835.1 Micromonospora sp. NPDC049081 | reverse complement strand
TCCAACACCAAATCACCACCGCCAAAAACACCACCACCGACACCCCCGAACAACAACTCACCAACCTCCTCCACACCGGCGACACCTGGACGATCCCGGCGGCGTAGCTGCGCGACCACGGGCCGGAACCTCACCGGCCGCCACCCGCACGAGGCCGACCCGACGCCGTACCGCACCGAGCCGGTAGCGGCGCCGTACCGCACCGAGCCGGCAGCGGCGTCGAGCCGCGCACCCGCAGCACTGGATGAACGAGGGGACCACACACCGATGAACGCCGGCATCTACGCCGTCAGTGACCTGCACGTGGCGTACCCGGAGAACCGGAAGATCGTGGAGAGCCTCTGGCCCCGCGCGGCCGGCGACTGGCTGATCGTCGCCGGTGACGTCGCCGAACTCTTCGCCGACGTCACCTGGGCGCTGACGCTGCTCAGCGAACGGTTCGGCAAGGTCATCTGGGCCCCCGGCAACCACGAGCTGTGGACCCACTCCCAGGACCCCGTCCGGCTGCGCGGGGAGGAGCGCTACCAGGCCATCGTGCGGCACTGCCGAAGCCTGGGCGTGAGCACCCCGGAGGACGAGTACCCGGTGTGGACCGGAGCCGACGGCCCGCTGCTGGTGGCACCGCTGTTCGTCGGTTACGACTACTCGTTCCGCGAACCGGGCGTCACCAGTAAGGAACAGGCGCTGGCCCGCGCCCACGCCGCCGGGGTGGTCTGCGCCGACGAGGTGTTCCTGCACCCCGATCCGCACCCGAGCCGGGACGCCTGGTGCCGGGCCCGGGTGGCGCTGACCGAGACCCGGCTCGCCGGCTGCGACCCGACCGTGCCGAAGGTCCTGGTCAACCACTACCCGCTGGTCCGGATGCCCACCGACATCCTGCGTTACCCCGAGTTCGCCCAGTGGTGCGGCACCGAACTCACCGCCGACTGGCACCGCCGCTTCCACGCCCGGACGGTGATCTACGGACACCTGCACATCCCCCGGGTGACCTGGCACGACGGGGTGCGGTTCGAGGAGGTCTCCGTCGGCTACCCCCGGGAGTGGCGCCCCCGCCCCCGCCCCGACTCGTGGCTGCGGCGGGTGCTGCCGGCACCCATCCAGGTCTGACGCCTCAGCCGTCCAGCAGGCGCTTCTTCTGCACCTTGCCCAGCGCGTTGCGGGGCAGGGCGTCGACCAGCCGGACCTCCCGGGGCCGCTTGTGCACCGACAGTTGCCGGGCGACGAAGTCCACCAGCTCCGGCCCGGTCACCCCGTCGCCGACCACGTACGCGGTGACCTGCTGCCCCAGATCCGGGTGCGGCAGGCCCACCACCGCAGCCTCGCGTACCCCCGGGTGGGCCAGCAGCGCCTCCTCCACCTCACCCGCCCCGATCCGGTACCCGCCGCTCTTGATCAGGTCGGTGCTCGCCCGCCCGACGATGCGGTGCCAGCCGTCGGGGCCGACGGTGGCGACGTCCCCGGTACGGAACCAGCCGTCGGCGGTACGGCTCGCCGCGTCGGCGTCCGGCCGGTTCAGGTAGCCGTCGAACAGGGTCGGGCCGGCGACCAGCAGCTCACCCATCGCCGTACCGTCGCTCGGCAGGTCGTGGCCCTGCTCGTCGACGATCCGGGTGCGTACCCCGGGCAGCGGCACCCCGACCGCACCCGGCCGGCGCGGCCCGTCGGCCCGGGCGCTCACCGTGATCAGGGTCTCCGTCATGCCGTACCGCTCGACGACCCGGTGCCCGGTCAACCCGGCGAGGCCGTCGAAGACCGCCGTGGGTAGCGCCGCGCTGCCCGACACCAGCAGCCGCGCGCGGCGCAACGTCCGCGCGGCGGCCGGTGCCGCGGCGATCCGTCCCCAGATCGTCGGTACGCCGAAACACAGCGTCCCACCGGCCGCCGCGTACCGCTCGGGGCGTGGCCGGCCGACGTGGTGCAACCGGCCGCCGATCCGCAACGGCCCGAGCACCCCGAGTACCAGCCCGTGCACGTGGAACAGCGGCAGCCCGTGCACCAGCAGGTCGTCCGGCGTCCACGCCCAGGCGTCGGCCAGCCCGTCCAGGCAGGTGGCGATGGCGGCCCGGGAGAGCAGCGCGCCCTTCGGCGCACCGGTCGTCCCGCTCGTGTAGAGGATCAGGGCGGTCCGCTCCGGGGCGGGCTCCGGATGCGTACCCGCCGACTCCCGGCGCAGGTCGACCGGGACGACCGGCAACCCGGCACCGGACCCCGGGGAACCGTCGACCGCCGCGCCCACCGGCGCGAGCAGGGCCTGGGCCGCCGAATCGCGCAGGATGTGCTCCCGCTCCCGGGGTCCCGCGTCCGGCGGCACGGGCACCACCGCCGCACCGGCCCGCAGCGCGCCCACCACCCCCACCACGGTCTCCATCGTCGGGGTGGCCTCGACCGCCACCCGGTCCAGGCCGCGCAGGTCGTCGGCGACCGCGGTGGCCAGCCCCTGCAACCGGGACCGGGACAGCACCCGGTCATCCACCCGCACCAGGTCCGGGCGGTCGTCCATCGACGATGACATCGCGGCCAGCAGCGACACGGTCCCGCCCTCTCCGGCAGTTCGGCAGGGCGCGGTGCGGCCCCGTGCCGCCGACGCTAGTGCGGCGGCCGGCCCGTCACCACCCCCGACCGCCGGGGTGTCGGCGCGTCGACCCCGCCGCCGGGCACCACCGGCGGCCGGCACGGTTCAGGGGTCGGTTAAGGGTGCCGGTGCGCCAGCCGCGCCACCTACGGTCGATCCAGACGGATCCGTCGCCGGTCGACGGGGAAGGCGGCACCGACGTCATGACTTCCGAGCACCCACCGGCCGCGCCGTACCTCATGGTCACCGACGCGTCCGACGCCATCGCGTTCTACGCCCACGTCTTCGGCGCGGTCCCGCACCCACGGGAGTGCCTCGCCGACGGGCGGGTGCTCACCGCCGACCTCGTCGTGGCCGGTCACCGGTTCACCGTCAGCGAGTGGGCCGACCTGCCCGCGACGACCCCCCGGCTGCCGGTGCTGACCGTGGAGTCCACCGACCCCGATGCCGTGCTGCGCCGCGCCGTCGCGGTCGGCGCGCAGGTCAGTGCCGCCAACGGCACCCCCCGTGAGGTGCTGCTACGCGACCCGGACGGCCGTAGTTGGGCCATCACCCGGCCCGAACGCCCCGCCTGAGCCGCCCCCGCGCCCACGCGGGCCCGCCGAGGCGGTTTGTCGGGGTCCGTCAGCGGTATCCGGGTCGGGTGTACGCCCAGCGCGGAGGAGGCACCGGTGAACGTCGACGACCTGCTGACCGAGACCTACGATCAACTGCCCGACCTGGTGGACGCCGCCGTGGACGGGCTCGGCCCCGACGAGCTGCGCCGGGCTCCCCGCCCCGGGGCCAACCCGGTCGGCTGGCTGGTCTGGCACCTCACCCGGATCCAGGACCAGCAGATCGCCGAGCTGCTGGGCGTCGACCAACTCTGGGTCGCCGGTGACCGGGCGGCCCGGTTCGGACTTCCCGCCGACCCCGCCGACATCGGTTACGGCCACACCGCGGAGCAGGTCGCGGCGGTCCGACCGGAAAACGCCCAGGTGCTCGTCGACTACCACCGGGCGGTGGCGCAGCGGACCCGCACGTTCCTGGCCGGCCTGCGCCCGACGGACCTGGACCGGGTGGTCGACGAGAGCTGGGACCCGCCGGTGACCCTCGGGGTCCGGCTGGTCAGCATCGTCGCCGACGCTCTCCAGCACGTCGGCCAGGCCGCCTACCTGCGGGGTCTGCTCCGCCCCTGAGCCGATCCCCCCGCTCCGGGTGCGCCGACCTCACCCGGTGGGGGCGCATCTGGCTACGCTGACCGCTTGACCGGTGGCGGTGGTGTCGGTTCCGCCGGGGCGTCCCGGTCGGGTGTCAGGGTGTCCGGGTCGGGTGTCGGGGCGTCCCGGGCGGGCGGCGGGGTCGCGCCCCACCGGGCCAGGGCCCGGTCGACGCCGACGAAGAGCAGGCCGAGCAGCCAGAAGGCGACGGCGAAGAAGACCGCGCTGACCGTGACACCGGCGTAGCCGAGTTGTCCGGCGTCGACGAACGGGTACGGGTAGCGGTGCACGATCAGCCCGCGTACCAGGGCGAAACCCAGGTACGCCAGCGGGAAGGTCAGCCACCAGGCGGCGTACCGCAGGCGCAGCCGGCCACGCTCGTCGAACAGCGTCCAGTCGGCGAGGGCGAGCAACGGCACGACGGTGTGCAGGAACTGGTTGCCCACCGTCTCGGCGGGTCCCCGGTCCGGCTGGGCCATCGCGAACGGGCTGGCCGGGTTGGCCAGCACCAGGTGGTAGACCACGCCGGTGATGGTGATGTAGAGGGTCACCGCGCCCTTGAGCGCGGAGGGCGGTTCGGGTCGGGACTGCCCGGCCCGCCAGGCGGCGTACCCGGCGAAGAGCCCGACCGCCAGGTTGCTCTGGATGGTGAAGTACGGCAGCAGACCGGTGACGGTGGCGGGGCCGAGGGCGGTGAGCACGATCCCGGCGAGCACACTGATCACGATCGCCAGCCGGAAGGCCACCGCCAGGCGTCGACGCCGCAGATTCATCGGCGCAAGCTACCAGCCGTTGGCACCGCTGGCGGCCGTGCCCCGTCCCTGGTCGCCAGCGGTGCCAGCGGGCCGTCTGCCCGGTCGTCCCGGTCCTGCCCGGTTGTCCGGCCGGCTGCCGGGTGTCCGCTGGCTGGCGGGTCGTCCCGCCGACCGCGCGGCTGACTACTCGCCTTGTCCGCCTGGTTGGCTGGTCGTCCCCGCCGACCGTTGACTACCCGCTCTGCCGGTCGGACGGGTCTGCGGAGGTGGGGCCGGGCGGTGCCGACCGCGACATGCCGGCCCGGGCGGCCCGGTAAGCGGACATCGCCGCCGGCTCCCCGCGCAGCTCAGCCGGGTTTGCAGCAGCGCGGATCGCGATCAGCAGCGCCACGAGCGGCGCGGGGCCCGCCACCGGCCCATTGCCCGGCCCACTGAGCAGCCGCTCAGCGGTTTCCTGATCGAGGCGGTGTCCGGTCATCTCGTGTCGCTCAGCGCCACCCCGGTGTGGGGCGTCACATCGGGCGGGGCGCAGGTGGCCCCCGTCACACGGCACCGGACGGCGACGACGGGCCCGCCCGCGCCAGGCTCAGCCCATCGTCTTGGCGCCGTCGATCGACTCCCGGATGATGTCGGCGTGCCCGGCGTGCTGGGCGGTCTCCCCGATCACGTGCAGCAGGGTGCGCCGCACCGACCAGGCGGCACCCGGCTCGAACCAGGGTGCCACCGGCAGTGGATGGCTCGCGTCCAGGTCGAGGGTGGTGATCAGCTCGTCGGTGCGGGCCGCCGTCTCGGCGTACCGGGCGAGCAGATCGGCCAGGGTGTCGTCGTCGGTCATCTGGAACATGCCGGCCCAGTCGACCGGCTCGCTCTCCATCGCCTCGGCCCCGCCGACCATGAACCGTGCCCACCGGGCCTCCACCATGGTCACGTGCTTGATCAGGCCGCCCAGGCACAACTCGCTGGCGGTGCTGCGGGTCGCCGCCTGCGCGTCGGTCAACCCGCGCACGGTGTGCCGCAGGAAGCCGCGGTGCATGCCGACGGCCTGCAACAGGTCGGCCCGTTCACCGGTGAGCACCCGCTCCGAAGTGGTCATCCCCGTCACCCTCCGTGGTCGATGTCGTCGGGGTGACCCTAGGGCCACCCTCCGACACTTTCCGGCCCGCACCCTGCGGCGTCACCACCACCGGCGGCCACCCGGCGGGGAACCCAGCGGTTGCCGATCCGGTCGGCGGGCGGTCCACTGGACCACATGGGAACGATCAGGGTGGGCACCTCGTCCTGGGCGGATCAGACGCTGCTGCGCTCCGGCTGGTATCCCCGGTCGGCGCGTACCCCGGCACAGCGGCTGGGCTGGTACGCCGGGCAGTTCGGACTGGTCGAGGTGGACACCTCGTACTACGCCGTCCCGGTGCCGGAGACCACCAGCGGCTGGGCGGCGGCCACACCACCGGGTTTCACCTTCGACGTCAAGGCGTTCAGCCTCTTCACCGGACACCCGACCCCGGTGCAGGTGCTGCCGAGGGACCTGCGACCGGCCACCGGGCCGTCCCGGGTCCGCCGCCGGGACCTGCCCGAGGCGACGTACGACGCGTTGTGGGACCGGTTCCGGGCGGCGCTGGAGCCGCTCGCGGCGGCCGACCGGCTCGGCGCGGTGCTGTTGCAGTTCCCGCCGTGGCTGCTGCGGGGGGAGGGCGCCCGGCGGCGGATCGTCGAGCTGGCCGACCGGTGCCGGCCGTGGCGGGTCGCGGTGGAGCTGCGTCACGGGTCCTGGTTCGACGGCCTCGCGGCGGCCGAGACGGTGACCTTCCTGCGTGACCACGACCTCAGCCTGGTCTGCGTCGACATGCCGCAGGGGCACCCCTCCTCGGTGCCGCCGATCATGGTGGGTACGGCCGAGCCGGTGCTGGTCCGGATGCACGGCCACAGCGCGCACTGGGCGCACGGCAGCAAGGAGGACCGGTTCCGGTACGCCTACGCCGACGACGAACTACGTCGCTGGGCCGACCTGCTCACCGACCTGGCCGCCCGGTCCGGGGAGCTGCACGTGCTGTTCAACAACTGCTGCGCGGGGCAGGCCCAGCGGGACGCCGCCCGGCTGGCGGAGCTGCTCGGGGTGACCCCCACGACGGCCGTCGCCGGCCACTGACCCCGGTCACCGACCCTCGGGTGTGTCCCGGGCCGTCCACCACGCGACGTGCCGTCGGGCCGGGCGACCGGGCCAGGACGGTCGGCGGGCGGGTCGGGTAGCCGACCCGCCGGTGCGGGGCCCGCCGTCGTGCTGTCGACGGCGGGCCCCGCACCGGCCGGTCCCGGCCCGACGGTCAGCTGGCCATCGCCATCCTGCGGCGGGCCCCCGTCGCGGCCAGCCGGCCCATCGTCATCGGGGCGCCCATCAGCCCACCGGCGCGACCGAGCATCCCCCGGAACACCTGGCCGGGCTTCTGTTGCTCACCCATGTACGCGGTGACCACCACCAGTGCCCCGGTCAACGCCGGAATGGTCCACTGGAGGACCTTCATCTGCCGCTGCCGGTGCGCCACCTCGGCGGGTGTCTGGTAGTTGGGCTCGGTGGTCCCCGAGACCGGCGGGTTGCCGGCGTTCTGCAACTTCATCCCGATCAACCGGCTGTAGCCGGTCACCGCGAGCGCGCTGACGGTCAGCGCCGTCTTCACCGCGCTCATCCGTCCCACCCCGGACTGGGCCATCATCCGGGGGCTCTCGGTGGCCAGTTCGCCCACCGCGCCGGCCAGGTGCGCGCCGATCGCCGCCGCGTTGACCGGGGTCCACCGCGACCAACCGGCCGAGGCCACCGGGAGCCGTTGGGTCGAGTCGCTGATCCGTGCCGCCGCTCCGTTGACGCCCAGCGCTCCCATCAGGGAGCCACCGAACCAGGCCGCCAGGCCCAGGTCGTGCATCGAGCGTAGTGCGGTGTGTCGTTCAGACATCTGATCCCCCTCCACCGTGTGCGGGCGCAGCGGCATACCCGCCCCGGCGGCGGCTACGCGCCCGGCTCGCGGCCAGGCGGGGGATCAGCGGCGCGGCAGCCCGGCGGCGAAGTCGGCGACCCGCCGGGTCAGCGGCAACCCGGCCCGCACCCAGCGGAAGTGGTCCAGCGCAGCCCCCGCCTCGGCCACCGTGTACCGGTGCCGGGTGACCGGTGCGGCGGTGAGCTTGGCGCAGAGGTGGTCGACGACCGGGTGCGGGGTGTACTGGTCGTCGTCCACGCTGACCGCCAGCACCGGCAGGGACAACCGGCCCACGGCCGCCTCGCCGTCCACCCCGTCGAGGGTGGGGAAGCGGCCGGTCCGGGCGGTGCGTGCCCAGTCCCGGATCACCCCCCGCGCCTGCCGGCCGCCGAACCCCCAGCCCGGCCAGACCCCGAGGGCCCCGGCCACCGCCGAGATCCCCTGGGAGTACGGCAGCACGCCGTAGCGCCGCAGACCCGGATAGCTGCGCCAGTACGGGACACCGACGGCGAGCAGGGCGAGCCCGTCGACCCGGTCCGTGCCGTGCAGTGCCAGGTGCAGCAGGGCGGCCTGCCCGCCGAGGGAGTGCCCGAGCAGCAGCGTGGGACGGCCGTCCAGCCGGGGCTTCAGCGCGTCGAGGACCACGCCGACGTCGGTGGCCAGCTCGCGGTAGCCGTACCGGCAGGTCCGGGACGGCGGGGGCGTGCTGACGCCGGTGCCGCGCAGGTCGGCGACGGTCACGGCCAGGCCGGCGTCGTGCAGCGCGGTGGCGAACGGGCGGTAGTACCGGGCCCGGACCCCCATCGCCGGCCAGATCACCACCGCCGGGCCGCCGGGCGCCCCCACGGGCTCCGGGTAGACCTGGATGCCGATCCGGGCCCCGTCGACGTCGACGAACTCCTGCGTGTATGCCACGTCCCCGCTCACCGACTCATCCTACCGGCCGGTAATAACGGGTCGGTGCTCCGCCCCGACCGCTCCCGGCGCCCCGGGGGGTGGTCGGGGCGGAGGCGGTCAGGCGGCTGCCGTGGCGACCTGACCGACCCCGCTGACCGAGGCGTAGACGGCGGTGAGCTGCTCCGCCCAGTGCCGGAAGGAGTAGCGGACGCGGATCCGGTCCAGGGCCGCCGTGGCGTACGCGAAGCGGCGTACCCGGTCGGCGAGCAGCCGGCGGATCGTGCCGCCCAGCGCCCGGGGGTCGCGCGGCGGCACCAGGTCCCCGGTCAACCCGTCGACGACGCTCTCCGCGATCCCCCCGACCTCCGTGCCGACCACGGGCACGCCGCACGCCATCGCCTCCAACGGGGTACGACCGAACGGCTCGTACCAGGGGGCGGCGACCAGCAGGTCGGCGGAGCGGTACCAGGCGGCCAACTCGTCGCGGGGCACCGACCCGACCAGTCGGACCCGGTCGGCGACCCCGCAGGACTCGGCGAGCGCGGTCAACCGGCGGGCGACCGGGTCGGCCGGCAGCAGGTCGGCGGGGGGCCCACCGACCACCACGCACTCGGCCCCCGGCACCGCGGGCAGCGCCCGGATGACGTCCTGGAAGCCGCTGCGTTCGCGCAGCGACCCGACGGTGAGCAACCGGGGCCGGGCCGGGTCGCGGGGAACGACCGGCCCCGCCGGCCCGAACACCGTCTCGTCCACCCCGGCCGGCACCAGGGTCAGCTTCGACCGCGGTACCCCGAGGCGGACCAGTTCCCCCAACTCGTCGTGCGACTGGACGACGATCCGGTCGGCGGCCCGCCCGAGGGCGCGTTCGTAGCCGATCCGACCCCGGGGTCCGGGGTCCCGGCCGGCCGAGCGGCGTCGGTGCGCGCTGCCCAGGTCGTGGTAGGTCAGCACCACCGGGGTGTTGGTACGGCGTCCGGCGTGCAGGGTGGCCAGGCCGCTCAGCCAGAAGTGGGCGTGCGCCACGTCCGGCCGCCAGCCGCCGTGCTGCCAGTGCTCGGCCAACCAGCGGCCGAACTCGCCCAGGTGCGGCAGGAGTTCGTCGGTCGGCACCTCCCGGGCGGGGCCGGCCGGCACGTGCCACACCTGGTACCCGGTGTCGGTCGACACGGTGTCGGGTGGGGTGGGGGAGTCCCGCCGGGTGTAGACCCGCACCTCGTGGCCCTCGGCGGCCAGCGCCGCCGCCTGCTCGGCGACGTGCAGGTGCTGCGCACCGGTGTGCTGTCCGGTGGCGGCGAGCGGGCTGGCGTGCCCCGAGACCAACGCGATGCGCATGCTTCCTCCTCCGTGGGCCGGTCGCCGGCGAGGCGGCCCCGGTCACGCCGGGCCCCGGTCGTCGTCACCGGGTCCCGCGCACCGGGCGATCGGCGGGCACCCGGCCGCCGGTCAGGAGCCGATGCCCGGACGTCGCGCACCGCCCTGCATGCCCGAACCAGTTGCCCAGCGCGGAGGCGATAAACATCAACTTTCCGTACCGGCCCGACCGCCCTGCGTGTGCCGGTGGTCGGGCGGGGCCCGGTCCGCCGGACGGCCGTGGTGGGGAGGACCGTTCACCTCGGCTCGGGCAGCATCCCCGGGCCGAAGACCTCGTAGCCGATCCGCTCCGCCGGTACGCCCCGACGCAGCAGGTCGCCCCGGACCTGGTTCATGAACGGCAGCGGTCCGCAGAGGTGCACGTGCGCGTCCGGGGAGAGGGGGATCAGTTCCGGCTCGATCAGGCCCCGGGACACCTCGGCGACCAGTGGCGGGGTGTCGTCCCCGGCGGTGCCCTGCTCGTACCAGAGCCGCAGGCGCAGCCGGGGCAGCCGGGCGTGCAGCGCGAGCAGGTCGGCCCGGTGGGCGTGGGCGGCGGCGTCCCGGTCGGCGTGGGCCAGCACCACCGGCCGGTCCGGTGCGGTGGCCGCCAGGTGCTCCAGGGCCGACATCGCCGGGGTGAGGCCGATCCCGGCGCTGACCAGCAGCAGTGGCCCGTCCCCGGCGACCGCGCTGACCTCACCGAAGGGTGGGCTCAGTCGCAAAATGTCGCCGGGGGCGACGCGTTCGTGCAGGAAGCTGGAGACCAGACCGTCCGGGGCGTCCCCGGTGCCCCGGACCCGTTTCACGGTGATCCGCCAGTGGTCGTCGGCGGGGCGGCCGGAGAGGCTGTACTGACGGATCTGCTGGCCGAGCCCGCCGCCGAGGTCCACCGCGACCGAGACGTACTGCCCGGGGACGAAGCCCGGCACCGGGCCGCCGTCGGCCGGGACGAGGGCGATCGAGACGACGTCGGTGGCTTCCGGGGTCACCCCGCCGACCCGCCAGTCGCGCCACACCGCGCCGTCCCCGGCCAACCCGGAGACCGTGTAGAGGCGGGCCTCCCGGGCGACGAGTTCGCAGGCCATCAGCCAGTACACCTCGTCCCAGGCGGCGGCGACCTGCGGGGTGACCGCCGCGCCGAGCACCTCGCCGACGGCGGCCAGCAGGTGCCGACCCACCAGCGGGTACTGGGCGGGAGTGATGCCGAGCGAGGCGTGTTTGTGCGCGATCCGGTCCAGGATCGCCGTCCACCCTGTCGTGTCGGCACCGGTGAGGTGCCCGGCGTACGCGACGACGGAGGCGGCCAGGGCCGCCTGCTGACGTCCGGTCGCCTGGTTTCCCCGGTTGAACAGGTTCAGCAGTTCCGGGTGGGCGGTGAACATCCGGGCGTAGGAGCGGCCGGTGATCTGGTCGGCATGGGCCCGGACCACGGGCAGGGTGGCGGTGACGACGGCGGCTGACGACTCCGAGAGCACGGCTCCTCCTTGCTGTTCGGCTACAGAGGACACTTAAACAGGAATCTCAGAGTCTTCTTAAGGGCCGAAGGTCCCGGGTCCGTGGACGCGGCGGTTCCGGCCGTCCGCCCCTGTCCGCCGCCGACGGCCCTGGTTAGGGTCGGACGGTGAAGCTCAACCGGTCGACCGACATGGCCCTGCGGATCGCCATGCTCACCGCCCCCGCGTCGACCCGGACCACCGTCGACGAGCTGGCCGACCGGCTGGACCTGCCCCGCAGCCACGTGGCCAAGGTGGTGCAACGGTTGCAGCGCGCGGGCGTGCTGGTCACCGTGCGGGGCCGCTCCGGTGGGGTGGCCTTCGCCGAGGGGGCCGAGCGGATCACCGTCGGCCGGGTCGTACGCGCCTTCGAGGGGGAGGGTGAGGTGGTCTCCTGCGAGGAGTCCGGCTGCGCCCTGCGCGCCGGCTGCCGCCTGCGGGTCCAGCTCCGCCGCGCCCAGGCGGCCTTCCTCGCCGTCCTCGACGAGGTGCCGCTGGGCGACCTGGTCGACGCCTCGCCGACCGCCCTGCTGCTCAGCCTCGCCCCGCCCGCTCCGACGGCGACCTGAACCCGCGTCGCGCCCCCCGTGCCCCCGCACCCGGCCGGCGCGGGGCAAGCTGAGCGGCCCGGTCGGTGGGGCGAGCTGCGCGGCCGATTCGTAGGCGAGCTGAGCGGCCCGTTCGGCAGCCGGGTGCGGCGCGGGTCCCGGGCGGGGTGGAGGGGTGCGGTGCCGGCGCTGTGGCCGGTGGGAGCGGTGTGGCCGGTGGGAGCGGCTCGACCGCCCGCTCCCACCGGCCACCGGTTCAGCTGACCCGGACCGTGCCGTCCGTCGACCGGACGCAGGCGACCGTACGGGCCGCCGTCGCCGCCGCGCCGGTCAGGCACCGACCCAGAACCTGGTGCCCGGCCGCGCTCGGGTGCCAGGACTCCTGGCAGGTCTGGAAGTACGTCCCGCAGGTGTTCGCGATCCGCTGGATGTCCAGCTTGTCGTAGCCGGACAGGCTGGTCACGAAGACTCCCGAGGTGCCGTCCTGGAGCCGGATCGGGGTGGCCAGCGCGTTGCCGGGGCTGCCCGCCGACTCGCACAGCCGGGCCCCGTCAAAGGCCCGCTGTACGTTGAGGTAGACCAGGTCGGCGGAGGGGAACTCGGCGGACAGCGTGTTGCGCACCGAGCTGACCAGGGTGCCCAGGCCCTGCGAGAAACGCTGGCCGGGGGCGAGGCTGGCCCGGTGGATCGGGCAACCGGCGGCGTACCGCTCGGCGCCCAGGTCACGGAACTTGTCCCGGGTGTCGTCCCGGCTGTCCTCCTCCCAGTAGGTCGAGGCCAGCTCCGGCGGCAGCGGGTTGGTGTAGTCCTGGAAGACGATCCGGTGCTGGCCGTCGGCGTCGATCTGGTCCAGCGTGGTGAGGATCTGCCGGACCGCCGCCGTGGTCTCCGCCGTCGCGGCGGCGACCTGGGCGGAGGTGGCCAGGTCGGCGTCCGAGCAGGGCTCCTGCTCCACCGGACCGCCCAGGTACGCCCAGAACTCCCACCACCCGGTCCAGGCGTCGGCGATGAACCGGTTCGCGCACTTCTCGGCGACGCTGCCGAACGTGAACGAGCTGTTGTTCGAGCCGAGGCCGACCAGCACCAGGTCGATGTCGTGGGTCTGCCCGACCGCGCGCAACTGGTCGAGCTGGGCGGCGACCTGCCGGCCCTTGGTCCGGCTGGCCGAGGCGTTGGCGATGTCGTACGGCTGGCCGCCGGAGCAGGCCAGGTTGAACCGGTCGGTGATCCCCGGCAGGTCCGCCTTGAACAGTGAGGCGTTGGGTGATCGGTGGCAGAAGTAGGCGTTGTTGTTCGGTGCCGACCAGCCCGGGAAGGGCTGGGCCACCCCGTTGAGGTCGGTCACCGGCGCGTACGCCCCGGCACCCTCGCCGCTGATGAAGCTGTCGCCGAGGGCGACGGCGGCGGTGGGCAGGGCGGCGGCGGCCGGTGCGGCGGAGCCGACGGCGACCGGCAGGGCGGCCGTGGCGACGGTGAGGAGTGCCGCGAGGGCGCTCCGACGGAACCTGGACATGACGTCCCCCATCTGTCCATGCAAATGTGAAAGATCCTGCTGGGCCGGATCAGATCACTTGGCGAGATGGGCGTCAATGCCTCTTAACATGATCGTCGAATCACGGAAATGGTCGTTTCCGGGTCCCGTCCACCCGGCCGGGGAAGGCCCCGACGGTCGGCGGCGTTGTGCCCGGCAGACGCGCGACGCCGTCCGACGTGGGGCTGCACGCCGCTGTCGGGGCGTACGGCTACGCTCGCTGCGGCACGCCGCGCGTGGAGAGATCGAGACGGTGAGCGGCACCACACCGCCGAGACCGGGGAGTACGACCAGTTGACCGCACAGCCTGAGACCCTCTACGGGGCAGACGACCTCACCCACCTGGAGGGCCTGGACGCCGTCCGCAAGCGTCCCGGCATGTACATCGGCTCCACCGACAGTCGTGGCGTGGGTCACCTCGTCAACGAGATCCTCGACAACTCCACCGACGAGGGTGTCGCCGGTCATGCCCGTACGGTCGAGGTGATCCTGCACGCCGACGGCTCGGTGCAGGTCGACGACGACGGCCGGGGCATCCCCACCGACGTGCACGCCAAGTCCGGCATCTCCGGGGTCGAGCTGGTGCTCACCCGGCTGCACGCCGGTGGCAAGTTCGGCGGCTCCGGTTACAAGACCTCAGGCGGTCTGCACGGCGTGGGCGCCTCCGCGGTCAACGCGCTGTCCCGCCGGTTCGACGTGACCGTCCGACGCGGCGGCAAGGTGCACGCGATGTCGTTCCGGCACGGGGTGCCCGGGGTCTTCGCCGGTGACGGCCCGGACGCCCCGTTCACCGCCGGGCCCGGCCTGCAGGTCGTCGGGTCGATGAAGCGCGGCCAGCGCACCGGCACCTCGATCCGCTACTGGCACGACGCCCGCTACTTCGAGACCGGCGCCCGCCTCGACGTCGAGGCCGTCCGGATGAAGCTGCGCAACACCGCCTTCCTGGTCCCCGGGGTCGACTACCGGCTGCGCGACGAGACCGTCGAGGAGCCGGTCGAGGAGCGCTTCCACTTCCCCAACGGGCTCACCGACATGGTGGAGTTCCTGGCTCCGGCCGGCGACCGCCCGGTCTCCGGCACCCTGCTGGTCACCGGCGAGGGGACCTACCGGGAGAACGCCGCCGACGCCAACGGCGTGATGCAGTCCAACGTGCAGCGCCGGGCCGAGGTGGAGATCGCCTTCCGGTGGGGCACCGGCTACGAGCGCACCGTCGAGTGCTTCACCAACACCATCCGCAACGCCCACGGCGGCACCCACCGCAAGGGGTTCGAGCGGGCGCTGACCCGGACCCTGGCCGATGCCGTCCGCAACACCCGGGGGCTGCTCAAGCCCAAGGAGGACCCGCCCACCCTGGACGACGTCCTGGAGGGGATGACGGCGGTGCTGCACGTCCGCATCCCGGAGCCGCAGTTCACCTCGCAGACCAAGGACGAGCTCTCCACCGCCGGCATCACCAAGGTGCTCCAGACCCTGGTCGAGCAGCACGTCAAGGCGTGGCTGGAGGACAAACGCAGCAAGGCCGAGGCGCGCACGGTGCTCCAGAAGATCGTCGACGCGGCCCGGGTGCGGCTGACCCAGAAGCAGCAGAAGGACGCCGCCCGGCGCAAGACCGCCCTGGAGGGCGCGTCGATGCCCGCCAAACTCGTCGACTGCCGCGCCGCAGGCATCGACAGAAGTGAATTATTTATCGTGGAAGGGGACAGCGCCCTCGGAACAGGGCGACTTGCCCGTTCTGCCGAGTATCAGGCGCTACTGCCGATTCGCGGCAAGATTCTCAACGTGCAGAAGGCCAACCTCCAGCAGGTGCTGGACAACGCCGAGTGCGCGGCGATCGTGCAGGTGCTCGGGGCCGGCTCGGGGCGTACCTTCGACCTGTCGTCGTTGCGCTACGGCCGGGTGCTGATCATGGCGGACGCCGACGTGGACGGCGCGCACATCCGGACCCTGCTGATCACCCTCTTCGCCCGCTACATGCGACCGCTGATCGAGGCCGGCCGGCTCTTCGCCGCGATGCCACCGCTACACAAGATCACCACCAAGGGGCGCAGCCCGCAGACCACCTACACCTACACCCAGGCCGAGATGGAGGCGACGGTCCGCAAGCTGGAGAAGGCCGGCAAGCAGATCGTCACCCCGATCCCGCGCTTCAAGGGCCTCGGTGAGATGGACGCCGACGAGTTGTGGGACACCACGATGAACCCCGCCACCCGGGCGGTCCGCCGGATCACCCTCGACGACGTCGACGCCGCCGAGCGCATCCTCGAACTGCTGATGGGCGAGAAGGTCGAGCCGCGCCGCAACTGGCTCATCGACTCCTCCGACCGGGTCGACCGGGACGCGATCGACGCATGACCAGCACCGTGGCCGCCGTACCCCCGGAAGAGAGCTGAACGATGGCACGCCGTAAGGACGACCGCGCCAAGGTGGATCTGTCCGCCTTCGACCAGGCCGGCGCGCGGGTCTTCGACAACCCGCTGGTCACCGAGGTCTCCGACTCCTACCTGGAGTACGCCTTCTCGGTCATCCACTCCCGCGCCCTGCCCGACGCCCGCGACGGTTTGAAGCCGGTGCACCGCCGCATCCTGTGGTCGATGCACGAGCAGGGCCACCGCCCCGACCGGGGGCACGTGAAGTCGGCCCGGATCGTCGGCGACGTCATGGGCAAGTACCACCCGCACGGCGACACCGCGATCTATGACGCGATGGTCCGGCTCGCCCAGGACTTCTCGCTCAACGCGCCACTCATCGACGGGCACGGAAATTTTGGTAGCCCCGACGACGGCCCGGCCGCGGCGCGTTACACCGAGGCCCGGCTCTCCCGGGAGGCGATGCTGCTGGTCGGGGAGCTGGGCGAGGACACCGTCGACGTCGAGCCCAACTACGACGGCTCACTGACCCAGCCGACCGTGCTGCCCGCCGCCTTCCCCAACCTGCTGGTCAACGGCGCGTCCGGGATCGCGGTCGGGATGGCGACCAACATGATCCCGCACCACCTCGGCGAGGTGGTCTCCGCCGCCCGCTGGCTGATCAACCACCCGGACGCCGACCTCGACCGGTTGATGGAGTTCGTCCCCGGCCCCGACCTGCCCACCGGTGGCCTGCTACTCGGCCTGGACGAGGTGCGCCGGGCGTACGAGACCGGGCGCGGTGTGGTGCGGATGCGCGGCCGGGTCGAGATCGGCCCGCTGGAGGGCAGCCGGGGGCGGCAGGCGATCACCGTGGTCGAGTTGCCCTACGGCGTCGGCGCGGAGAAGGTCATCGCGGCGATCACCAACGAGGTGAACAAGACCAAGCGGCTCACCGGCATCGCCGACGTCAAGGACCTCACCGACCGGGAGAGCGGCACCCGGCTGGTCGTCGAGTGCAAGGTCGGGGTCAACCCGCAGGCGTTGCTGGCCGACCTCTACCGGCTCACCCCGCTGGAGCAGTCCTTCGGCATCAACAACCTGGTGCTGGTCGACGGCCAGCCGCGCACCCTCGGGTTGAAGGCGCTGCTGGAGGTGTTCCTGGCCCACCGCTACGAGGTGGTGACCCGGCGCAGCGCGTACCGGCGGCGTAAGCGCCAGGAGCGGCTGCACCTGGTCGACGGCCTGCTGGTCGCCCTGCTCGACATCGACCGGGTGGTCAAGCTGATCCGGGCCAGCGAGGACGCCCAGGCCGCCAAGGACGGCCTGATGCAGAAGTTCAAGCTCTCCGAGATCCAGGCGACCTACATCCTCGACACCCCGCTGCGCCGGTTGACCAAGTACGACCGGATCGAGCTGGAGGCCGAGCAGGAGAAGCTGCGCGGGGAGATCGCCGAGCTGTCCAAGATCCTCGACGACCCGAAGGTGCTCCGCAAGGTCGTCTCCGACGAGTTGGCCGCCGTGGTGAAGCAGTTCTCCGCGTCGCGGCGGACCACCCTGGTCGACGGGGACCTCAAGGAGGTGCTCGCCGCGTCGGTGCCGGCCGGGCCGCTGGAGGTGGCCGACGACCCGTGTCAGGTGATCCTCTCGGCGACCGGGCTGGTCGCCCGCACCGCGGCCGAGTCGGAGGAGGCGTCCGAGGGGCGTCGCCGCAACGGCCGGGTCAAACACGACACCGTACGCGCGGTCGTGCACACCACGGCCCGGGGGCGGGTGCTCCTGGTCACCAGCGCCGGCCGGGCCTTCAAGGTCGACGTGTTGCCGCTGCCGGTGCTGCCCGAGCAGGCCGGCACGGTGTCGCTGCGTGGTGGTATGGCCGCCGCCGAGATCGTCCCGCTGGCGGCGGGGGAGACGGTGATCGGTCTGGCCCCGCTCGGCCCCACCGCGCAGGGCTCCCCGGGGCTGGCGCTGGGCACCCGGCAGGGTGTGGTCAAGGTCTGCGCCCCGGAGTGGCCGGTCCGCTCGGACGAGTTCGAGGTGATCTCGTTGCGCACGGGCGACGAGGTGGTGGGGGCGACCTGGCTGGCCGACGACACCGAGACGCTGGCCTTCGTCACCAGCGAGGCGGCCCTGCTGCGGTTCGCCGCCACGCTGATCCGCCCGCAGGGGCCCAAGGGTGGCGGGATGGCCGGGATCAACCTGCCGGCGGGTGCCCGGGTGGTGTTCTTCGGCGCGATCCGCACCGACGACGCCGCCCACGGGGAGCCGATGGTGGTCACCTCCACCGGGGCCACGGTCAAGGTGACGCCGTTCGCGTCGTACCCGGCGAAGGGCAGGGCGACCGCCGGGGTGCGGGCGCAGCGCTTCCTCAAGGGGGAGACGGACCTGGTGGTGGCCTGGATCGGGGCGCGGCCGGTGGGCGCGACGGCGACCGGTGACCCGGTGGAGCTGCCGCCGGCCGATCCGCGCCGCGACGGGTCCGGCTTCGCCGTCATGCTCGGCCCGACCGTCGTCGGTCACCTCATCGAACGCGACTGAGTCCGGCCCGGCCGTCGTGAGGGCTGACGGCCGGTCGCCCGGTCGGCGTCAGGCGACGTCGACCGGGCGGAACTGGACGCTGACCCGGGGGCCGACCGGGCGGGTGGTCTTGGGCACGGCGTGCTCCCAGGTGCGCTGGCAGGAACCGCCCATCACCACCAGGTCGCCGTGGCCGAGCGGGAAACGTAGCGTGTCGCCGCCGCCCCGGGGGCGTAGCAGCAGCGGGCGGGGCGAGCCGAACGACACGATCGCCACCATCGTGTCGGTGTGCGCGGAGCGGCCGATGGTGTCGCCGTGCCAGGCGACGCTGTCCCGCCCGTCGCGGTAGAGGCACATGCCGGCGGTGACGAACGGCTCGCCCAGCTCGGCGGCGTAGTGCCGGCTCAGCGCCGTGCGGGCCGCGGTGAGCAGCGGGTGCGGCAGCGGGCGGTCGGGGCCGTACCAGCAGAGCAGGCGGGGGACGTCGACCTCGGTGTCGTACATAGTGCGGCGTTCGGCCCGCCAGGGCACCCCGGTGCGCAGGGCGTCGAGGACCGTGTCCGAGCCGCGCACCCAGCCCGGCAGGTGGTCGACCCACGCGCCCCGGGTGAGCACCCGGCGGCGCATCCCGGCCAGCGGGGTCAGCGTCGGGTCGGTGTCGGTGAGGTCGAGCATCGACGGTTGGTAGGCGGCCTGCGACATACCCGGCACCCTATCAGGGGTTTAGTACACCCGTACGATCGGCGATCCGGGTGAGGACGGCGTCGGCCACCCGGGCCCGGCCGCGCCCGTCGACGGTGGCCCAGGCGCGGGCCGCGAGCGCCGCCCGACGCTGCGGGGACGCCAGCAGGGCGCGCAGCGTGCGGCCCGCGTCGGCCCGCGCGGCCCGGCCGGCCAGCCCCGGCGCGACCAGGTCCGGCAGTTCACCGAGGCCGGCGGCGAGCCGGTGCGCCACCACCCGGCGGTACGCCTCACGCTGGTTGTCCACCACGCAGACCAGCGCGGCGGGCGCACCCAGACAGCACAGTTCCCAGGTGGAGGTGCCGGCGGCGCTGACCACCAGGTCGGCCGCGCCGATCAGCGTGGGCAACGTGTCGGTGGGCGCGAGGAGGTGCAGCGCCTGCCCCCGACCGGTGGCGACCCGCGTCAGCTCGGCCTCGATCTCCGGCCGCCCGACCACCACCGTCAGTTCCATCGGGTGGCCGGTGCCGAGCAGCACCCGGGCCAGCACCGGGGCCGCCCCGACGGCGTCGGTGCCGCCGAAGAAGGCCAGCACCCGGGGGCGGTCCGTCGGTGGGGCCGGCGGTGGGGCCGGCGGCCGGGCGGCGGTCACCGCGTCGCGCAGCAGCGCGTACCGCACCCCGGCCAGCAACCGGCCGCCGCCGGTGCCCGTGCCGGTGGTGCCGTGCGGGCTGGCGGTGTCCGTGCCGGCGGTGCCGTGCGGGCCGGCGGTGTCCGCGCCGAAGTTCTGGTCCAGGTAGAGGTCGGCGTCCTGACCCCGGGTGTCGCCGTCGACGATGGCCAGGGTGACCACCCCGGCCGCCCGCAGCGCCCCGGCCCCCGCCGGGTCCAGCTCGTACGAGTCGAGCACCAGCGCGTCCAGGGCGTGCGCGCGGGCCGCCTCGACCAGCCCGGCGGGGGTGACCGGACCGGGGTGGACCGGGATGCCGCGCGCGGTCAGTCGGTCGGCGGCCCAACCGACCCGCTCGACGGTCCCGAACAGCTCGACCCGGGCACCCCGGGCCAGGAACTCCTCGCCGAGGGCCAGGCAGCGCACCAGGTGCCCGACGCCGGTGTGCGGGCCGGCGTCGCAGCGCAACCCGATCCGTGGTGGCTTCAGGACTCCTCCAGCCGCTTCTGGCGTACCGAGGAGTTGAGGGTACGCAGGTCGGGCCGCCCGTCCAACCAGTCGGCGAGTTTCGCCAGCGGCACGCTGACGTCGCCGAAGTGGTCGACGACCGCGCTGACCAGCGCCCAGTCCTGGTCGGTGTCGAGGGTGAGCCGCAGCGTCGACCGGTCCGGGGTGAGGGTCACCCCGAGCACCCGGAACAGCTCCGGATGGGCGTACGCCCAGGAGGTGACGTGCACCCGGTGGTGGTCGACGGCGAGCCGGTCCAGGGTACGCAGCGCGTCCGCCCGGATGATCTCCACGTCCAACCCCCGGGGCAGGGTACGGGCGATCGAGGTGCTGGCGTAGTCGAGCCCGGGGACGGCCCGGTAGACCGCCGCCACCAGGGAGACGATCTCCGGGTCGAGCAGCGGGCAGTCCGCGGTGAACCGCATGACGGCGTCGCCGGGGTGGGCGTCGAGTGCGCCGACGAACCGGCTCAGCACGTCGTCCACCGGTCCCCGGTGCACCGGCACGTCGAGCCGCGCGCACTCGGCGACCACCGCGTCGTCGACCGGGTCGACACTGGTGGCGACCACCAGGTCGGCGAGGACCCCGCTGTCCCGGGCGGCCCGGACCACCCGGCCGAGCACGCTGCGCCCGGCCAGCGGGCGCAGCACCTTGCCGGGCAGCCGCGACGAGCCCATCCGGGCCTGCACGATCCCGACGATCCGCAGGTCGGAGCCGACCGGTGCGACCGCGTCGGGTCCGCCGAGGTCGGCGTGGCCGGGCCGGCCCGTCGCCGGGACGCCGGGCCGGCCCGTCGCCGGGACGCCGGGCCGGCCCGTCGCCGGGACGCCGGGCCGGCCCGCCGCCATGCCGGTGCCGCCGGGTCGGCCCGTCGGCGGGGTGTGCGGGGCGGTCACTGCTGCTCCTCCGGCGGCTTGGGGCCGAGCGCCTCACGGGCCCGCCGTTTCGCCGCCCGGGCACCCCGCTTGGCCAGCCGGGCCGGGGTGATGGCCAGCCGGCCCACCCGGTAGCTGAGCGAGCCACTGAGCAGGTTGATCGTGGCGTCGGCGCGACGTAGCGCCCGTTCCCGCGAGGTGAGCAGCTCCTCGGTCCACTTCAGCAGGGCCGCCAGCCGGGTCAGCTCCTCCCGCTGGCGTACCCAGGCTTCCCGCATCTGCTGGTAGCTGCGCGGCCCGGCGGGCGGGTCGGTGGGGGTGACCGCCCGCAGTTCGGTGGCGAGCGCCCCGCGCCCGTCGGCGTCCAGGCCGCGCAGGGCGGCGGTGACCGCCGCCTCGGTCTGCACGGCGGCGTCCACGGTGGCCCGGTCCAGATCGTGCCCGCCGACTCCACCGAGCACCACGGTCAGCCCGGCGACGTCCAGGGTGGACGGCCACGGGTGGGCGTAGCCGCCGGTGAGCAGGGTGACCGCGAACCGCCACAGCCCCCGGGCCAGCACCACCTCGAGGGGCAGCGGCTCGCTGGCCTGCCAGCTCGGGTCGAGCACCGCGAAGGTGTCCCCGTCGACGACCACGGTGTCCGGGTCGGCGAGCGCGACCGCGCCGGTGAGCCGTCCGTCCGGGTCGGCCTGCCCGGCGAGCCACCCGGCGTATCCGCGCAGCAACCGGCGTAGGGCGTCCAGGTCGCGCCGCAGGCAGCCGTCGAGCAGCAGGGTCCGCAGCAGCCGCCCCGGCGTCACCGGGCCGGTGAGCGCGGCCGGGTCCCGGTGGGCGGCCTCCCGGCTGGCGAAGGGCGCCGGCCGGGTCCGGTCGGCCCCGCCGCCGGTGACCGCCCAGTGCCAGCCGTCCGGCCCGTCGGACACCTCGACCACCCCCACCCCGGGCGGCCCGGTCTGCACCAGCAGCACCGGCAGCGGCCCGGCGGTGGGTGCGGCGGGGCCGGGGCGGCGGGCCAGCGTCAGCCAGCCCGGGGCCAGTGTCGCGCCGAGCCCGGCGTGCAGCGCGTCGACCGCCAGCCGGGCCGGGTCCTGGAGCACCGCGCCGCCGGCGAACCCACCGGCGCAGGCCCCGTGCAGCACCGCGTCGAGCAACCCCGAGGTGGGTGACCGGTCCAGCGCGTCGGTGCCGACCAGCGCCGTCGCGGCACCCGGATCGGGGTACGCGGCGTAGCTCGCGTCGGCGGTCAGGCCCACCTCGGCGAGCCGGTCCCGCAGCTGCTCCCGGTTGGCCGGGCGGCCGGCGTCCAGCACCCCGCCGATGCTCCACGCCGCGTCGGCCCGGTCGGCGTACCAGGGGGAGGTGGCGACCAGCCGGGACACCCCCAACGGGTTGTCCAGGCGCAGCAGCAGCGTGCCGCCGGGCCGCAGCGCGGCGGTCAACCGGGCCAGCACCCCCGCCCAGCCCAGCCGGACGCCCTCCACCGACTCGACGGCGTCCAGGCCGGCCCCGGCCAGCACCACGTCGAACGTGTCGGCGGGGTCGAGTCCGGCCGGCCCGCCGACGATCACCCGGGCCGCCCGGTCGGTCAACACCACCGCGTCGGGGTGGCTGCGCAGCAGGCAGGTGACCTCCGCGTGGGTGAGCCGGTCCAGCAACGCCGGATCGTGCGGTCCGGCCACCAGGACCCGGGCCCCGGCGGGTACGACCCGCGCGGCCAACGCGCCCAACGGACCGCCGTCGGCCAGCCGCTGCGCCGGCAGGTCGGACCAGGCCAGCATCTCCCCACCGGGCAGGACGACGGGGGCGGTGGTTCCAGTGGTCAACTCGTGCCTCCTGCGGGATGCGCCCAGCCGAGCAGCTCACGCAGCTCGGCGGGGGTGCAGCGGTGGTCGGTGCCCAGCTCGGCGCGGGCGATGTCGACGGCGGTCGGCAGGTCCACCGTCTCGCCGTGCAGCTGCGGCCACTGCCGGCGGATGCGGGCGGTGCCGCCGAAGGTGGGGTCCTCCTTGGCCAGGATCATCGGGTCGCCGTAGACGGCCGGTTCACAACCGGCGGCGATGCCGTAGAAGATGGCGCTGGTCAGCCGGTTGGACGCCACCCGGGCGTGCCGGCGCAGCTCGGTGAGCTGCTTGTCGAGGAAGAGCGGGTCGGTGTCGCGCCACCAGTGCCCCCGGTAGCCGTGGCAGATCACCCGGAAACCGGCGTTCTCGTAGAGCCGGCGGACCCGGCGCATGCCGTACTCGTGCCAGTAGAGGCAGACGGTGACCGGGCCGGGTTCGGTGTCCCTGATCCGGGCGATCAACTCCCTGTGGTCGCCCTTGACGTGCTGGCCCTCCCAACCGTGGAACGGGTACCAGATGGTGCCCTCCCGGGCGGCCGGCGGCGGGTCGTCGCGGCGCAGGTCGAGCAGGTACGCGAAGGGCGCACCGACGACCACCACGTTGCGTCGACCCACCGACCAGGCCCGCCGCCGGGTCTGCTCCGACCAGAGCAGGCTGGGGGTGCGCTCGGCGTACGGGTGGCCGGGGGCGAGGCCGTCGCCGATGTTCCAGCCGTGCTGGACGTACCCGTTGATCCGGGGCGGGTGGTCGTCGCCCAGCCCGCAGTAGCGGGCCAGCACGTGGGCGTGGCCGTAGAAGTGGTTCGCGTGGTGCATCGGTTCCCCCGGTCAGGCGGCGGTGGGCGCGGTGACGCCGCGCAGCGCCGCGCCGAGCGCGTCGATCACCCGGTCCTGGTCGGTGTCGGTGAGACCCGGGTACAACGGCAGCGACAGCTGCTGTGCGTAGAACGACTCGGCCACCGGGCAGGACCCGCGCCGGTAGCCGAGGTCGGCGAAGGCCGGGTGCCAGTGCACCGGCAGGTAGTTGACCTGGACGCCGATGCCGGCGGCGCGCATCCGGTCGTACACCTCGCGGCGGCGGCCGTCGAGGATCCGGACCGGGTAGAGGTGCCAGGCGGGGGCGGCCCACGACCGGCGGGTCGGGGTGAGCACCCCGTCCAGGTCGGACAGCGCCTCGTCGTAGCGGGCCACCAGCCGGGCGCGGGCGGCGAGGAAGTCGCCGAGCCGGCGCAGTTGGCTGCGGCCCAGCGCGCAGAGCACGTCCGGCAGCCGGTAGTTCAGCCCGAAGGAGTGCACCTCCTGGTGCCAGCCGCCCTCGTCCGGCGTGCGCAGCTCGGCGCGCTCCCGGACCAGCCCGATGTTGCGGAACCGGCGGGCCCGCTTCAGCAGCTCCGCGTCGAGGCTGGCGACCGCGCCGCCCTCGGCGGTGGTGAGGTTCTTGGTGGGGAAGAACGAGAAGGTGGTCAGGTCGGCCAGCGACCCGACCGGCCGTCCCCGGTAGGTGGCCCCGATGGAGTGCGCCGCATCGGCCAGCAGCAGCGCGTCGGAGCCGGACAGGGCGGTGCGCAGGGCGTCGTAGTCGGCCGGGTGACCGGCGTAGTCGACGGCGGCGACGACCTTCGTCCGGGCGGTGGCCGCCGCGGCTGCCGCCGCCGGGTCCAGGGTGAACGTCTCCTCCTCGACGTCGGCGAAGACGATCCGCGCGCCGAGGGCGACCGCGCTGCTGGCCGTCGCCACGAACGTCATCGGCGGCACCACCACCTCGTCGCCGGGTCCCACCCCGGCCGCCGCGTAGGCGACGTGCAGGGCGGCCGTGCCGTTGGCGACCGCCGCGCAGCCGGCCCCGCCGGTCCAGCCCGCGAGGTCCGCCTCGAACGCGTCGACCTGCGGGCCGGTGGTGAGCCAGTCGCTGCGCAGGGTGGCGACCACGGCGGCGACGTCGTCGTCGGTGACCGACTGCCGGCCGTACGGGAGCATCGCCGTCACGCCGTGATGCCCAGCATGTCGCGCAGCTGCCGGACGCTCAACCACTCGTCGTTGCCGTCGGACTGGTAGGCGAACCCGTCCGGCACCGGCTCACAGTCGACGGGCGGCCGGTAACCCCAGGTGGCGATCGTCGGTTGGACGATGAACCGGTCCTTCGCGCGCAGCGTCCGGCGGCTGTCGTCCGGGGCGATCATCTCCTCGTGCAGCTTCTCGCCGGGCCGGATGCCGATCTCGTGGGTGGTGGCGTCCGGGGCGACCGCCTCGACCAGGTCGAGGATGCGCATGCTGGGGATACGCGGCACGAACAGCTCCCCGCCCTGCATCTGGTCGAAGCTGTCCAGCACGAACTGCACGGCCTGGTCTAGGGTGATCCAGAACCTGGTCATCCGCTTGTCGGTGATCGGCAGGCTCTTGCCTTCGGCGGCGAGCCGGCGGAACAGCGGCACCACCGAACCCCGGCTGCCCACCACGTTGCCGTAGCGGACCACGGCGAACCGGGTGGGGTGCTGGGCGGCGTAGTGGTTGGCCGAGACGAAGAGTTTGTCGCCGACGAGCTTGGTCGCGCCGTACAGGTTGATCGGGCTGGACGCCTTGTCGGTGGAGAGCGCGATGACCTTCTTGACGCCGGCCTCAATGGCCGCGTCGACCACGTGCTGCGAACCGGTGATGTTGGTGGCGATGAACTCCGACGGGTTGTACTCGGCGGTGTCCACCTGCTTGAGGGCGGCGGCGTGCACCACGTGGTCCACCCCGTGCATGGCCCGGGTGAGCCGGTGCCGGTCCCGGATGTCCCCGATGAACCAGCGCAGCCGGGGGTCGTCGCCGAGTTGCTGGCGCAGCTCGTACTGCTTGAGTTCGTCGCGGGAGAACACCACCACCCGGGCCGGGTCGGCCACGTCGAGGACGTGCCGGAGGAACGTCTTCCCGAAGGACCCCGTCCCGCCGGTGACCAGAATGGAGGACCCATTCAACTCACTCAATTTGGTGCTCCCCAGCTCGTGGTTGGTGCGCCACCGGCTCGGGCCAGGCGACCGGACGGACGCTAACCAGGTCGGGTTAACACCCCGACGCCCCCGGGTGAACCGACCGCGCTGCTCCCGTGAATGCCGGACCCCCGCCAGGCGAACACTTGCCGACCCGGTTGCTGCCGGCTGACCAGCGGCTACGTCGCTGACTACAGTGGCCCGGCGCGGCCGGTGGGCACCCCCGCCGCAGGCGCATCCGACACCCACGGTCGGGCACCCGCCCCGCCCGGCCCGGCCTGCGGGCCGGGACCGTCGCGCGTCCCGGGCGGGCCGACGGGGTGCCCCGACGAGGCAGGAGGCGACGATGGTGGCCGTCACCGAGGTAGGACCCCGGGTCGCCGACCCGCCCGGCCAGCCGGCGGGTCGAGGCCGTCGGCTGGTGCCGGTGCTGCTGGTGGTGGGCTGGCTGGTGGGCGTCGCCTGGCGGATGTGGTCGTCCCGGCACGTGCCGCTGCCGATCGCCCACACCGACGAGGACAGCTACCTGCACACCGCCCGCGCGTTGGCCGGTGGGCCGGGCGGCTTCAGCAGCGAGAACGGGCCGTTGCGCCGGGTCGGCTACCCGCTGTTGATCTCCCCGGCGTTCCTCGGGGAGCGGGACTTCACCGACAGCTACCGGCTGGTGCAGTTGATCAACGCGGTGCTGAACGCGACGGTGCTGCCGCTGGCGTACCTGCTGGTGCGTCGGCTGGCGCCGGTGAGCCGCGCGGTCGCCCTGGCCGCCGCCGCCGTCGCGGCCACCCTCCCGGCGACCGTCTTCTACGCAGGCGTGGCGATGATCGACGCCGTGCTGGCGCCGCTGGTGCTGGCCTGGCTGCTCGCCGTGCACCGGTGGGTACGCCGACCCGCCCCGCTGGTCGCCACCGGGGCCGGTGCCCTGGTCGGGGTGTTCCACCTGCTGCACTCGCGGGGCCTGGTGATCGTGGGGGTGCACGCCGGTCTGGTGCTGCTGCTGTTCCTGCGGCGACGGATCAGCCCGGCGCAGGTGCTCGCCGCCGTCCTGCCGGTACTGGCGTTGGCCCTGCTCAACGAGGCGGTCATCCGGCTGCTCGGCGACCGGGTCTACCTGCTCGGGGACCCGCCCGGCGGCGGCACCGTCCGGGCGGTCGCCTCCGGCCCGGGGCTGCTGCGGGTCGGCGCGGCGGTCGCCACCCAACTCTGGTACCTGGTGGTCATCACCTTCGGCCTGGCCGGCGTCGCCTGGGCCGGCGCCGTCCGCCTCCTGCTGCGCCGTCCCGCCGCGCTGTCCTCCACCCCGGCCCCGGCCCCGGCTCCGACCCCGGCCTCTGCGCCGGCCCCGGCCCCGGCCTCCGCCCCGGTCCCAGCCTCTGCGTCGGCTCCGGCTCCGACCCCGGCCTCTGCGCCGGCCGCGACCACGGACGGCACCTCCGTCGCAGCAGGGTCGGCGGCCGACGATGCGGCGACCCGGTGGACGGTCGGGGTGGCGGTGGTGACCAGCGTCGGGGTGGCCGCCGGAGCGTCGGTGATCCTGGCCGGCATCACCGGTAAACCGCTGGACGCCATCTACGGCCGCTACGTGCAGATGCTCGCCCCGTTCTGGCTGCTGGTCGGGGTGGTGATGCTGGTGACCGCGACGCCCCGGGTGCGGTGGCGGCGGGCGGCGGTCGCGGCGGCGGTGCTGCTGGCCGGGGCGACGCTGATCGCCGCCCGGCTCGCCTGGGTGGCCGGCCGGGGACACGAACTGCGCTACGGCGGTTTCGGCGCACCCGACCTGATGGCCCTGACCGGGGGCTGGCGCGAGTTCCGGCCGTACACCGGCGCGGCCGTCGGACTGGCCGGCTGCCTGCTGCTGGTCGCCGCCGTGCGGTCGCCCCGAATGCGCGTGCCGGTGCTCGCCGCGCTGGTGGTGGTGAACATCGGCACCATGCAGGTGATCACCGACCGGCTGGTCCGGCCGATGGTCGCGGCGACCGCCCCGACCCCCCGGGTGGCCGACCTGGGGGTACGCCCCGGCGACCGGGTCTGGGCGTCGCTCGGCGTGCAGTGGGTGCTCCGGTTCAACCTCAGCCACCAGGTCACCTGGGCCGACGTGCGGTGGTTCGTGGACAACCCGCCGGCCGACGCGGACGTCGTCCTCGTCCGGTGGGCACCCGGCGAGTCGGACGACTGGGACGGCACCCGGTACGGCTTCGTCCGGTTGGGGGGTAACCCGGCGCAGCACTGGGCCGCCTGGCGTCGCCACTGATCCGGGTGGTCCCCGCACGTCACCGCCACCCGGTGCCGGGTCGCGGTGGCGCATGCTTTCGCCACCCGGTGCCGCCCCGGTCGTGTGCGTTTCCGCCGTCGCCCGGCGCGCGCCATTCGGTTAACGGGGGATGGCCGGTCGGTGAATCGTCACCGGACACCTGTCGACATCAGCGTCGGCGACGATTTTCCCGGGTCAGGGAAATGGGGACGACGATGATTTCCCGGCCGTCGACCGTCTCGGGCCGCCCGGTGCCCTCGACGAACCGGAAACGACGGTTCATCTGTCGTACGACGGTGTTGTGCGCCAACACCTCGCCGTCGAGCCGGTCCAGCGCGAGCACGTCGAAGGCGTGGTCCACCGCCGCCCGCATCACCCCCAGCCAGGCGGGCAGGGTTGCCCCCCGTTCGGCCAGCCCGTCGGCGTCCAGATAGAAACCCCAGGCACCGGACCGGGTCGGCCCGTCCAGGCGCAGGTCGAAGAACGTCACCACGCCCGCCGGCAGGTCGTCGTGGAGATAGACCAGCACGCGGCGGGCCGGGTCGGTGCGGACCCGCGACCACCACGCCGCGTGCTCGGCGGGGGTGATCTCGTGACTGGTCTTGCTGACCTGCCGGTTGGTTTCCTGATTACGCCAGGAAAACATCAGGTTAACGTCTTCCGTGGTGGCCTCGCGCAACACTCGTACCCCTTTTATTCACCTGGTGGACCCGGGTCGACCCTACCCGGGTAAATGGGCGAGGTAATTGTCGGGCTGTACACTCCGGCGCATGAACGAATTGAGTCGCGCGCAGATCCGCGACCTCATGGCGCAGGTGGTGCGGAACCAGGGCAGGGTGTTGCCCGACGACGACTCCGCCGACCTGCGGGAGATCGGCTTCCGGTCCCTGGACTTTTCCGAGCTGGCGCTGCGGGTGGAGGACGAGACCGGGGAGGAGTTGAACTTCGACGCCCCCGGGCTGCGTCGGATCGCCACCGTCGGGGACGTCCTCGACTTCCTCGCCGAACTCCAACGGCAGTGACCGTCGCGACCTCGCCGGCCGGGCTGGACAACCGCATCGTCGTCGCCGGGGTGCCCCGCAGCTGGCGGGACCTGCCTGCGCCGGCGCTGCCGTCACCCGGCGCGGTCCTCACCGCCGGAGCCGCCGACGCCCTCGCCGTCGCCCGGCAGCACGCCACCGACGGCACCGAACTGCTGCTCGCGGGCCCCACCCGGGTCGACGCGACGATGCGGGACGAGCTGCGCGCCGCCGGGTTCGCCGTCACCGTGCTCGTCGACGGGGTGCCGCAGACCGTGCCGCCGGCCACCGGGCGGGCAGCGGAGGCCGGCCGGCTCTGGCTGCTCACGTCCGGTTCGACCGGGCGGCCCAAGCGGGTCGGGCACACCCTGGACTCGTTGACCACCGTGCGGGCGGCCCAGCCGCAGCGGACCTGGCTCTGCCCGTACGCCCCCGGCAGTTATGCCTGGTGGCAGGTGGTCACCCTGTCGCTGACCCAGCCCGGTCAGCACCTGGTGGTGGTCGACCCGGACGAGCTGGACGACTGGCCGGCGCTGGCCGCCGCGCACCGGGTGGACGCCGTCTCCGGCACCCCGACCTTCTGGCGGCGCACCCTGCACCGCGACCCGGAGGCGCTGGCCCGGGTGCCGCTGCGGCAACTCACCCTCGGCGGCGAACCTGTCGACCAGACCGTCCTGGACCGGCTCCGGGCGCTCTTCCCGGCCGCCCGGATCTCCTGGATCTACGCCTCCTCCGAGGTGGGCGCGTCGATCGTGGTGCACGACGGGCGGGCCGGCTTCCCGGTCGACTGGCTCGACCGGGCCGCACCCGGTCGGCCCATCCTCTCGCTGCGCGACGACGAACTGGTGGTCGCCTCACCGCACCACGGCGTCGGGCACGACGGCCCGGTCCGCACCGGCGACCGGGCGCAGATCGTCGAGGGCCGGGTCATGATCACCGGTCGGTTGGACTCCGACGAGATCAACGTCGGCGGCAGCAAGGTCTCCGCCGGGCTGGTCCGCGACGTGCTCACCGCCCACCCTCAGGTGGCCTGGGCCCGGGTGACCGGCCGCCGCGCGCCGGTGCTCGGCCGGATGGTGGTCGCCGAGGTCGTCCCCGCCACCGCGCCGGGCCACGCCGGCCAACCGGACGGGGCATCCCCGCTCGACGAGGGTGCGCTGGTGCGCTGGTGCGCCGAGCGGCTCCCCGAGTACGCGGTGCCCCGCCGCATCCGCCTACTGACCGAGATCCCCGTCAAGGAGACCCTGAAGAGCGATGTCTGATTCCGCGCTCGTCCCACCCAGCACCGTCGTCCTCGTCTCCGGGGGGTCCCGGGGGCTGGGCCTGGCCATCGTCACCGACCTGCTCGACGCCGGGCTCACCGTTGCCGCGTTCGCCCGCAGCGTCACCCCCGAGTTGGAGAAGCTGGCCGACGTGCACCCCGACCGGGTGCACGTCGGCGCGGTGGACGTCACCGACCTCGCGGCGGCGCAGGGCTTCGTCCGGGCGGTCGAGGCGCGGTTCGGCCCGATCGACGGACTGGTCAACAACGCCGCCGTCGGGCAGGACTCGATGCACACGCACACCGCCACCGCCGACATCGCCCGGATCGTCGAGACCAACCTGACCGCGCCGTTGCAGCTCACCCGCCTGGTGATCCGGCGGATGCTCGGGCAGGGCCGGCGCGGCCGGGTCGTGAACGTCACCTCGATCTGCGCGCAGCGCGGCTTCCCCGGCCTGGTGGCGTACTCGGCCACCAAGGGCGGCATGGACGCGGCGACCCGGTCGCTGGCCCGCGAGCTGGGCGGGCGGATGCTGGTCAACGCCGTCGCGCCGGGCTTCTTCGCCTCGGAGATGTCCGCCGTGCTGGGCAGCACCCAGCTCGACCAGATCGTCCGCCGCACCCCGACCGGGCACCTGACCGAGCCCGCCGAGGTGGTACCGGTGGTGCGGATGCTGCTGTGCGAGCACACCAACATCAACGGCCAGGTCATCGTGGTCGACGGTGCTGCCTCGATCTGACCGTGCCTGCCCCGACCACCGGCCCGGCGGCGGTCGGGGCGACGGTGTCGTGACGGCCCGGTCCGGGTCGGCCGGTGGGGGTGCGGTCGGGTCGGTGGGCACCCGGCCGGGCGGGCAGTCGGGGCGCGCGGTCGGCCCGCCGGTCCGGCCGGCTGGAAACGTCGGGCTGCGACCGGTGCCGGCGCTGCTGGGCGCCGCCGAACGGCACCTGCGCGTCGGCACCCCCACCGAGCTGCGGTACGCGGTGACCCGCAGCCATCTCGACGACGGGCGCTGCGTCGGCTGGTACGGGCCGGTCACCCCAGGTTGGCGGGTGGCGATCGACGCCGAACGGGCCACCGCCGAGGTCCCGCCCGCGTTGGCCGCCCGCTTCGGCCCGGTCGACTTCTGGGCCCGCTGGACCCGGGCGGAGAGCCTGTGCAAACTGGCCGAGATACCGGTGGCCGCCTGGTGGCGGCGGCACGGTCTGGCCGTACCCCCGCACACGCGTGCGGTGTGGCGCACCCTGCACCTGGCCGACCTGGTGGTCACGGTGGCCTTCGCCCCCTGAGCAGCACCGGTGGCGTCGCCGCCCGCCACGTGATCCTGCCGCCCGCCGCGCGACCCTGCTCCGGTCCCGTCACATCCGACGTCGCCCCGCCCCCGCAGGACCGATGGGTTATCCGCCGCGCCGCCCGGTGGGTTTCCGCCGTGGCAGCCGGTGCGCCGAGGCCGTGCCACTCCTGCGAGGGTGGGCCATGATCAGATGACGATGGCGACGACATCTGCCGGCGTGTCGTCGCCATTTTCGTCATTTGACCATGAGTGCCAGGGCTGGGCGGCCTGGGTTGGACAGGGGTGGGGCTGGGCCGAGCGGGGCTGCGCAGGGCAGGGCAGGGCTTGCGCAGGGCGGGGCTTGTGCAGGGCTGGGCCGAGCGGGGCTGCGCAGGGCAGAGCGGGGCGGTGTCAGACGAGGTCCCAGCTCAGCGGGGTGCCGCGGGGGACGTCGGTGGTGAAGGTGCGGCCGAGGACCCGGTCGATCTCCACCGGAGGCAGGCCGCCGGCCGGGCGGATCGAGCGGACGTTGGCTGCGGTCACCTCGTCGCCGGCCCGGACGTCGGCCACCACGAACAGGGAACGGCGGAACCGCAGCCCCTCCCGCTCGGCCGGGGTCGGGCCGATGGCGGTGCCGCCGAGCGCCGCGTGTGCCCGCGCCGACTCGACCACCAGGGCGGCCAACTCGTCGGGGGGCAGCGAGAAGTCGGAGTCGACCCCGCCGTCGCCCCGGTCGAGGGTGACGTGCTTCTCGATGAAGCACGCGCCCAACGCCACCGAGGCCACCGGCACCCCGATGCCGGGGGTGTGGTCGGACAGGCCGACCGGCACCCCGAAGGCGTCGGCCAGCACCGGGATCCGGCGCAGGTTGCTGTCGGCCGGTGGGGCCGGGTAGGCGGCGGTGCAGGCCAACAGCACGATGCCACCGGCCCCGCCGTCGCGGGCGGTGCGCACCGCGGCGTCGATCTCGGCGAGCGTGGCCATGCCGGTGGAGATGACCAGGGGCTTGCCGGTGCCCGCGACCAGCCGGATCAGCGGCAGGTCGACCAGCTCCGACGAGGCGATCTTGTACGCCGGGACGTCCAGCCCCTCCAGCAGCTCCACCGCCGACGGGTCGAACGGGGACGAGAACACGGTCAGCCCTCGCTCCCGGGCCCGTTCGAAGATCGGCCCGTGCCACTCGTACGGGGTGTGGGCCCGCTCGTAGAGCCGGTAGAGGTTCTGCCCGCCCCACAGCTCGTGCCCGCCGGAGATGCGGAACGCCGGGGTGTCCACGTCGATGGTGATGGTGTCCGGCCGGTACGTCTGCAACTTCAGCGCGTGCGCCCCGCTGGCCGCCACCGCGTCCACGATCGCCAGGGCCCGCCCCAGGTCACCGTTGTGGTTGCCGGACATCTCCGCCACCACGAACGGCTGCTCCCCGGCCCCCACCACGTGCGGCCCGATCTTCACTGTCATCGTCATCTCCGACCCCCTGTTCCCTGTACTCGTCACTCGTCACTCGTGGCCGGTCGTCGACACGCCGACAGCGCCACCGGTCCGATGCCGGCGTACCGTGTCGGTGGTGGCCGGTCACCGGGTGCCGCGACCGGCCAGCGCGTCCCGGTCGGCGGGGGAGTCCGCCAGCGGGGTCGGCGCGGCGACCGACGGGGCCGGTTCCGGTGCGGCGACCGGGCTGCGCAGCCACCCGGCCAGCCGGTGCGCCTGGCGCAGCACCGCGTACGCGAGGTAGGCGTCCCGGCCGACCAGCCGGTGCTTGAGCCCCGCCACGCCGCCCGGCCGGGGGTAGCCGCCCGGCGGCAGGTGCCGGCGGTGGTGCGCGGCGATGCGGTGGAAGAACTCGCGGCGCAGGTGCGGGTGCAGCCGGCCGTCGTTGCCGACCACCACCAGCATGTGGTTGATCATCAGGGTGAACAGCTCGCCGCGCAGCCGCTCGTCGGGATACCGGCGGGCGACCCAGTCGAACAGCCTGTCGTACTGGGCGAAGGCGTCGAAGTGGCGACCGCTGCGGGTGGAGGTGATCGCGCCCTGCCGACCCTGCCGGTAGAGGTAGCAGACCCGGTCCAGCACGGAGATCCGTTCCGCGCCGATGAGCAGCGGATTGCTGAACGGGATGTCCTCGTACCAGCCGGGGTGGAAGCGCAGTTCCAGGTCGACCATGAACTCCCGGCGGACCACCTTGTTCCACGCGGTGTGCTGCACCCGCAGCAGCCCGGGTCGGTCGGCCAGCCGGACCACCCCGGGGATGCCGCGTAGCAGGTGACTGCTCGCGTCCACCTCGCGCCGGCCGTCCTCGCTCACCCGCAGGTGGTCGAGCATCAGCACGTCGGGGCGGTGCGCCCGGAGCCGGTCCAGCACCGCTGCGACGGTGCCCGGCGGCAACCAGTCGTCGCTGTCGACGAACCAGACGTACTCCCCGACGGCCACGTCCAGGCCGGCGTTGCGGGCGGGACCCAACCCGACGTTGCGGGTCAGGTGCACCGTGCGTACGCCCGGATGCTCGGCCGCGTACGCGCGCAGCAGCTCACCGCACCGGTCCGGCGAGGCGTCGTCGACCGCGACGATCTCGACCGCGCCCGCCGCGTCGGCCGGCACGTCCGTGCGCACCGAGTCGAGGCACTGGTGCAGGTACGCCTCCACCCCGTGGACGGGGACGACGACGCTGAGCAGCGGGGTGGGCGCGGGCTGGTTGACCACCCCGCCACCCTGGTGCACGGGTATGGACGGCCACGGAACGTGACGTATCCGGCGGAGATGGAGCTGCTGAACAGCGGCCGAGCGGCAGGTTAACGGTTCAGCATCCGCCGCACCGGTGCGCCGACCGCCCGCTTGACCCGGGCCCGCAGCCGCTGTTCCCGCAGCTCCCGCACGTCGTCGCCGAGCGCCGCGTTACGGTCGCGCAGCCACTGGATGCGGGCCAGCAGTTCCTCGGGCGAGGTGGCCCCGGCGGGCCGGACCGCCGGGGGGAACACCGTCTCGCGGACCTGCGCGTCGAACCGGGCCGCGCTGTCGCCGTCGTCGAACGCGTTGCCCAGGTCGTGCCGGGCGAGGAACGCGCGCAGCACCTCGTAGCGGGCCCGGTGCCCGGTGTTGAGGGCGGTGTAGTCGGCCTCGGCATAGAGCTGTGCGGCGTCCACGTCGGCCGGCACGTCCGGCATCAGCCGGTGCGGGATGTCGAAGTAGCGGGCCAGCTCCAGGGTGCGCGAGTCGTGCGCGAACAGGTAGCCGGGGGTGCCGGCGACCAGCGCGGTGATGGTGCCGTGGATGCGGGTGCCGAAGGCGAAGTCGAAACCGGCGAGGTAGTCCATCCAGGTCCACGGGTCGAGGAACATCCGCACCTTGTCCTGCGTGAACAGCGGGTGCGAGGTGTGCACCGGGATGGCGCTGGTCTTGCCCCGGTCCTCGGGGGCGTCGCCGTAGAGCAGGGTGCCCAGCGTCTTGAGGTCCTGCGGGAGGTAGCGCAGGTTGGGGTAGCGGGCCTGGTGCGAGGTGATGATCTTCGCCATCGACTTGACGTACGGGGAGACGGTCAGCGCCACCCGGGCGTCGGGCGTCAGGGCCGGCGCGGACTTCTCCACCCGGAACCGGTCGCCGTGCAGGAACATCGACGGGCAGCCGATCACGTCGACGGCGGAGAAGCCCAGCGTGTTCAGGTACCGCGCGGTGATCTCCCCGCGTACACCGATGCTCGGCCCCCGCTCCAGCGCCGCCCGGACGAACCGGCTGACCACGTCGTCGATCGGACGCAGGTACTCCCGGTCGCCGGTGACGTCGGTCTGCACGCCGACCCCGAACACCACCACCGGGATCCGCAGCCGCTCGACCAGCTTCGTCATCAGCTCGATGCGGTGGGCGTAGCTGCGCCGGAACGCGTTGGCCAGCGGGATGACGTACACGTCGTACTGCTCGTTGATCCGGTCGGCGTCGCGCAGGTCGACCTTGAACTCGGTCGATGTGATCCGCGCGGTGGAGGTGCGCAGCAACTTGTGCGCGGCGTGACTGAAGACCAGGTTGCCGTTGTTCTCCCCGATCCAGTTCCCCTCGTACGCCTCCTCCGGGCCGCGTACGTCGAACGGGTCCTTCTTGGCCCGCATCAGGATCCGCTGGTGCACACTCTGCTCCGTTCCTCGTTAGCCGGGCGTGCCTGCGACGGGCCGCGCCGGTCCGCCCCATGGGCGCGCGCCGACACCGACGGGTCCCGCGATGTTAGGGCAGTGGAGGGATTTCGTACACCTTCCGCACATCCGCACCACCCCGGCGCGTCCCCCGCGGTGGGGTGTGCCGGTAGGGTGCCCCGGGTGACCAGCGTGCCCACCCCCGCGTCCCCGGCGCTGAACCGGCTGCCGTCGCTGACCGGGCTGCGGTGGATCGCCGCCATGCTGGTGTTCGGCTACCACGTCGGCACCATGCGGATCGTCACCCAGCCCGACGCCAAGGCGGTGGTCGACTGGCTGTTCACCCTGGGCCTGTCCGGGGTGCAGTTCTTCTTCATCCTCAGTGGCTTCGTGCTGGTCTGGTCGACCCGAGACGGTGACCGGCGGCGGGACTTCTGGCGTCGCCGGCTCGCCAAGATCTATCCCAACCACGTGCTGACCTGGGCGGCGGCACTGCTGGTGATGTGGTGGTTCGCCGACCCGGTGGTGCCGCGCGCCGCCCTGGAGAACCTCTTCCTCGTCCAGGCGTGGGACCCCACCCCCGGCTACTTCTACAGCATCAACAACGTGAGCTGGTCGCTGTCCTGCGAGCTGTTCTTCTACCTCTGCCTGCCGCTGGTGCTGCCGGCGATCCGGCGGGCCCACTCCGGCGTGCTCTGGGCCGTGGTGGTGGCGGTGCCGCTGGTCATCGTGGCGCTCTGGCCCGGTCAGCAACTGCTCCCCGAGGGCAGCAACTGGTGGTTCACCCAGGTCTTCCCGCTGGTCCGCTCCACCGAGTTCTGGCTGGGCGTCGCCGCCGCCGAACTGCTGCGTCGGGGCCACTGGCGGGGGCCCGGCCTGCCGCTGGCCAGCCTGCTGTTCGTGGTCGTCTGGGTGGCGGCGCACTGGATCCCGGCCGAGATGTGGGCGGCGCTGCTGTCGGTGGCGTACATCCTGGTCATCCCGGCGGCGGCCCGCGCGGACGTGCAGGGCCGCTGGTCGCCGTGGCGGCACCGCACCCTCATCTGGCTCGGTGAGGTGTCGTTCGCCTTCTACCTGGTGCACGTGCTGGTGATGATGACGGTGCTGCGGCTCACCGGGCACTGGGGTGTGGGGCTGCCCGGCTGGTCGGGGCCACTGGCCGTGCTCGGTTTCCTGGTGCTGAACCTGGCGTTGGCCGCCGCCCTGCACCGCTTCGTGGAGACGCCGATGATGCGCCGGCTCGCTCCCCGCCGCCGTACCCCACCCGTGCCGGCCGCCCCCGACGCCGCTGTTCGCGGTGGTGCTGCTCCTGACGTCGTCGTTCGCGGTGGTGCGCCGGCCGGTGTCGCCGCCGGTGGGGTTCGGCCGGGCGACGCGGCCGCCGGTGACGCGGCCGGCAGCGGCGGTGTCACCGTGCCGGGGCCGAGGGCTGCCGGCGGCGGTCGTCGTGCCGGACTCCCCGTCGAGTACGTCGGACCGCGCGACCCGCACTGACCACCCCGCACCGGACCCCGGGCCGAGCTGGGCGGCGACCGGGTGCAGCACCGCCCCGGACCAGGTCCACGGTGGTGGGCGCGGCGACACGCCCGGCGGTGCTGCGGGTCGGTCACCACGGCGGTAACGTGGACATATGCTCCCGGCCGCACCCACCAGTCCGCTGTGGTGGGTCGCCCGCTGGTGGTCCCGGCTGCTGACCGGCCTGGCCGTCGCGATCGCGTTCGCCGTCGCCGGCCCGGCGCTGCCCGGCCCGGCGCTGCCCGGCCCGGCGGCGTTCGGCCCGGGGCCGGCGGCAGCCGCCCTGCCGGTCGACGCGTCGCTGTCCTTGCACGCGGCCGGAGCCCCGGCCGCCCCGACCGGCATCCGCAGCGGTGGGCAGGAGGCCGACCCGGCCGCCGTCGCCGCAGATCGGGCCGCCGCCGTCGTGCTCGCCGTGCCGACGGCAGACCGGGCCGCCGTCGTGCTCGCCGTGCCGACGGCAGACCGGGCCGCCGTCGTGCTCGCCGTGCCGACGGCAGACCGGGTCGAGGCCATCGTGTCGGCCGGCGTCGCGCGGAGCGCCCCGCCCCCGGCGCTGCCGGCCGGTCGAACACCCGTCGCCACCGCCCCCCGGGCACCCCCGGCAGGCTGAGCGCCCACGCGGGGGCCGACCCACCCGCGACCGCCTCCGCCACGCACCACACCCGCACCGTCCGGCCGGATGTTCCCGCCGCCGGTACGGCCTCCTCTTCCGCATCCCGCCTGCGAGGTGTCGACCGTGAACACCGTGCTCTCCCAGTTCCTGATCGAGGTCCCGACCGCCACCGTGATCTGGTCCGCGCTGCTCGTCCTGGCGCTGACCGGGATCACCATCCTGGTGGCCCGGCCCGAGCGGGACCAACCGGCCGCCGCAACCACTGCCGCCGCGCCGGCATCCGACGCCCCACCCCCCGTCGCCGACCTGCGTCGCTACGCGGAGGAGGTGGCCGTCGCCGCCTCCGGAGCCGCCCGGAGGGCCCGCCACCACCGCGTGGCCTGGCTGGCGGCCCACGACGCCCTGGAACGGGCCTGGCAGGCGTACGACGAGGCGGACACGCTGGCCCGCCGGTTCACCGGTGCCCGGGCGCTGCCCAGCCCGCGTACTCCCCGCACCCCCGCCGAGTACGCCGGTCGGGAGCGGTGGCTGCACCAGGAGGCCGTGGCGGCGCACTGGCGGGGAGAGTTGTCGGTGGAGCGGCTGCGGGACGTCTTCGCGCACCGCGACGGTTGGGACCCGCGTCGGCACCCGGTCGAGCACGAGGTGATGCTGGCCCGCGCGGTCCGCGAGGACCGCCGTACGGCGTACCGGGCTGCGGTCGGGCGGGAACGGGCGGCGTGGCGGAACGCCGAACTGGCCGCCGAGGCGGCCCGGTCGCTGGCTGCCGAGGCACACGCGGCGGCGCAACGGTGGCGGCCGTCCCGGGTCCCACTGCCCCGTCCGGCGACGTCCGCCACCCGCCCGGCCCCCGCCACCCGCTGGCATCCGGCCCGGGTCGGCTGACCCGGGCCGTCAGGTCGGCCGGCCGCTGGTCGGCGAAGCCAGACGGTCGGCGGATCAGCGGGTCGGCTGGTCGGCGAAGCCGGACCGGTCAGCGGGTCAGCGGGACTGAATTGTTATCTGCGGGTTGTGGGTGCCGTCACTGCGGGTGGAAACCGGACACCTGGTCACAGTCGGTCACATCGACTGCGACGATCATCGGCGGTCGGTGCCCCGCCGTCCGGGTTTTCGCCTGGACGGGCCCGGGCGCTCCGACCGTCCCACGCGTGGCGGGTCAGTGCCCGAGTGCCCCGAAACTGACTCGTCCAGCCCATGTTTGTGCAGCTCAACGGGCTTGGCGAGGGGGGAAACCGGCCAGTAGTGTCGCTGCGGTCCGGTGCGGTTTCCGATCGCAAGAGGCGACGCCGTGCCGACCCGCTCAATCGTGCCAGTCACGAACCGGGGACCCACACGCACCACCTGGGGTGAATCTCCGGGCCACGGCCCGGGGTAGGGCGATCTTCCCGCCCGAATCCGTCAGCTAACCCGGTCGGCGGCAAAGGAAGGAGTTCCCTCCTCGTGCAGCATGACCCCACCCCCTCGGTAGTTCCTCCACCTCGGTGCCGGGGCACCGCCGGACCGTCGCGCCCGACGCGCTGACCCGGCTCTCCGCCCCGCCGCCCGGCCCCTGCCGGGCGAGCCGCCGATCCGCCCGGCCCCCCGTCGGGCGGTCCCTGCCGAACGAGCGGCGCAACACCCGATCCGCGCGTGGCGTGTCCGCCGCGTGCCGATGGGGTGTGCCCGCCGCCTCGCCCCGTGGAGGAACACCCTGTGAAGCACCACATGAAACGACAGCTCCGCCTACTGGGCACCCGACGCCCGTACCGGATGGTCGTCGGCTCGGCGGCGGTCCTCGCCCTGGCCGCCGGTGGCACCGCCCTGGCCGCCGGGGTCGACGACGCCCCGACCGACCAGCAGCGCGCCACCGCCGTGGCCGAGACCGCCCCCCGCCTCGACGACGTCGCCAGCCGCGCCCAGGCCCGGGTCGCCGTCCCCGCCCCGACCAGCCCGTCGGCCACCCCGTTGGCCACCCCCTCGGCCAGCCCGTCGGCGAGCGACGCCCCGTCGCCGCGCGTCACCCGGGCGAAGGCCAGGGCCACCGCCGACCCGGACCTGACCCGCAAGGCGGCCCCGAAGCCGCCGTCGTCGAAGGTCCTGCGTTACGACTACCAGGCCCAGACCACCTACTACTACTGCGGCCCGGCGGCGGTCCGCAACGCGCTCAGCGCGGCCGGCATCGAGCGCGGCCAGGACGACCTCGCCGCCCAGTTGGGCACCACCGAGATGGGCACCAACTCGGCCGAGGACACCACCCGGGTGCTCAACGCCGTGGTCAAGGGTGACCCGTACCGGACCAGGATGTTCGCCGGCACGCCGAGCGACGCGCAGATCGACCGGCTGCGGGCCGACGTGGTCGCGGCGGTCGCCGACAAGCGGGCCGTGGTCGCGAACGTGGCCGGGGACGCCACCGACCTCGACGGCGGCTGGCACTCCTTCCCCGGCGGCCACTACATCGCCGCCGTGGGCTACCGGGACAACGGTCGTACCGTGCGGATCGCCGACTCGGCCGACCCGTCGCTGCCGGCCTACTGGGTCAGCGTGACCACCCTGGCGAACTGGATCGCCACCCGGGGCTACTCCGCCTGACCGCGCCACCCCACCCGCCCCGGCCGCCCTACCACGGGTGGCCGGGGCGGTTCGCTGTCCCAGGGTCGACCCGACCGGCCGGAGCAAGATCGTGCTCGAACATGGTTGTAGTGGCCTCCTGCGACGAGGAGGCCACTACAACCTGGATCGAGCACGATCTTGCCGACGGAGGCGGGTGCGGGGGCGTGTCCGGGACGGGTGCGAGCGCGAGCGGGTGCGGGCGGAGGCGGGTGCGGGCGGAGGCGGGCGGGTGCGGGTGCGGGTCAGGCGTGGGGGGAGAGGGGGGCGGCGGGGGTACGGGGGGTCGGCGGGGTCCAGCCCGGTTCCAGCTCGCGGCGGGCCGCGGCCAGGAAACCCTCGGCGTACGCGTCGGCGGGGAAGTCGCCCAGGTAACGGCGGCGGGTCTGCCAGCGGGCCGCCGCCAACGGGTCGGTGTCCAGCAGCCCGGTCAGCACCTCGTCGAGGTTGGCCATGTCCCGGCGCAGCACGTAACCGGAGCGGGCCAGCGGGAACCGGTCCAGGAACTCGTCGCCGTCGACGCCGAGGTCGGTCACCGCGTACGGCTTGCCGGAGTAGAGGTAGTCGGAGATGACCCCGGAGACGTCGGAGACCAGCGCGTCGGAGCGGTTGACGCACTCGGTCAGGCTCAGCTCGCGGCTGGCCGCCGCCCCCCACAGGTGCTGCCGGCCGGTACGGGTCCGGTCGGCGGCGAGCAGCTCGGTGAGCCGGGCCAACTGCCGGGCCGAGGCCGGATTCTGCCCGGTGTACGGGTGGGCGCGCAGGATCACCGTGGCCCCCCGGTCGAGCAGCCGGCGCAGCAGCGGCTCGGCCACCGGCAGCGAGCAGTAGTTGGCGTCGGCGTGGTGGCCGGTCCAGGTGGGGGTGTAGAGCACGGTCGGGGCGGTCAGCGGGCGGGCCTCCCGGCGTACCTCGATGGCTTCGACCTGCGGGCGGCCGACCACGACGAACTTCTCGGCGGGGATCTCCACGCCGGCCCGCGCGTACCGCTCGATCGCCGCCGGACCGGCCACGAAGATCTTGTCGAAGATGGCCGAGACCGGGTTGGCGCTGGGGGCCTTGTCGCTGTCGCCGTGGTGCAGTTGCACGTGGGTGAGCTGGGTGAACCGGATGCAGTGGCTGTTCTTCGCCCCGTGGTTGACATAGAACGCCACCCGCAGGCTGGGCACCAGCGCCTCGTCCATCGCCTTGAGGGTGGGGCAGTAGACCACCGGGGCGCTCGTCGCGGCGGCGATCGTGGGCAGGAACTCCGGCTCCCGCAGCAGCACCAGGAACGGCCGGCCGAGCCGCTCCAGGTAGGGCAGCCACATGGTGACCTGGTATTCCGAGCCGGGCGGGGCGGAGAAGTAGAGCAGGAACTCCGGCTGGTGGGCGCGCAGCGCCCGGGTCACCGGGCCGCCCCCACCCGACGGCCGGAACCGCCGCCGGGCCAGGTCCAGGCCGACCGCACCGCAGCCGGCCGCGACCACCAGCACGACGACCAGCGCCAGCACGGCGGGCAGGGCGAACGCGGCGGCCACCGCCACCACGGCGAGCAGCCCCAGCAGTACGCCGCCGAGCCGGGCGGCGACCAGCGGGGTCCACGCCCGCACCGGCAGGTTCGCCGCCCGGATCTCCAGGTTGCCGGCATCGCGCAGCGGCCCCATCAGCAGCACCAGGCCCAGCAGCAGCAGCGCGGTGAGCGCCAGCACCGGGTCGAACCCGTCGTCGAGCCGGCGGGCGTAGCCGACCAGGATGCCGGCGGCCAGCAGCACCGTCTCGGCGACGATGTCGGCGTCGGGGCGGACCCGACGTTCGTAACCGGCGGCGGCCAGCGCGGCCACCGCCAGGGCCAGGCCCCAACCGGTGGCCCCGGTGAACGCCACCACCAGGAAGGCGACCACGGCCAGGCCGGTGGTCAGGCACCGTGCGATCAGTTTCCTGACCAGGTCACCACGCATGTCGTACCGTCTCCGGGGGTCGGGTCAGCCGGCGTCGACGCCGCTGGGCAGCCGGTCCTGCTCGGCCGCGGTCGGCTGCGCCGGCACCGGGGCCGCCTCGCCGGGGGCCCGCCGGACGTCGATCACCTGACCGGTGAGGTCGGAGATCAGCACGTCGAGCGAGGACTGGGCGACCGTTTCGGCGGCCAGCAGGGTGTGCTCCGGCTCCTCACCGAACGCCTTCGTACGCATCGGGGTGGCGGTGCGCTCCGGGTTGATGCAGTTGACCCGGACCCCGTACTCGGCCCACTCGTCGGACAGCGCCTGGGTCAGGTTGACCAGCGCCGCCTTGGTGGAGGAGTAGAGCGCGTACTGGGCCCGGCCCCGGGTGTAGGAGCTGGACGTGTAGAGCAGCAGCTGACCCTTGGTCTGCTGCAGGTACGGCAGGGACTGCCGGGCGGCGATCACCGGGCCGACGAAGTTGACCTGGAGCACCCGGTCCATGGTCTCCTCGTCCATCTCGGCCAGTGCGCCCTTCTCCAGGATGCCGGCGGTGACCACCACGTGGTCGATCCGGCCGGTGGCCTCGAAGGCGGTCTTCAGCGCGGCCTCGACGTCGCCGGTCTGCTCGACGTGGGTGCCGGTGCTGGAGCGGCTGAACGGGAAGACCTGCGCGCCGTAGCCCCGGGCCAGCTCGGCCAGGTCGTGACCGATGCCGTAGCTGCCGCCGAAGATGACGATCGTCCGGCCGGCCAGCTCCTCGGTGTAGCTGCGGTGCGACAGCCGGGGGGCCTGGGCGGCGGCGAGCTGGAACAGCTTGTCGGCGAGGTGCACGTCGACCGGGTGGGTGACCTTGATGTTCTCGTCCGAGCCGTCGATCACCTTGATCGGGGTGCCGGGCAGGTAGCGCAGCACCACGCCGCAGTCGTCGGTGGCGGCGAAGTCCGGGTCGCCCTCGGCCCGCCGGTACGCCTCCCGGATGGTGCCCGAGCGGAACGCCTGCGGGGTCTGCCCCCGGCGCAGCCGGGACCGGACCGGGATGTCGGTGATGCACTCGTCCTCGTCGACCTGGATGATCGTGTCGGCGGAGGGGATTGCCACGTCGACGGCGGAGTAGCTCCACAGCGCGTTCACGCACTCGCGGACGATCCGGGCGCTGACCAGCGGGCGGACCGCGTCGTGGAAGAGGATGTTGACGTCGCCGTCGCCGACCGCGTCCAGGGCGGCCCGGGTGGTGGCGTTACGGGTCTCGCCGCCCTCGATGACCTTGCTGACCTTGCGGAAGCCGGCCTTGTCGACGATCTGCTGGGCGTCGGCGACGTGCCCGGTGGCCATCAGCACGATGATCTCGTCGATCTCCGGGGCGGACTCGAAGACGGCCAGGGTGTGTTCGATGATCGGCTTGCCGGCGATCTTCAGCAACTGCTTCGGGATGCCCAGGCCGAGCCGGGTCCCGGTGCCTCCGGCCAGCACCACCGCCACCGTCCGCGAGGGCCGCCACGGTGCCGGGGTCTCCGGTGTGGCGTCCGGGCCAGTGGTGTGGTCCTGCGTCATTGCCGATCCTCACTCTCGGGGGATGTCTGCACGCGTCCCGGGGGTCACCCTGAACGGAAGATTGCGCCAGCCTGGCGACGGGATGAACCTTAACGCGCGGACCGCGCCGCCCCAACGGGACGACGCGGTCCGTGGAGCATCGGATCGATGCCGTACGTGCGCCCGGAATACTACTTGCCGTTGGCGAATGCCTCGTACGCCCGGATCACCTCGTCGGTGGGCCCGTCCATCCGGATCAGCCCCGACTCCAACCAGATCGTCCGTTCACAGGTGTCCCGTACCGAGGAGAGCTGGTGGCTGACCAGGAAGACCGTGCCGGCCCCCTCGCGTAGTTCCCGGACCCGCTGCTCGCTGCGCTTACGGAAGCCCTTGTCGCCGGTGGCGAGCGCCTCGTCGATCAGCAGCACGTCGTGCTTCTTGGCGGCGGCGATGGAGAACCGCAGCCGGGCCGCCATGCCCGAGGAGTACGTCCGCATCGGCAGGCTGGCGAAGTCGCCCCGTTGGTTGATCCCGGAGAACTCGATGATCTCCGGCGTCATCCGGGCCACGTCGTCGGGCTGCATCCCCATCGCCAGGCAGCCCAACGTGACGTTGCGCTCACCCGACAGGTCGTTGAGCAGGGCGGCGTTCACCCCCAGCAGGGACGGCTGGCCCTGGGTGTAGACCGCGCCCCGGTTGACCGGGAGCAGCCCGGCGATGGTCCGCAGCAGGGTCGACTTGCCGGAGCCGTTGCTGCCGATCAGGCCGATCGCCTCACCCCGGTACGCGGTGAAGGACACCCCCTTGACCGCGTGCACCTCCTGGATGTTGGGCGCGGAGGAGCGCTTGACCAGCCGGCGCAGCGCGGCCACCGGTGTGCTCCCGCCACCGGCGCCCTTGTGCACCCGGTAGATCACGTGCGCGTCGTCCACCACCACGGTGGGGATCCGTTCGACGACCCGGGGCAGGGTCACGGTGACGTCGTTGGACGTCTCGTACCGGTCATCCACGGCCGTACTCCTGTTCGCCGCGCCAGAAGTAGACGTACCCGGCGATCCCGCCCAGAATCGCCCAGCCGGCCGCCACCAGCCAGAGCTGGGTCAGCGACTCGTTGAGCAGTGGCGCCTGCTCCAGCAGGGCGTACCGGGCCAGCTCGATGTAGACCAGGATCGGGTTGAACTGGATGAGCGTCGAGGCCCACTCCGGCAGCCGGTCGAACAGCTTGACGCTGTAGAGCACCCCGGAGCCGTACATCCAGGTGCGCAGGATGAACGGCATGACCTGCTTGAGGTCGCTGGCCTTGGAACCCATCCGGGCGACCACCATCACGACCCCGGCGTTGAAGGCCGCCTGGAGCAGCAGTGCCGGCGGCAGCATCAGCCAGGCCAGGGTGAGCGGCTCGCCGGTCACCAGCACGATGCCGACCAGCACGATCATCGAGGCCAGCAGCTGCTGGAACTGGGTCAGCGTGGCGGCCAGCGGCAGGCAGGCCCGGGGGAAGTGCAGCGCCCGGATCAGCCCCAGGTTGCCGCTGATCGACTGGGTGCCGGCCAGCACCGCGCTCTGGGTGAAGTTGAAGATGAACAACCCGGTGGTCAGGTACGCGATGAAGTTCGGGATGGTGTTCTGCCCGAGCACCACGCCGAAGATCAGGTAGTAGACGGCGGCGTTGGTCAGCGGGGTGAGCACCTGCCAGATCTGGCCCAGCTTGGCGTTGCTGTACGAAGCGACCAGTTTGGCGTTGGCGTACGCGGCGGTGAAGTGCCGGTAGGCCCACAGTCTGCGGCTGTACTCGGTCAGGGAGGGGCGCTCGCCGGCGACCCGTAGTCCGTGCCGAGCGGCCAGCTGCGCCTGGGTCAGGCCCGTTTCGGGGTCGACCAGCGCGGTGGTGGCCATGGGAAGGGCGCTCCGATCTTTCGTACCAACGGGATGCGCGCGACGATGGGAACTGTGGGTCGGCGCGGTGCCGGGGCAGCCTCGTCGCTGCGTGGACGGTAGTCCATAACACGTCGGGACGCAACCGTACCGTCGTTGCGCTACATTGGCCCACGTGACAGGTGCGAAGAGTCCCCGATGACCAGCGACAAGAGGCGTGCGCCGGCCGGTGCCGCAGTGCTGAGAGGCGACATCACCAGGGCCATCCGCCGCGCGTTGATGCAGGAACTCGCCGCCGTCGGATACGGGCGGCTCTCCATCGAGGCGGTGGCCCGCCGGGCCGGCGTCAGCAAGACCGCGATCTACCGGCGGTGGAGCTCGAAGCTCGACCTGGTGATCGAGACCGTGGTCGCCGCCGCCGGCAGCAAACTGCCGGCGCTGGACACCGGCAGCCTGCGCGGCGACCTGACGCTGCTGTTCCAGGTCGTCGCCCACGCGCTGAGCCACCCGCTGGCCTCGCAGATCATCCCCGACCTGCTCGCCGAGGCGGCCCGCAACCCGACCATCGACGAGACCCTGCAGCAGTTGCTGCGGGCCAAGCAGCAGGAGATCGGCGGCCGGCTGATCGGCCTGGCGGTGCAGCGCGGCGAGCTGCCCGCCGACACCGACGCCGACGCGGCGGTCGACCTGATCGTCGGGCCGCTGTACTGGCGACTGGCCATCGCCCGTACCCCGCTCACCCCGACCTACCTGGACCTGCTGGTGGAGTCGGTGGCCATCGGGCTCACCGCGAACGGCACCGTGCCCCGGCCGCGGGCGGCCCCGGTGTCCGGTTGACCCGGCACCCACCCCACCCGGCCAACTCCGGGACACCGCCACGCCGCCCACCGGCCATCGACGGACGATGGTTGCGGTTACCCTGCTTTCCGGACCGGAGCCGGGCGACCGTCCGCCGCCCGCCGGCCGTACGACTCTCGCGTACCGTGCCCGCACGACGACAAGGACGATCCGTGCCGAACGCCGACCCCGTTGCCGTCGCGCCTCCGCCCGTCGCACCACCCCCCGCCGGGCCTGCCGCCGGACGGCCGCAGCCCGCGCACCGGCTGCGGTCGGCACTCGCCGCGGCCCCGGCCGTCGTCACCGACGCGGCTGTGCTGGGCTTCGCGCTGTGGACGGTGCTCTACCACGCGTCCTTCCTGTTCGGGCTGCGCCCGTCGGTGACGTTCCTGATCTGGCTGGTCGGCTGCGCCCTGATCACCGCCCTGGTGGCGGTGCGTGCCCTGCGCCGGGCCCGGGTCCCCGCCCCGGCGGGTGCGGCTTCCGACGCCGCCGGAGCGCCGACGGCTTCCGACCCCGTCCCGGCGGGCGGCACGGGCCAGCCGCGCCGCTGGCTGCTGCCCGTGGTCGCCGCCGGGGTGGTCGCCGCCGTCACCGCCGGCCTCGCCGGCACCCCGGCCGGCGACGTGCTCTCCTGGTGGGTCCCGGCCGCCGCCGGCGCGGTCGCGGGCATCGGTGCCATGCTGCTCACCCGGCGGGCGTGGCGGGCTGACGACGCGGCGCCACCCGCGTCACCGGTCCCCACCGCCCTCCAGTCCGGGTACGCGCTGCTGATCTCGGTCGGGGTGGCGATCTCCTCGCTCTACCTGGCCCGCAACACCCCGGACGACGTCTACTACGTCGGCAAGACCGTCTGGGTGGCCGACCGTGACCTGGTGCCCACCAACGACTTCCTGTTCACCGAGAACGTCGCCCCGGCGATGGGTTCGCTGCCACCGACCCCGTCGATCGAGGTGTTCGACGGCGCGCTCGCGCACGTGCTCGGCATCCACGGCGCGTCCGCCACCTGGTACCTGGCGCTGCCGGTGATGGCGGTGCTGGCCGTCCTGGCGCTGTGGCGGCTCACCCACCGGTGGGCCCCACGCCGGCCGGTGCTCGCGTTCAGCGTCGCGGTCACCTACCTCTACCTGGTGGCCGGCTCGGACGCCGCGCTCGGCACCTTCCACCTGCCCCGCCTCTACGAGGGCAAGGGGATGTTCGTCTCGGCGGTCATCCCGCTGATGTGGCTCTACCTCACCGAGTGGTTCGACACCCGGTCGCGCCGCTCGCTGCTGCTCGTCTTCGCCCTCTCCGTCACCGCTGCCGGCCTCACCACCACCTCGGCGATCATCCTGCCGATGCTGGTCGGCGCGGCCGGGCTGGCGATGCTGCTGGTCGGCCGCTGGAAGGACGCGGTGGTCGGCGGGCTGGCCGCCGTGGCGTACCCGGTGGGGGCGATCGTGGTGTCCCGGCTGGTGCTGGGCGGTATGGACGCGGCCGGCGCGGACGACGCCTTCTTCGACGCCGAGTACACCTACCGGCGGACGCTGCTGGTCGGGATCGTCGGCGTGATCAGTGGCCTGGCGCTGTGGTGCGGGCCGCTGCTGGCCCGTCGGCGCACCCCGGCCCTGCTGGCCGCCGGTGCCGCCCTGGTGATGAGCGTGCTGCTGGTGCCCGGCGTGCTGGAGACGCTCGGCGCGCTGACCGGCATCTCCGTGGTGCTCTGGCGGGTGCCGTGGCTGCTCGCCCTGCCGACCCTGATCGGCCTGCTCTGCACGGTGCGCGTCCCGTCGCCGTCGCGGCTGCTGCGCGGTGCGGTCGGCGGGCTGGTCGCCGCCGCGATGGTCACCTCGTTCGCCGTCTGGGCCACCCCGATGTGGTCGAAGGACAGTTGGGTCGAGACGCACACCCGCCCCACCTGGAAGCTGCCCCAGCAGCGGCAGGAGATCGCCTTCTGGATCTCCCGGCAGGACCGGCCGGCCGGGCTGGTCCTCGCCCCGTCGACGATCATGCGGACCTCACTGATCGTCACCAGCCGGGTCCGGGTCGTCCTGCCCCGCGACTTCTACCTGGTGGAGTACGACCTCAACTCCGACTTCGCCAAGGACCGGCTGTTGCTGGCGCACTTCGCCGACGGGCGGGAAAAACCCGCCCGGGACCAGGTCGACGCCGCCGTCGACCGGCTCGGGGTGGGCACCATCTGCGTCTACAACGGCAACCGGTACGCCCGGGACATGGCCGTCGAGCTGGGCTTCAAGGAGTTCGCGACCCGACCGGGACCGGGCGCGACGACCTGCTACGGCCGGGCGGGCTGAGCGGCGGACGTCAGGTGTCGCCCGAGGGGTATCGTCGCGTCTGACCGAAATGGACCTGGATACCCGAGCGACACCGGGACGCCCTCTCGCGTTAAAGTCGCAATCACCCGCAGACCGGCACGTTCGGTCGCGGTGCTGCGGTCACGCCCGTCGCACGACGAGGCCGTCGACCGCCGGGCCCCGCCCGTCAACGACCTCGTAGGGAGCGTCCTCCTTTGTTCGGCACGTTACTGGAACGCACCGGCACCGCCGCCCGAGGCGCACTGCTGGTGCTGTTCTACCTGGTCATGCTCGTCGCGGGCGTCTTTGGATGGGTGGTCCTGTTCGCTGTGGCCGGGCTGGCCGCGGTGGTCGGTGAGTTCGCCGTCACCCGCTGGTCGCCGCCCTCGGACACGCTGCTGGAAAAGGTCGGTCTCAACCGGGGCTACCGGCAACTGAGCCGGGACCTGGCGTCCGTGCTGCTGGTCGCCGCCACGGTCCCGCTCACCGGGGTCGAGCTGACCTGGCTGCTGGTGCTCCCGGCGGCGGTCTGGGTGATCGCCGTCTTCGCGGGTGCCCTGAACACGATGATCGACCGGCGCAACCCCGTCTCCGCCCTGGTCCGCAACATCGAGCTGGGCCCGATCCGCTCGGCGCCCCGCCCGCCGGACTGGATCGCCAACCTGGCCGGTGTGCCGCTCGCGGTGCTCAACGTGCTGCTGATCCCGGCCGCCGTGGTCGCCGCGGTCCGCGTCGACGCCACCCCCGTGCTGACGGTCGCCGCGGTGGCCGCCGGGCTCGCCGCGCTGATCGGCGCGGTGGTCGCGGTGACCTGGCTGCGCGGTCGGGGCACCGGCAAGAGCCCGGTGCTGCCGGTGTTGCAGCGCTGGCTCGACAACCACCGGCCCGAGGTCGCGCTCTACTTCGCCGGCCCCGCCAAGGACGTCTACCAGGCCAACATGTGGCTGGCCCCGACCGAGGCGCTGCACCAGCGGGCGGTCGTGCTGATGCGCAGCAAGGAAGCGTTCTTCGAGCTGGCCGACACCCGGCTCCCGGTGATCTGCGTGCCCACCGGGCCCGACTTCATGAACCTCGAACTGGGCACCGTCCGGGCCGCCCTCTACGCGGCGAACGTCGGCGCCAACATCCACATGTTGCGCGAGCCGGGCATGAAGCACGTCTTCGTCGGTCACGGCGACAGCGACAAGCAGGCCAGCGTCAACCCGTACAGCAAGGTGTACGACGAGGTGTGGGTCGCCGGCCTGGCCGGCCGGGAGCGGTACGCGCGGGCCGCGGTGGGCGTCCGGGACGACGACATCGTGGAGATCGGCCGGCCGCAGCTCGCCGGGGTGCACACCTTCGGCTCGACGGCCCCCGACCGGCCGTTCACCGTCCTCTACGCCCCCACCTGGGAGGGCTGGCTCGACGACGACCCCTACCACACCTCGCTGGTGCTGATGGGGGAGCGGATCGTCCGGGGGGTGCTCGCCTCGCCGCAGGTGCGCCTGGTCTACAAGCCGCACCCGCTGACCGGTTCCCGGTCCAAGGAGGCCAAGGCGGTGCACGAGCGCCTGGTGTCGCTGATCCGGGCCGCCGGTGGTGACCCGGACGCCGGTTCGCTGGACGGCCCCGGGCACCGGGTGGTCACCGGCCGGGTCCCCGCGCTGTTCGACTGCTTCAACCAGACCGACCTGCTGGTCAGTGACATCTCCAGCGTGGTCTCCGACTTCGTGCAGAGCCAGCGGCCGTACGTGGTGGCCAACCCGAGCGGGCTGCCGGAGGACGAGTTCCGGCGCGAGTTCCCCACCTCCCGGGGGGCGTACCTGCTCTCCCGCGACTGCGGTGAGCTGCCGAAGATCCTGGCGCTGACCCGGGCCGGCGACGACCCGATGACCGACGCCCGGCGGGAACTGAAGACCTACCTGCTCGGCCCGGCCGAGGCCAACCCGATGGACCGGTTCCAGGAGGAGATCGGCCGGCTCTGCCGCTGACCGGACGGGGTACGGGGCCCGGGGCGAACACCCGTCCGGGCCCCGTCCCGTTCGTCGGCCGGCCCGGCACCGGCCGACCGGTGTTCCCCGTGGTTTCCGGCGAGCCGGTGCTTCTGCCACCATTCGCTCGTCATCCGTACGACGAATGGGGGTCACCGGTGCGCATCCTGCTGGTCGAGGACGACCGACGGGTGGCCGCCGCCCTCGCGTCGGCGCTGACCCGCCGCGGCTACGAGGTGGAGCACGCGGCCACCGTCGCTGCCGCGCTCTCGGCCGCCCCCTGTGACCTGGTGCTGCTCGACCTCACCCTGCCCGACGGGGACGGCACCGAGGTGTGTCGGGAGTTGCGGCGGCGCAGCAGCCAGCTCGGCATCATCGCGGTGACCGCTCGCGGTGAGGAACGGGACCGGGTGCTCGGGTTGCGGCTCGGTGCCGACGACTACGTGGTGAAGCCGTTCTCCATGGTGGAGTTGCAGGCCCGGATCGAGGCGGTGCTGCGGCGGGCGGCCCACGCCGCGCCGGCCCGGGACCTGATCGAGGTCGGGTCGGTCCGTATCGACGTCGCCGCCCGGACGGTCGCCGTCGACGGTCGGCAGGTGGCGTTGACCCGCAAGGAGTTCGACATTCTGCTCTCGCTGGCCCGCCAGCCCGGGACGGCGGTGTCCCGGGACCGGATCCTGCTCGACGTCTGGGGCACCACCTGGGCCGACCGGCACACCGTCGAGGTGCACGTCGGTTCGCTGCGGGGCAAGCTCGGCGACCCCCGGCTGGTGGAGACCGTACGCGGGGTCGGCTACCGGCTCCGGGGCGAGTGAGGGGCAGCCGGTGCGGCGTCGACTGGTGATCAGCTACCTGCTGCTGATGGTGCTGGTGCTCCTGGCGTTGGAGACGCCCCTCGCGGCGACGCTGGCGTCCCGGGAGACCGACCGGGTCCGCTCCGACCGGCTCGCGGACGCGACCCGGTTCGCCTCGCTGGCCGGGCCGGCGCTGCGGGGCGGCGGCGCCGGGCCGTTGACCGGCGAACTCGTCAGCTATGACCAGCTGTACGGCATCGGAGCCGCAGTCGTCGACCGGGACGGCCGGGCGCTGGTGGTGTCGACGAGTTGGCGTACGGGCCGGGACACCCGGGCGGCGCTGGACACCGCGCTGGCCGGGCAGCAGTTCAACGGGCCGGACTCGGTCTGGCCGTGGGTGGACGGCCCGCTGGTGGTGGCGGTGCCGATCAACGATGGTGGTGAGGTGCTCGGCGCGGTGGTCACCAGCACCCCGGTGGCGAAGGTCCGGCGCACGGTCACCGCCTGGTGGCTGCTGCTCGCCGGGATCGGCCTGCTCGCCGTGCTGGCCTGTGTCTCCACCGCGTTCGGGCTGGCCGGTTGGGTGTTGCGCCCGGTGACCGAGCTGGATGCGGTGACCCACGAGATCGCCGAGGGGGACCGGGGCGCCCGGGTGCAGGACCGGTGGGGGCCGCCCGAGCTGCGCCGGTTGGCAGCCAGCTTCAACCACATGGCGGTGGTGGTGTCCGACGTGATGGACCGGCAACGGGCCTTCGTCGCGCACGCCAGCCACCAGCTGCGCAACCCGCTGACCGCGCTGCGGCTGCGGGTGGAGGAGCTGGGGCCCAGCGTGACCGACCAGGCCGGCCAGGTCGAGCACCGGTTGGCCCTGGAGGAGACCGACCGGTTGGCGCTGGTCCTCGACGGTCTGCTCACCCTGGCCCGCGCGGAGCGGGAGCAGAACGAACGGGTCACCGTGGACGCGGCGGCGGTGGCCGCGTCCCGGGTCGCCGCGTGGGAGCCGCTGGCCCGGCACCGGTCGGTCACCCTGCTCCTGGCGGCGTCCGGCCCGGCGTACGCGCGGACCGTGCCGACCGCCGTCGACCAGGCGCTGGACGCGCTGATCGACAACGCGATCAAGTTCAGCGGGGAGGGCGGCGAGGTGACGGTGGCGGTCCGGCACGTCGACGGGGGCACCGCGCTGGAGGTACGCGACACCGGCCCGGGGATGACCTCGGAGCAGCTCCACCAGGCCACCGAGCGGTTCTGGCGGGCCCCGGACGCGCAGAACATCGAGGGTGCCGGCCTCGGCCTGACCATCGTGGCGGTGCTGGTGGACGCCTCCGACGGTCGGCTCACCATGCATCCGGGTCAACCGCGCGGTCTGGTCGCCGAGCTGTGGTTCCCCGGCCCGTCCGACATCGCCCTCCCGTCGGACACCGAATCCCCGTCCGACACCGACTCCCCGCCGGACACCGACTCCCCGCCGGACACCGACCCCCCGTCCGACACCGACCCCCCGCCGGACGCCGTCGTCCCCGCCCTGCCCGCCGGGGCGGGCTGAGTCAGGGTTTGGCGGACCGGTACCAGGCGGCTGCGCCCGGGTGCAGCGGCAGCGGGGTGGTGGCGATCGCCGAGCGGGGACTCATCCGGCCGGCTGCCGGGTGGGCGGCGGCCAGCTCCGACCGACGTTCCATCAGCAGCCGGGTCACCTCGCGCACCAGGGGCTCCGGCAGGTCCGCCCGGACGATCAGGTAGTTGGGGTTGGCGACCGTGGTGACCGGGTCCACGCCGTATACCGAGCGGGGGATGTCCCGGGAGACGTACACCTCGCGGTAGGCGCGACGTAGCGGCTCGGTCCACTCGCCCAGATTGACCAGCCGGATCGAGGTGGCGTCGGCGAGCGCCTTCACCCCGCGTACCGGCAGGCCACCGGAGAAGAAGAAGGCGTCGATCCGGCCGGACCGCAGCGCGGCCACCGAGTCGTCCAACCCGAGGTGTTCCTGCCGGACCTGGTCGCCGCCGAGCCGGGCCACCTCCAACAGCCGGGTCACCGTGACCTCGGTGCCGGACCCGGCCGCGCCCACCGAGACCCGCCGTCCGCGCAGGTCGGCGAGGTCGCGGATCGGACCACCGGCGGTGGTGACCAGGTGCAGCAGGTCGTCGTAGACCCGTGCCACCGCGAGCACCTTCGGTGGGCCGTTCGGGTGGGTGTCGAGCACGTCGGCCTGGGTGAAGCCCAGCTCGGCGGCACCGGAACCGACCAGCCGGACGTTCTCGGCGGAGGCGGCGGTGACCACCACGCTGGCCCGGACACCGGGCATCTCGCGGTTGAGGACGGTGGCCAGTGACTGGCCGAAGGCGTGGTAGACGGCGGTCGGGCTGCCGGTGGCGATCCGGATCCGGACCGGTTCGTCGGGGGAGTCCTGGCAGGCGACCAGCCCGCCGAGCACCACGACCAGCAGCATCAGCAGCGCTGTGCCGGCGGAGGCGGACCGCCGGCCGCGCCCGGTCCGGCGACGGCTCACGCGGTGCACTCTGCGCCGTCACCGCCCTCGGCGCAAGCTCAGCCGGCCGGTGCCGGGCCTGACCGCCGGGTCAGCCCGCTGCGGGGTGGACGCCTCGACGTCCGCCGCGCTCAGGCCGGGGCGGGCTGCCGGGCGGGGGCCAACGCGGCCCGCTCCATGATCCGCAGCCGGTCCGGACCGTCGGCGACGCTGACCACCAGGCAGCCGGTTCCCGGTCGCAGCAGCGCCGGCACCTCCAACTGGGCCGCCGACCGGACCAGCACGGCGGCCAGTTCCCGGTCGGCCAGCCGGATGCCGAGGATGTGCCGCCGGACGTGCCGGCCGCCGGCCAGCAACGCCGAGCGCCAGGCCGCCGAGGCGAGCCGGGTCCGCCAGGCGGCCCGGGGGGTGGACGAGCCGACGGCGGGGCCGAGCAGTTCCCGCCGTCCCTGCCGCCAGCCGGCCTCGCGTAACGCCGTGTACCCGGGCACCTGCGCCGTCGGCACGTGCAACCGGTGCAGCTCGTAGCGGCGACGCAGGCCACCGGTGGCCACCTCGTGCTCGACGGGGACGCCGAGCCGGACGAGCAGTTGCCGCATCCGCAGCGCGGCGTCCTCCCGGTTGAACTCCACCACCGCCCGCGGTGGGGGTGGCGTCGGGCGGTGCGTGGCGACGGCCGGCGTCGGCGTGCAGCGCACCAGGCAGGCCACCTCGAACGCGTCGGCCAGGGTCAACCAGTCCAGCGGTGGTGGGGACGCCGGGGGGCGCGGCCGGTCGAGCAGGCGGGGTTCGGAGGTCATCGGACCGCTCCTTCTCGACGGGGGTTCCCCTACGGTCGCCTGCCGGTCCGCCCGCCTCCAGCCATCGGCACCGGATTTGAGGAAATCTTGCGTTCCTAGAGTTCGGTCACCACCACGTCGACCTGACGGGGGCGGCCCGCCGTCACCGGCTGCTCCTCGACCGGGTACTTCAGGTCACGCAACGCGCCGATCAGGGCGGTCGCGGTGCGCGGCCGGGCCCCCGCCACCAGCAGGTCGCGGACCAGCCGGCCCTTGGTGGCCTTGTTGAAGTGGCTCACCACCGTGCGTTCCCCCGGCCGGCGTTCGTGCAGCACCCGCACGGTGACCGTCCGGGCGGCCAGCTCCGCCGGCGGCGTCCAGGTCGCCGCATAGGCGGCGGACCGCAGGTCCAGCACCGGGCCGCCGCCGGCCGCCGCCGTCAGCACCGGCGACAACACCCGCCGCCAGTACGCCGACAGCGCCCCCACCCCCGGCAGCCGCGCCCCGATCGGGCACCGGTACGGCGGGATCCGGTCGGTGAGGCGTACCGCGCCCCACAGGCCCGAGCTGACCAGCACCGAACGGCGGGCCGCCCGCAGCGCCCCGGGCGGCAGGGTGGCCAGGCCGAGCGCCTCGTAGAGCACCCCGGTGTAGACCTGCCCGGCCGGTGCGGTGGCGGCCCGGTCCAGCCGGGCGTTGCGGGCCAGCTCGCCCCGCTGACCGGCGGTCAACCCCAGGGCGGCCAGGGCGGCGTCGGCGGCACCGGGCCCGTCCGACCGGCCGGCGGCACCGAGGGCCATCAGCGCGGTCAGCACCTCCTCGCGGGCCGGGGTCAACTCGGGCAGGGAGAGCCGGGTCAGGTCGAGCCGACGACCGGTGCCGGCGTCGGCCTTGCCCTCGGAGGGCGGCAGCAGGATGAGCACCCGGAAAGCGTACGGGCCGAGGTCAGCGCCACGGCCGGACGGCACTCGCCGGGTGGTACACCCGGTATCCGGCGACCTCGACCAGCCGGGCGGGGTCGGCCCCGTCCCCGAGCAGCCCCCGCAGCCGGCGCTCCGCCGGGGAGTCCACCGGCAGCACGTACCCGGGTCGTTGCGCCCCCTCCACCCGCCGCCAGTACGGTCGGTAGCGGTTCTGCCCGGGGGTGAGTTGCCCGTCGAGCACCGCGCAGACCACCCGCTCACCGGTGTCGAAGGTCAACCGGTTGCAGGTCCAGTAGTCGCCGTAGACCTCCCGCAGGCCGGTCCGGCGCACCGCGTCGGCCAGCTCCCGGGCCCGCCGCTGGTCGGCCCGGGGCGCGTCCAGCGCCGTCAGGAACAGCCCGGTCGCCACCACGGCGGTCGTGGTCAACCCGGCCAGCACCGCCGTGGCGCTCGCCCCGACCAGCCGACCGACCACCCCGACGGTGCCCCGCCAACAGGCCACCGCCGCCAGCCACAGCGGCCACAGCACCGCCGGCAGGGAGATCTGCACCACCGCCAGGTAGCGGGCGTTGGCCAGCGGGTCGGTCGCGGCGGGCGGACTGCGGACGTACGACAGCAGGGTCAGGGCGGCACCGGCGACCAGGGCGAGCTGGGCGACGGGCCGGACCCGCACGGCGGTCGGCCGGCCCGTGGTCCGGCGGTAGCCGACCAGGGCGAGCCCGGCGGCGGCGACCAGCAGCACCGGGTAGAGCGCCCCGAACCACTCCTGCCGGCGGGCGCACCCGGTGACCGGGCAGAGGCCGGTGGCCAGCGGCACCCCGGTCAGCAGCCCACCGCGCACCCGGTCGACCAGCGGCGGCGTCGGCCCGGTGCCGGCGCTGAGCTGGCGCAGCACCGACCACGAGTCCGCGCCCGGCGGGGCGACCAGGTTGTCCCAGACCAGCGGGGCCACCCCGACCGCGAACCCGGCCACCAGCAGCAGCCCCGACCAGCCGAGCAACTCCCGGCGGGTGGCGTAGACCAGCAGCACCCCGGCGACCGCCAGGTAGGGGGCGAGCAGCCAGTCGGACCAGAGCGCCGCCCCGGCGCACACCCCGGCCAACCCCGCCGCCGCCCGTCGCCACCCGGGCCGCCGCCACCGGCCCCGTCGCCCCGCCAGCCCCACCGCGATCAGCAGGATCGCCAGCACCATCGGTTTACCCTCGGGCCGCCCGCCGACCACGGTGAGCTGGTCGCGGACCACCCGTTCGGTGCCGAGCGCCAGCAACCCGACGGTGAAGGTGGCGAACCACGGCCGGTAGAGCCGCCGGCTCAGCCGGTGCGACAACCAGAGGAAGAGCGCGTACAACGCGACGAGCGGCAGCCGCAGCACCGGCCAGGACGGTCCGGCCAGCGCCACCAGCGGGGCGGCCAGGTAGGACTCGACCATGCCCATGTAATGCTGCCCGTAGAGGAAGACCGGGTGTTCCCGGCCGGCGGCGATGTGCAGCGCGGCCAGCCCGAAGGTCGCCTCGTCGCTGTTCGCGGCGGGCACCGTCAGCAGGGTCAGAACCAGCCGGTAACCCACCCCGGCCACCCCGAGCAGCAGCGCGACCCGCGCCGGACGGTCCAGCCGTGCGCGGTCGGATGGAACAGGTGTCGACACGACCAACGCCCCCGTCGTCGTCCCGACCGGAGTGTGTCACGCCGGCCGGGCCTCCCGGGCCGGATCGGTCCAGCCGACCCGATGCCGGTCCGCGCCCGCCCGACGCGCCCGCCCGACTCGTCTCCCGTCCGACTCGCTTCCCGTCCGGCTCGGCCCGACTCGTTTCCGCCCGGCCCGGGGCGTCGGGCGTCTGGTGCGTGCGCCGCCGTCCACCTGGCGCTCGACCCGCTGTGCTCCTGGTCGCTCGCCTGGCCGCTGCCGGACTCCTGTGGCAGGGTTGCACCGTGCCCTCCACCACCGCGAGCCAGCTGGCCGTACCCACCCTGCACCGGGCCGCGCGGATCGAGGACGCCCTGCACCAACTGGTCGAGCGCCGGTTGCGCCGCACCGGCTGGCAGCCCAACATCGTCGCGTACGCCGGTTACGGCGCACCCGGTTGGGCCCGGGTGCTGTGCCGGGTGCTGCTCAGCCGCCCCGACCGGCGGCAGGGCCGGCTGGAGAAGGTACGCGGCTGGCGCAGCTTCGCCACCCTGCCCGCCAAACACGTCGAGGTGACCATCGAGGCCGGCGACGGCGTACACACCGCCCGCGCCGACCGCAGCGGCTTCGTCGACACCATGGTCAAGGCCAACTTCGCCCCCGGCTGGGCCTCGGTGCGGCTGCGGGTCGCCGACGCCGAACCGGTCGAGGCCCTGGTCCGGGTGATCGACCCGGAGGTGCGCCTCGGCATCCTCTCCGACATCGACGACACGGTCATGGTCACCGCGCTGCCCCGACCCATGCTGGCCGCGTGGAACACCTTCGTCCTCGACGAGCACGCCCGCACGGCGGTGCCGGGCATGGCGGTGCTCTATGAACGCCTGGTCACCGCCCACCCGGGCAGTCCGGTGTTCTACCTGTCCACCGGCGCGTGGAACGTCGCGCCGACGCTGACCCGGTTCCTGTCCCGGCACCTCTACCCGGCCGGCCCGCTGCTGCTCACCGACTGGGGGCCGACGGCCGACCGCTGGTTCCGCAGCGGCCGGGAGCACAAGCGGGCCACCCTGGCCCGGTTGGCCGCCGAGTTCCCCGACGTGCGCTGGCTGCTGATCGGCGACGACGGGCAGCACGACCCGGAGATCTACCGGGAGTTCGCCGCCGCCCACCCGGAGAACGTCGCCGGGGTGGCGATCCGCCGGCTCTCCCCGACCCAGTCGGTGCTCGCCGGTAGCCTGCCCGTGCCGAACGACCGGCCGTCGTCGGCGGGGCCGGTGGGGCAGAAGTGGCTCTCCGCCCCCGACGGCGCCGGGCTGTGGAAGCTGCTCCGCGACGCCGGCCTGGTCTGATCCCCGGCCCGACCGACGCCCGGTGCGGGTGGGTCAGTCGCGGCGGAGCCAGAGTACGCCGAGTGGGGGGACCCGCAGTGCCACCGAGGCGGGCAGGCCGTGCCAGGGGACGTCCTGGGCGTGCACCGCACCGAGGTTGCCCACGCCGGAGCCGCCGTAGTGCTGGGCGTCGGTGTTGATCACCTCGGTCCAGGTGCCGCCGGCCGGTAGGCCGACCCGGTAGTCCTCCAGCGGGCCCGCGGAGAAGTTCGCCACGCAGACCAGGGTCGCGCCGTCCGGGGCGATCCGGACGAAGGAGACCGCGTTGTTGGCGACGTCGTCACCGGCGATCCAGCGGAACCCGGCCGGGTCGGTGTCCTGCGCCCACAGCGCCGGGGTGTCCCGGTAGGCGGCGTTGAGGTCGGCGACCAGCCGCTGCACCCCGGCCCGCGCCGGATCGTGCAGGAGGTACCAGTCGAGGCCGCGTTCCTCGCTCCACTCCCGGTCGTCGCCCAGCTCGCAGCCCATGAAGAGCAGTTGCTTGCCCGGGTGCGCCCACATGTACGCCAGCAGCGCCCGTACGTTGGCCAGCCGTTGCCAGGTGTCACCGGGCATCTTGGCGGCCAGCGACCCCTTGCCGTGCACCACCTCGTCGTGGCTGATCGGCAGCACGTAGTTCTCGCTCCAGGCGTACGCCAGGGAGAAGGTGAGCTGGTGGTGGTGGTGCTGCCGGTAGATCGGGTCCTTGGCGGTGTAGAGCAGGGTGTCGTGCATCCAGCCCATGTTCCACTTGAAGCCGAAGCCGAGCCCTCCGTCGGCGGTGGACCGGGTGACCCCGGGCCAGGCGGTGGACTCCTCGGCGATCATCACCACCCCGGCGTGGTGCTTGTAGACGGTGGCGTTGACCTCCTGCATGAAGGCGATCGCCTCCAGGTTCTCCCGGCCGCCGTGCTGGTTGGGCAGCCACTGCCCCTCGGGGCGGGAGTAGTCCAGGTAGAGCATCGAGGCGACCGCGTCGACCCGCAGGCCGTCGACGTGGAACTCGTCGCACCAGTAGAGGGCGTTGGCGACCAGGAAGTTGCGGACCTCGCGGCGACCGAAGTCGAAGACGTACGTGCCCCAGTCGGGGTGCTCGCCGCGGCGCGGGTCGGGGTGTTCGTAGAGCGGGGTGCCGTCGAAACGCGCCAGCGCCCACTCGTCCTTGGGGAAGTGCGCGGGCACCCAGTCGAGCAGCACCCCGATGCCGGCGGCGTGCAGCCGGTCGACCAGGTGCCGGAAGTCGTCCGGGTCACCGAACCGGGAGGTGGGCGCGAAGTAGCCGGTGACCTGGTAACCCCAGGAACCGCCGAACGGGTGCTCCATCACCGGTAGGAACTCCACGTGCGTGAAGCCCATCTCGGTGACGTACGTGGTGAGCTGGTCGGCCAGCTCCCGGTAGCTGAGGCCGGGCCGCCACGAGCCGAGGTGCACCTCGTACACGCTCATCGGTTCCCGGTGCGGCTGCCGGCGGGCCCGCTGCTCCAGCCACCGCGCGTCGGTCCACTCGTAGCGGGACCGGTGCACCACCGAGGCGGTGGCCGGCGGCACCTCCGCGTACGCGGCCATCGGGTCGGCCTTGTCCCGCCACCGCCCGTCGGCACCGAGGACGCGGTACTTGTAGCGGGCCCCCTCCGGGGCGCCGGGCACGAAGATCTCCCACACCCCGCTGGAGCCGAGGCTGCGCATCGGCCAGCCGTCGTCGGGACCCCAGCCGGTGAAGTCGCCGACCACGCGCACCCCACCGGCGTTCGGGGCCCACACCGCGAAGGCGACGCCGCCGTCGCGGACCTGCGCGCCGAGCGCCTCCCAGAGCCGCTCGTGCCGGCCCTCGCCGATCAGGTGCAGGTCCAGCTCACCGAGGGTCGGCGGGTGGCGGTAGGGATCGTCGGTGACCCAGCCGTCGACGTCGACCCGGTAGTCGAGCACGCTGCCTTCGACGCGGGCCTCGAAGACGCCGACGTCGTGCACCCGCTTCATCGGGTGCCGGTCGTCGCCGACGAGCAGCGTCACGTCGCCGGCGCCCCGCCGCAGGGTGCGGATCGTGGTCCACCCGTCGGCGGGGTGCGCGCCGAGTAGGGCGTGCGGGTCGTGCGTCGCGCCGGCGATCAGCTGGTCCATCGGTCGTCCTTCGGGGCGGGGTCGGTCGGGGTGCTGCCGTGCGGGGCACGGCCGGTCCTGGAGCCACCGGTCCGGGCGCGGCGGGCCTTGGCGGGGCGGGGCGCGGCGGGGCCGGTCGGCTGGCCGGCCTCCGGGGCGGGGGTGGTGGGCGCGGTGCCGCCGGAGAGTTCGGCGGGCACCTCCGTCACGGTCAACTCGGCTGGTTCCGCGCCGGCCGGCAGCTCGGCCGGTTCCGCGCCGGCCGGTTCCGCGCCGGCCGGGATCTCGGCCGGCGGGGTCGGCGGGCGGCGGACCGTCAGCACGTGCGCCGGTTGCAGGTACGGGTCGAGCCGGACCGCGTTGCGCTGCCCCCACTCGTAGCGGGCCCCGGTCAGCTCGTCGTGCACGGTGAACCGTTCGTGCCAGTCGAAGCCCAGTGCCGGCATGTCCAGGGTGGTGTTGCCCCACTGGACGGTCTGGGAGTCGAACGAGCAGACCACGATGACCGTGTCGCCGGTGTCCGGGTCGTGCTTGGACCAGCACAGCAGCGTCGGGTTGTCGATGTCGTGGAAGACCAGGTTGCGCAGCCGGTGCAGGGCCGGGTGCTCGCGGCGTACCCGGTTGAGGGTGGCGACGAACGGGGCGAGCGAGCGGCCGTGTGCCTGCGCGCCGGCCCAGTCCCGGGGGCGCAGCTCGTACTTCTCGTTGTCGAGGTACTCCTCCGCGCCGGGGCGGGCGACGTGCTCGAATAGTTCGAACCCCGCGTAGATGCCCCAGGAGGGGCTGAGCAGGGCGGCCAGCACCGCGCGGATCTTGAACATCGGCGGTCCGCCGTGTTGCAGGGACTCGTGCAGGATGTCCGGGGTGTTGGGCCAGAAGTTCGGCCGCATCCAGTCGGCTGAGGCGACCAGCTCCTCGCAGTATTCGCGCATCTCGGCAGCCGTCGTGCGCCAGGTGAAGTAGGTGTACGACTGGGTGAAGCCGACCTTGCCGAGCCCGTGCATGATCGCCGGCCGGGTGAACGCCTCGGCCAGGAAGAGCACGTCCGGGTCGGTGCGCTTGACCTCGGCGATCAGCCAGTGCCAGAAGTCGAACGGCTTGGTGTGCGGGTTGTCCACCCGGAAGATCCGCACGCCCTCGCCGATCCAGTGCCGCACCACCCGCAGCACCTCGGCCCGGATGCCCTCGGGGTCGTTGTCGAAGTTGACCGGGTAGATGTCCTGGTATTTCTTGGGCGGGTTCTCCGCGTACGCGATGCTGCCGTCGGCGCGGGTGGTGAACCACTCCGGGTGCTCGGTCACCCAGGGGTGGTCGGGGGCGCACTGCAACGCCAGGTCCATCGCCACTTCCAGGCCCTGCTCGGCGGCGGCGACGACGAAGTCGCGGAAGTCGGCCGGCGTACCCAGGTCGGGGTGGATGGCGTCGTGGCCGCCCTCGGCCGCGCCGATCGCCCACGGCGAGCCGACGTCGTCGGGGCCGGCGGTCAGCGCGTTGTTGCGGCCCTTGCGGTTGACCCGGCCGATCGGGTGGATCGGCGGCAGGTAGAGCACGTCGAAGCCCATCGCCGCGACCCCGGGCAGCCGGTCCGTCGCGGTGACGAAGGTGCCCGAGCGGGCCGGGGCGTCGACGGTGGCCGGGATGGCGCCCTCGGAACGGGGGAAGAACTCGTACCAGGCGGAGAAGAGCGCCCGGGGGCGGTCCACCCAGAGCCGGTGCGGCGTGCCGGTGGTGACCAGCTCCCGCACCGGGTGCGCCCAGAGCAGGTCGGCCAGGTCGAGGGCCGGGGCGACCCGGCGGGCCAGCTCGGCCTCCTTGTCGCCCAGCGCGGCCACCGCCGCCTCGACCCGCCCGACGTCGCCCGCCGGTACGAGCTCCAGGGCGGCGGTCAGCACCCGCACGCCCTCGGCCAGGTCGTTGGCCAGCTCGGCCGCGCCCTGCCCGGCGGCGACCTTCTTGGTCACCGCGTTCTGCCAGGTCAGGTACGGGTCCTGGAACGCCTCGACGGTGAAGGTCCACTCGCCGACGGCGTCCGGGCGGATGGTGGCGTGCCACCGGTCCTGCCCCGGCTCGCCGGGCCGCATCCGGGTGAACGGGCGGGTCACATCGTCGGGGCCGTGCCAGACCACGTTGCAGCCGAGGGCGTCGTGGCCCTCCCGGTAGGCGCGCGCCGACACCGGCACCAGCTCGTCGACCACCGCCTTGGCCGGGTAGCGACCGCAGGCGACGACAGGGGAGACGTCTTCGATCGGGAACCGTCCGCTCACCCGCTCAACCTACTGTGCGAGATCCCTTCGCGCTCAATCAAGCGTCCCCTTCTCCCGCCGACCGTCCCGGGGGACGTTCGCCCAGCTCCGGACACATGGCGTTGCGGGCCGATCACCGCGTGTGTATGGTCGGCCGGGTCAATCGACGGATCATGATCTGGAGGTAGGATGAATCGGCTCAAATCCCGCGCAGTGACCCTCCTGGCAAGCGCCATGATCGTCGGCCTCGCGGTGGTCGCGGTTCCCGGTGGGGTCGCCCAGGCCGGCTACTACCAGTACCGGAAGTGCTCCGACGCGGTCTCGCTCTCCTTCTTCGTCGACAGCACCTCGTCGACCACGCGGTGGCCGCACTCGATCGGCTGGAACAACGTCATGTACGCGGCACAGGAAGCCAATGGCCGCTACCACGTTTCGCTCTGGGACACCTCGGGTGACACCAACGGCTGGGTCAGCACCGCCTGGGTCCGGCCCTGCTGAGCCCGGCCGCCGTACGGCACCGACCGTGACGCCGATGCGGCCCCGTACCCACCACATCCGACGACCCGGAGGTACCCCGTGAGAACGACCAGTAAGCGCGTGTTCGCCCTCCTGGCGGTGACCGCCCTGACCAGCCTCGGCACGGCCGTGGCCACCGGTGGTGCCGCCCAGGCGGCCTACTACCAGTACAGCAAGTGCTCCACCGCCGTCAGCCTGTCCGTGTTCGTCGACAGCACCTCGTCGACCACGAAGTGGCCCCACTCGGTCGGCTACAACACCCGGATGTTCGCGGCGCAGGAGGCCAACGGCCGCTACCACGTCTCGCTGTGGAACGACAGTGGTGACACCAACGGCTGGGTCAGCACCGCCTGGGTACGCCCCTGCTCATAGCCCTCCCCGCCGCGCGCGGGCGTCCGTCCCGCCCGTAGCTCTCCGGCGGTGCTGCCGCATGGCGCAGCCGTGCGGTAGGTCCCTCTCCCCTCTCGGGCCCCTGCCCCGCGTCGGATCCCCTCCCCGTGTCACCTGCCCGGAGACACGTGTGCCCGGCTGACAGCCCCTGCCAGCCGGGCACACGTCGTACCTGCGAGTGAGTGGCGCAGGGTGCCGGCTCCCGCCGCCGGGTAGCGGGCCGCATCCGCGGTGCTGGGCTGGGATGTTCAGGTGGCGGGGGTCGCGGCGACGTACAGGCCGACCCCTTGGACACCGACGATGATCCCGTGGGCCTGGAGGAGCATCACCGCTCGCTGCACGGTCGAGACGCTTGCCGAGTACAGCCGGGCCAGCTCGGTGTAGGTGGGCAGCCGGCTTTCCGGCGGGTACTCGCCCTGCTGGATGCGGGCGTGCAGGTCGGCGGCGATCTTCCGGTAGCCCGTCGGGATGGTCATGGAGCCTGCCTCCGTCCGGCAGTACTTTCGTCGGAGACCCGTATGACTGTCGGGCATTTTTATGCCTGACAGTCATACGACCTTCTGGAGAGTGGTACCCCCGTCGCGGTTACGCATTGTGCGGGCGGGCGATCTACTCCGGGCTGTCGGGCGCCCGGCAGCGGTTCCCGCGCTACGCGGGGGGCTTCGGCGCGACGAACGACCCCTTGCCCTGGTGCACCTCGATCCAGCCCCGCTCATCCAGGATCCAGAGCGCTCGTTTGATCGGGTTGTCGGACGAGCTGTACTGCTGGGCGAGCTGAGCGATCGTCGGCAGTTTGTCGCCGGGTTTGAGCGTGCCGCTGCGGACCGACGCGATGACGTCGTCAACAACCTGTTCATAGACGGGCTTGCGGGGCATGGGACCACCTCTCGTCAGCCGGTCCAGAATCTCACCAGGCGCGACACGGTGTGGACTCTGTGTTGACTCAGGTGCCTTAGGGTCCTAAGTTGGTCCCTGTCGGGAGGCTTCCTCGTCAGCAGCGGAGCGCCTTCCGGCCCCGATTGGCAAGCCGGCACAACCGCCCGGCCGTCGGCCGTGGCCTGCATCTTTGGTGCACCCAGGAGGAAAACGGGATGGATGAGCGTCCACATCAGGGGCTGGGACGAGGGGCGTATCCGGTGCCGGGTGGCCCTGCTCCGCTGCCCGACGGCGACCGGGTGCCGGTGCCGGTCCGGCCACGCCGCGCGGCGGTGCGTCGGCGGCGGTTCGCCTACGGGGTGGCGGTCGCGGTGTGCGTACTCGTGCTGCTCGTGGTGGGGATCGTCCGGTGAGCGGGACGGGGCGGCGGTGAACGAGCTGCCGGTGGGCCGCCGGGTCGCCCAGTGGCGGGTGCGGCGCAACATGACGCAACAGCAGTTCGCCGACCATCTCGGCAAGTCGAAGAGCTGGGTCGACAAGGTCGAGCGCGGGGTGCGCCGGCTGGAACAGGTGTCCAACCTCCGGATGGTCGCCGAGACGCTCCGCATCGACCTGGAGGTGCTGCTCGCCGGGTCGGCGGGGGAGTCGGCGCGACCGGAGACCGCCACCACCGGTGTCGACGCGGTGCTGGCCGCGCTCGCCCGCTACCACGTCGAGCCGCCGGCCCGGCCGCCCGACGTCGCGGAGGTGCGCACCCGCCTGGCCCACGCGGAGCAGAGCTACCGGCACGCCCGTTACCCGGAACTGCTCGTCCTGCTGCCCGGCCTGGTCGATGCCGTCCGCGCGGCGCGGGCACTCCGGCCCGGTCGGGCCACCGACGGGCTGCTCGCCCGGGGGTACGGCCTGGTCGCGCTGGTGCTGCTCAAGGTCGACCGGCCGGAGGTGGCCTGGCTGGCCGCCGACCGGGCGGTGGCCGCCGCGCAGGTCACGAAGGACCCGTGGGTGGCCGCCGCCGCCACGGTGCCGCTGGCCCAGGCCCTGCGCCACGGCGGCCGGCGGCGGGCCGCGATGGAGGCCGCCGCCGTCGCCGCCCACCGCCTCCTGCCGGGGCGTTCCCCGGGCACGCCCCTGGCGACCTCGTCGACGCCCGGTGACGACCGGTCGGCCGACCCCGCGCTGCTCGCCACGCTGCTGCTCCAGGCCGGCCTGGCCGCCGCCGGGCGGGGTGACGGCCGGGCCGCCCGGGATCTGCTCGACCGGGCCGGTCGGGCCGCCCGGGAGGCCGGGGCCGAGGGCGGCGGCGCGGCGGTCGAGGCCGCGCGGGTGGTCGCCGAGGCCGCCCTCGGCGAGGTCACGGCGGCGACGGTACGCCACGAGCGGCTGGTGGCCGGCGACGAGTGGCGGTGGCTGCCCCCTGAGCATCGGGCCGCGTACCTGCTCGATACCGCCCGTGCCTACGTGCTCGACGGCAACCTGCTCCGCGCCGGCCGGGCGGTGCTCGAAGCGGAGCGCACCGCCCACGGCGAGGTGCACCACCGCCCGGCGGTACGCCCCCTGGTCGCCGTGGTGGCCCGTTCCCCCGCCGCCCCGCCCGCCCTGACCCGCCTCGCCGCCACCCTCCACGTCACCTGACAGCCCCAGACAGAGACCTGCGACACGTATCATGTGTATTACGTATCTAGGGGGCTGCCGTGAAGTTGAACAGCAAGGGTCAGGTGACGATCCCGGCGGAACTGCGGGTCCGGTACAACCTGCACGAGGGTGACGAGGTCGACGTGATCGAGGAAGGCGGCGCACTGCGCATCGTGCGCGTCAGTGACGCTGAGACCCGTGGTCAGCGTCTGGTCCGGCACATGCGCGGCAGGGGCAGCGCCCCGGAGGTGCAGGGCATGTCGACCGAGGACCTGATGGACCTGCTCCGTGGGGAATGAACGGATCCGGGCTGTCGCCGCTCGGGTGCCGGAGACGGTTGCCACGCTGGTCGACACCAACGTCCTGCTGGACGTCTTCACCGAGGACCCGCAATGGGCCGACTGGTCGGCTGAGGCCCTGGCCAGCGCCCGCGACGAGGGCATTCTGGTGATCAATCCGATCGTGTACGCCGAGGTGTCAGTGCGGTTCGACGGTGTCGAGGAACTCGACGATGCGCTGCCCGCCACGGATTTCCTCCGCGAGGACCTGCCGTACCCGGCGGGCTTCCTGGCCGGCAAGGCGTACGCGCGGTACCGCCGGCAGGGCGGCTCCAAACGTTCGCCGATCGCCGACTTCTACATCGGCGCACACGCGGCGGTCTGCCGCTACCGCCTGCTCACCCGCGACAGCAGCCGCTACCGCTCGTACTTCCCGACGCTGAAGTTGATCGCGCCCGGCGAGTGACGGCCGTCCGTCGCCTGGCCCGTCCGTCGTTGGCGTAGGGCGGGGTGGCTACCTGTCGCCGTAGTGGTACCGGCAGGCGATGATCTCGACGTCGTCCTTCGTGATGCGGTACACCAGCCGATGTTCGCGATCGATCCGGCGGGACCAGAAGCCGGACAGCTCACCCCGCAGGGGCTCCGGCTTGCCGATGCCCTCGTATTCGTTGCGCATGACGTCGGCGATGAGATCGTTGATGCGTTTGACCAGCTTGCGGTCCGTGTGGCTGAGGTACTGGTTCCACGCCGTCGCGGTGAAGACCAGCCTCACCCGACGTCCCGTACGGTCGTCGGGTCGACCAGTTCCCGCTCGGTGGCGTCACCCTCGTCGAGTTCCGCGATCGATCGGCGCAGGGCCGCCGCGTTGCCCGGACTGCGTAGCAGGTACTCGGTCTCCTTCATCGACTCGTACTCCGCCAGCGGCACGATGACCACCGGCTCGTGACCCGACCGGGTCACCACCACTTCCTCCGCGTCGTTGATGACGCTGTCGAGTTCGGCGGCCAGGTTCTGCCGCAGCTGGGTGAAGTTCACGGTCCGCATGACCACCTCCGAGGTAGGTACAGAAAACTGTACCTGACCTGGTTTATTCCAGGAGTGAGCGGTACAGCTCCAGGGTCTGGACGGCGATGGCGTCCCAGGAGAAGTGCTCCACGGCCCGCCGCCGGCCGGCGAGACCGAACGCCTCGGTGCGCTTCGGGTCGGCCAGCACCTCGTTGATCGTCGCGCCGAGGTCGGCGACGAAGCGGTCCGGGTCCAGCGGGTTGCCGGAACCGTCGCCGGCCTGCTCGATCGGCACCAGCAACCCGGTCTCGCCGTCGGCGACCACCTCGGGGATGCCGCCGGTGGCGGTCGCCACCACCGCCGTCTCGCAGGCCATCGCCTCCAGGTTGACGATGCCCATCGGCTCGTAGACCGAGGGGCAGACGAAGACGGTGGCGTGGGTGAGCACCTGGATCACCTCGGGCTTGGGCAGCATCTCGGCCACCCAGACCACCCCGGACCGGTTGGCCCGCAGCTCGGTGACCAGCCCCTGCACCTCGGCGGCGATCTCCGGGGTGTCCGGGGCGCCGGCGAGCAGCACCAGCTGGGTGTCGGCGGGCAGCTCCCGGGCGGCGCGCAGCAGGTAGGGCAGGCCCTTCTGCCTGGTGATCCGCCCGACGTACACCACGCTGGGGCGGGCGGGGTCGACGCCGAGCCGGTCCAGCACGTCGGTGCCGTGGTCGGGGGCGTACTGGGCGGTGTCGATGCCGTTGTAGACCACCCGGACCCGGTCCGGGTTCACCGCCGGGTAGGCGGTCAGCACGTCCCGCCGCATCCCCGCACTCACCGCGACGATCGCGTCGGCGGACTCCATCGCCGTCCGCTCGCACCAGGAGGACAGCGCGTAACCGCCGCCGAGCTGCTCGGCCTTCCACGGGCGCAGCGGCTCCAGGCTGTGCGCGGTCACCACGTGCGGCACCCCGTACAGCAGCTTGGCGGTGTGCCCGGCCAGGTTGGCGTACCAGGTGTGGCTGTGCACCACGTCGGTGCCGGCGCACCCGGCGGCCATCGCCAGGTCGACGCCCATGGTGCGCAGCGCTGCGTTCGCGCCGCCCAGGCCGGCCGGCTCGGGGTACGCGGTGACGCCCGGCTCGACGCGCTCCGCGCCGAAGCAGTGCACCCGGACGTCGGCGAGCCGGCGCAGCTCCCGGGCCAGGTACTCGACGTGCACCCCGGCCCCGCCGTACACCTCCGGCGGGTACTCGCGGGTGAGCAGGTCCACGCGCAGCGGGGCGGAGTCGGTCATGCCCGGCACCCTAGTGCAGATTCCGGCCGCGCACCGGTCACGGAACTGTGCCCGTACGAGTGGTGAAGTCGCAGCGGTATGGATAGCGTCTGGTCATGGCTGCCAAGGTGCTCGCGATCGTCCTGGCCGGCGGAGAGGGCAAGCGCCTCATGCCGCTCACCGCGGACCGGGCCAAGCCGGCCGTCCCGTTCGGCGGGATGTACCGCATGGTCGATTTCGTCCTGTCCAATCTGGCGAACGCCGGCTTTCTCAAGATCGTCGTTTTGACCCAGTACAAGTCCCACTCCCTGGACCGGCACATCACCAAGACGTGGCGGATGTCGACGCTGCTCGGCAACTACGTCACACCGGTGCCGGCCCAGCAGCGCCGGGGCCCGTGGTGGTTCGCCGGTTCCGCCGACGCGATCTACCAGAGCTTCAACCTGATCAACGACGAGCAGCCGGACTACGTGATCGTCTTCGGCGCCGACCACATCTACCGGATGGACCCCCGGCAGATGGTCGACGACCACATCGCCTCCGGCGCGGCCGTCACCGTCGCCGGCATCCGCCAACCGCTGTCGATGGCCGACCAGTTCGGCGTGATCGAGGTCGGCGAGGACGGCAAGCGGATCCGGGCGTTCCGGGAGAAGCCCACCGACGCGGTCGGCCTGCCCGACGCTCCCGACCAGATCTACGCCTCGATGGGCAACTACGTCTTCTCCACCCGGGCGCTCTGCGAGGCCGTCGAACGGGACGCCGCCGACAAGACCAGCAAGCACGACATGGGCGGCAGCATCATCCCGATGCTGGTCGAGCGGGGCGAGGCGAACGTCTACGACTTCAAGGACAACGAGGTGCCCGGCAGCACCGACCGGGACCGGGGCTACTGGCGGGACGTGGGGACGCTCGACTCGTTCTACGACGCGCACATGGATCTGATCAACGTGCACCCGGTGTTCAACCTCTACAACTTCGACTGGCCCATCTACACCGACCAGCCGCCGTACCCGCCGGCGAAGTTCGTCCACCAGTGGGGCGAGCGGGTCGGCCGGGCCGTCGGCTCGATGATCTCGCCCGGCGCGGTGATCTCCGGCTCGCTGGTGGAGAACTCGGTCGTCTCGCCCAAGGTCAAGGTGCACTCCTGGGCGCAGGTCGACGGCGCGGTGCTGATGGAGGGCGTCGAGGTGGGCCGGCACGCGGTGATCCGCCGGGCCATCCTCGACAAGAACGTCTTCGTGCCCGAGGGCGCCGAGATCGGCGTCGACCTGGAGAAGGACCGGCAGCGCTACACGGTCTCCGACAACGGCGTCGTCGTCATCGGCAAGGGTCAGCGCGTCGAACCCTGAGCCGGGTGTGACCCGGCCGACGCCGGGGAAGACAGCGCACCGACCCGTACCCCAAGGAGGTTTCCGCAGTGGCCCACCCCCGTGCCGGACAGCCCGCCGAGCCCGCCGACCTGGTCGACGTGCCCCGGCTGGTGACCGCCTACTACGCCGAGCACCCGGACCCGGACGACCCGGCGCAGCAGGTCTCCTTCGGCACCTCCGGCCACCGGGGGTCCAGCCTGCGCAACGCCTTCAACGAGGATCACATCCTCGCGGTCACCCAGGCGCTCTGCGACTACCGCCGGGAACAGCACCTCACCGGCCCGCTCTTCCTCGCCCGGGACAGCCACGCGCTCTCCGCCCCCGCCGAGGTCAGCGCGTTGGAGGTGCTCGCCGCCAACGGGGTGACCGTGCTGCGGGACAGCCGCGACGGCTACACCCCCACCCCGGCGCTGTCGCACGCCGTGCTCACCCACAACCGGGGGCGCACCGACGGGCTCGCCGACGGCATCGTGATCACCCCGTCGCACAACCCGCCCGACGACGGCGGCTTCAAGTACAACCCGACCAACGGCGGGCCCGCCGACACCGACGTCACGAGGTGGATCCAGGACCGGGCGAACGCGATCCTGGCCGCCGGGCTCAAGGAGGTCAGACGCATCCCGTACGCGCGGGCGCGCGCCGCCGACACCACCGGCACGTACGACTTCCTCGCCGGCTACGTCGACGACCTGCCGTCGGTGCTCGACATCGACGCGATCCGCGACGCCGGGGTGCGGATCGGGGCGGACCCGCTCGGCGGGGCCAGCGTCGCCTACTGGGGTGAGATCGCCGAGCGGCACCGGCTCGACCTCACCGTGATCAACCCACTGGTCGACCCGACCTGGCGGTTCATGACCCTCGACGGCGACGGCAAGATCCGGATGGACTGCTCGTCGCCCAACGCGATGGCGTCGCTGATCGCCGCCCGGGACCGGTTCCAGGTCTCCACCGGCAACGACGCCGACGCCGACCGGCACGGGATCGTCACCCCCGACGGGGGCCTGATGAACCCCAACCACTACCTGGCGGTGGCGATCGGCCACCTGTTCCGTACCCGGTCGCAGTGGGGTCCGGCGGCGGCCGTCGGCAAGACCCTGGTCTCCTCCTCGATGATCGACCGGATCGCCGCCGACCTGGGTCGACCGCTGCTGGAGGTGCCGGTCGGCTTCAAGTGGTTCGTCCCCGGGCTGCTCGACGGCACGGTCGGCTTCGGCGGCGAGGAGAGCGCCGGGGCGTCGTTCCTGCGCCGCGACGGCAGCACCTGGACCACCGACAAGGACGGCATCCTGCTCTGCCTGCTCGCCGCCGAGATCATCGCCAGTACCGGCCGGACCCCGAGCGAGCACTACGCCGCACTGACCGAACGCTTCGGCGCACCCGCGTACGCCCGGATCGACGCCCCGGCCAGCCGGGAGCAGAAGGCGGTGCTGGGTCGGCTCTCCCCGGAGCAGGTCACCGCCACCGAGCTGGCCGGTGAGCCGATCATCGCCACCCTGACCAGTGCCCCGGGCAACGGGGCGGCCATCGGCGGGCTGAAGGTGACCACCGAGTCGGGTTGGTTCGCGGCCAGGCCGTCCGGCACCGAGGACGTCTACAAGATCTACGCCGAGTCGTTCCACGGGCCGGCGCACCTGGCCCAGCTCCAGCAGGAGGCGAAGGCCCTGGTCGACGCCGTGCTGGAGTAGTTTCGGCGGCTGCCCTGCGCCCCGTCCGGCTATCGGACGGGGCGCACGCCGTGCTGCCCCGGTGCCCGGAGTTTCCGCTCCGGAGCGTTTCGTGGACCTCGACTCGCTCGTTGCGCATGAGGCGACCGAAAACGGGTGAGGGGGCGGACGATGACCTGTTCCAGGGCGGTCTCCGACCCTGGTTCCGAAATCGATGTCGTCGAATCCCGGGCAGCGTCGTCGGGACGCCATCGGGAACTGGTCGGTCGGCTGCTGCGCTGCTATCCCGTGAGCTTCCTGGTGCTCGCCCCGTATGCGCTGTTGATCTTGCCGATGGCGTTGGTCAATGACAACCCGCGTACCGGTTTCATCGTGTTCCTGGTGGGCCTGGCGTTGCTGGGCAGTGTCTCCGTGGAGACGTTCTGTCTGCTCCTCGGGCGACCCGATCCGCAGTGGCGGCGCGGCATGCGCCAGGCGACCGCCCGGTACCCGGGGATCTATCCGGTGGCCCGCCTGGTCGTGCTGATCAGCATCGCGGCCGCACTGCTGGGGGCGCACCTCGGGGAGGGGAGCCTCGTCGCGCAGATCTCCGGGGAGACGTCCGACACGCCGATGGTGGCGCTGACCAAGTTGTTCTCCGGTTGGGCGGCGCTCGGGTTCGCGCTGCTGGTCGCCAGCCACCTGGGCGGCCACCTGTCCAAGGCGAAGCTGTACGGCTGGTTGGGCGCGCTCGTCGTCACCAAGGCCTTCGTCACCGTGCTGACCGCCCTCACGGCGCCCCTGATCGCCTTCGTCTTCTTCGCGGTCACCGCCGGGGTGGTCTGCGGCGTGTTCCGGTTGCGGTACCTGGTGTTCGGCACACTGGTGCTGGTCCTGTTGTGGCCGGCCATGTTCGACTACCGCAACGGGATACGGGAGGACCAGGGCGTCGCGGTGGACGACGCGGTGACCGCGACGGACCGGATGCGCCTGGACCGGCAGCTGACGGTCGTCGCCCCCACGGAGGTCCCCGTCGACCTCGGTCAGCCCGAGGGCGTCGACTACCTCAGGTACGGGCTGGTACCGCGGCTCCTGGACCCCGGCCGGCCGGCTCTGACGACCGGGCAACGGATCAACCAGTACCTCGGCGGTAGCCGGACGTCGGCCTCCAACTTCCTGCTGCTGGGCAACATGTGGTTCTTCGACGGTCCCGTCGGGGTGGTGGCCGTGCACGCCTTCTGGGCCGGGTTCGTGGCGCTGTTGCTGCGCTGGCGGGGCCGGCCCGGCCCGGCCCGGTTGAGTCTGGTCTGTCTGGTGTTCTCCGACGCGTTGCTGTGGTCCGGCACCTACCCCGACTCGATGATCGGGTTCCTGCAACACGCGGTGTCGGCGATGGCGGTCTTCTTTCTGCTGTGGTTGGCCCGCAGATTCCCGGGCCGGGCGCCCGCATGACCCGAGCGGGGCGGGGATCCGGGTGAAACGTCAGCGGGAGTTGGTCGGCGGGCTGCTGCGGTGCTATCCCGTCAGCTTCCTGGTGCTCGCCCCGTACGCGGTGTTCATCGTTCCGATGGCGGTGCTCCACCACAACCCGCGTACCGGCTTCCTCGTGTTCCTGGTGGGCCTGGCGTTGCTGGGCAGCGCCAGTGTGGAGACGGCCAGCCTGTCCTTCGGGCGTCCCGATCCGCAGTGGCGGCAGGGCATGCGGCAGGCGACCGCCCGGTTCCCCCAGATCTATCCGGTGGCCCGGCTGGTGACCCTGACCGGCATCGCGGCGAACATCGTCGGTGCCCACCTCGGTCGGGGGACCGTCGTCGCCCAGGTGTCCGGCGAACTGGCCGACACACCTCTGGGCATGGTGTGCGGGCTCTTCTCCGGGTGGGGCACGCTGGGCTTCGCACTGCTGGTCGGCAGCCAACTCAGCGGTCGGCTCTCGCGGCCGAAGCTGTACTGCTGGCTGACCGCTCTCGTCGGCGTGGAGGCGTATGTCGCAGCGCTGACCGCCCGTTCCGCGCCACTGGTCGCACTGGTGTTCTTCGTGGCTGCCGCCGGAGCCGTCTGCGGCGTCTTCCGGCTGCGTCATCTCCTGCTCTGGACGGTGGTGCTCCTCCTCGCCTGGCCCACCATGTTCGCGCAGCGCAACGCCATCCGGGAGGAGTCCGGGGTCATGGTGGACACTCAGGTCACCGCCGCCGACCGGCTCCGTCTGGACAGTCAACTCACGGCGGTGGCGGGCTTCGAGGTCCCGGTCGAGATCGGCCAGCCCGGTGTCGTGGACTACTTCCGGTACGGTCTGGTGCCCCGGGTGATCGATCCGGACCGGCCGGCGCTGTCCACCGGGCAACGGATCAACCAGTTCCTCGGCGGCGGGCCGACGTCGGCCTTCAACTTCCTGTTGCTGGGCAACATCTGGTTGTTCGACGGCCCCGTCGGAGTGGTGGCCGTGCACGCCTTCTGGGCCGGGTTCGTGGCGCTGCTGCTGCGCTGGCGGGGTCGACCGGGGCCGGCCCGCTTGACGTTGTGCTGCCTGGTCTTCTCCGATGTGCTGCTCTGGTCCGGGACCTACCCCGACTCCACCATCGGCTTCCTGCAACACCTGATGTCGGCGGTACCGGTCTTTCTCCTGCTGTGGCTGACCCGTCGCTCCCCCGTCGGGCGGGACGACCGGGTGCCGCTGTTGCGGGGTGCCGCCCGGTGACCGTCCGGGTCCGTGCTCGCGCGGCCCGGCACCGGGCCGTTCCGGGCCCGCCCCGGACCGGTCGCCGTGCCCTGCTCGCCCTGGTCGTCGGGGGTCTGTCCAGCGGCGGCAACCTGCTGGTGGCGATCACCGTCACCCGGCTGGAGCCGATCGGTGGGGTGGGTCAGTTCGCGCTGGCCTTCTCGTTCTACATCCTCGGCTCCGGGCTGGTACGCAGCATGGTGACCGACTCGACCCTGGCGGCCGGTACGGGGGCCGCGTCCGCCGCCCGGCGGGCCATCCTGCTCGGCACGGTCAGCGGCGTGGCGCTCGGCGCGGCGGGGATCGCGTTTGGCTCGTCCTATCTGGTGTTCGTGGGCCTCGCCCTGCCCGGTCTGGTGCTCTACGACTACACCAAGGCGATCGCCGTCGGCGTCGGGACACCGTCCGGGGCCCTGGCCCAGGAGACCGCCTGGGCGGCGGTCACCGGCTGCGCCGCGCTTGCCGGCCTGTTCCGGCTGCTCGACGCGCCGTACGTGTTCGCCCTCTGGGCGTTCGGTGGCGGGCTCATCGGCGTGGTCGTCGCGCTCCGCCGCCGGTACGCGTTGCGACCCGGCTGGCGCATCGGTCGGGCGGAGAGCCGCGTCGCGTTGGGGTTCGGCACGCAGTTCCTGCTGACCACCGGATCGGCGCAGTTGGCGCTGACCGCCCTGGCCGCCTTCGCGGGCACCGCGGTGGTCGGCGCGTTGAGCGCCGGCAGGACGCTGCTGGGGCCGGTGAACCTGGTCCTGTCCACCGCCGCCACGCTGATCCTGCCGCACCTGGCCCGCAGCCGTGCCGAGTCCCGCGCGGTGCGGACCCGGGTGGCCGTACGACTCGCGATGCTGGTGTCCGCCGGCGTCCTGCCGATGACGACGGCGGTCGCCCTGCTGCCCGACGCGGTCGGGACGACGCTGCTCGGCGCCAACTGGGACCTGGCCCGCAGCCTGTTGGTGTTGCTCGCGCTGGAGAGCCTGTTCGCGGCGCCGGCTGCCGTCGGCTTCGCCGGGCTGCGGGTGGAGCAGGCGAGCCGGCTGGCGATCCTGCTCGGCGTCCTGCTCGGCGGAATCCGGGTGCCCGTGGTCGTTGCCGCAGCGGTCCTGTCCGGTCCGACCGGTGCGGCCGGCGCACTCGCGGTGCTGGCCCTGGCCAGCGCGGTCGCCTGGGGCGGCAGCTATCTCCTGCTGCTGCGCAGGCGCGAGGCGGACCGCGCGCGGGGTGTCCGGCGAGACCCCACCGACGAACTGGCCGACGTTGTCCGCCCGACGTGAGCTGCCCCCGCCCCGCGGCACCGGGCGGGGGCGGCACCCGCGTCAGGCGACGGTCGACAGGGCGGCGCGGACGCGCTCCACCACCGTCTTGACCCCCGCGTCGGTCAGCTCCGGATAGGTCGGCAGGTTGATGCCGCGCCGGCTCAGGTCCACGGTCACCGGGCAGTACGCCTGCGGATCGTGGTGCGCGGGCAGTTCGGGGATCGGCACGAAGAAGGGCCGGGTCTCCACGCCGAGCCGGTCGAGTGCCAGGGCCACCGTGTCCCGGGAGGTGGCGTCCCCCGCCGGCCCGACCAGGAAGGCCGCCATCCACGGTGCGCGCCGGACACCGGCGACCACGGGCTGCGCCGCCAGCGCCGGCTCGTCGGCCAGCTGCGTCTCGTAGCCGGCGATCACCGCGTCGCGCCGGGCGAGAATCTCGTCGGCCCGGTCGAGCTGGGCGCAGAGCAGCGCGGCGGCCAGGTTGGTCATCCGGTAGTTGTAGCCCAGCACCGGGAAGTAGTACCGCCGCTGCGGATCCATGCCCTGGTTGCGCAGCAGGCGCATCCGGTCGGCCAGCGCCTCGTCGGAGGTGGTGACACAGCCGCCCTCACCCGCGGTGATCACCTTGTTGCCGAAGAAGGAGAAGGTGGTGGCGTCCGCCAGGGAACCGGTCGGGTGCCCGTCGACCGTGGCCCCGAAGGACTCTGCGGCGTCGGCCACCAGGAGCAGTCCGTGCCGCTGGCACAGCGCGCGCAGGGCGGGATAGTCGGCGGGGTGGCCGTACAGGTCGACGGCGATGACCGCCCGGGTGCGTGGCCCGATCGCGGCCCGGACGGCGGCGGGGTCGACGCACCAGCTCTGCGGCAGCACGTCCACACAGACGGCGCGCGCCCCGCAGTACGCGACGGCGTTCGCGGTCGCCACGTAGGTGAGCGCGGGAACGATGACCTCGTCGCCCGGACCGATACCGGCGGCGGCGAGGACCAGGTGCAGGGCGACCGTGCCGTTGGCGGTGGCCACCGCCGTGCCGGCGGCACACCGTCGGGCGAACCGGTCCTCGAAGGCGTTGAGGTAGGGGCCCTGGGAGGAGACCCAGCCGCTCCTCAGGGCGTCGACCACGTACCGCTCCTCCAGGTCGGACAGGCTCGGTCGGGCTACCGGATAGCGGTCGTCCGTCATGCTCACGACGCTTCCTCCCCGCTGAGTTCGGCGGCGAACGCGGATCTCGGTATCGGTCCCGGTCGTCCCTGCGCCACCCAGCGCAGCACGTCGAGGTAGTCGGCACCGGTCGCCGCCCAGGTGCGGGCGGCCAACCGGCCGTTGGCGTGCCGGGCGGCGGCGGCGTAGTGCGCCCGGTCGGCCAGCAGCCGCTGGACCGCCTCGGCGAGGGACGCCGGGTCGGTGGCCCGGAAGACCGTCGCCTCGGCACCGGTGAACTCCAGTTGGGCCAGCAGCGGCTCGGCGTCCGCGCAGGCGACGGGCAGCCCCCAGCTGAACGCCTCCAGCATGGCACCGCTGGCCGCCTCCCAGAGCGACGGGATCACCACCGCGTCGGCGCGGGCGTAGAGGGCGTTCAGCTCGTCGAGGGTGACGAACCCGGGGAAGGACACCCGGCCCCGCAGGTCGGGCTGCGCGGCGCGGGCGAGCAGGCGGCTGGCGTCGGGCTCGACCAGCGGGCCGGGGCAGACCAGCCGGCACTGCGGCAGCAACGCCATCGCCTCCAGCAGGGTCGCGTGGTTCTTGTGGGTCGCGGTGGAGGACGGGTAGACCAGCAGGCCCGGTTCGGGCCGGGCGGCAGCCCGTTCGGGTGCGGGCTGGAACGTGGGGGTCGGGATGAGCGCGGTCCGCTCGGCAGCCTCGGGAAACAACCGCAGGGTCTCCCGGTACGGGTGCGGCCAGGTGACCACGAGGGCGGACGCACGGGCCACGTTCTCCCGGACCACCGCGGCGAAGCCGGGGGAGTGGAAGGCGGCCCGCAGGTGCCGCAGGTCGTGCACGACGACGACCGAGGGGCCGGGCCCGATCGGGGCGCTGTGGAACGGGTACAACGTCACGTCCGATCCCCGCTGCCGAGGGACCGAGCGCTGCCGGACCGCGTTGACCGCCCTGCGGACGGCGAGCGAGTCGCGGACCCGGGTCGGCGTCCAGCGGCGCAACAGCTGCCCGGGAGGAGTGTCCGAGCGCAGCGGCTGGGCGATCTCGGTCCAACCGAGCTGATCGGCGGGCACCTGGTCACGCCACTGGTCGAGGGTGCCCCGCAGGATGTTCACCCGCAGGTCGTGGGAGGTGTCGGCGGCCATGCCGGTCAGCAGGCCGTAGGTGAAGGCCTCGACCCCGGCGGCGTGTCCGGGGCGGATCGGGGTGGCGTCGACGGCGATCCTCATCGGTCCACCCGCACGAGACGTCCCATCCGCTCGTCTTCCAGGAGTTGTCGGTCGGCGTCCACCATCACCCGTACCAGGTCGCCGAACAGGGTCTTCGGCGCCCAGCCCAGGTGCCGCCGGGCCTTGCTGTAGTCGCCGATGAGCGCGTCGACCTCGGCGGGCCGGAAGTAGGCGGGGTCGATCTCCACGTACCGCTGCCAGTCAAGACCGACCCGGTCGAAGGCGGCCTGGACGAACTCGCGTACGGAGTGCCCCTCGCCGGTGGCCACCACATAGTCCTGTGGGGTGTCCTGCTGAAGGGCCAGCCACATCGCCTCGACGTACTCCGGGGCGTAGCCCCAGTCCCGGACCGCGTCGAGGTTGCCCAGGTAGAGCTTGTCCTGGATGCCGGCCTCGATCCGGGCCACCGCGCGGGTGATCTTGCGGGTGACGAAGTTCTCGCCGCGCCGGGGGCTCTCGTGGTTGAACAGGATGCCGTTGACGCAGAACATGTCCCACGACTCGCGGTAGTTGACCGTCGACCAGTAGGCGTAGACCTTGGCGCACGCGTACGGGCTGCGCGGGTGGAACGGGGTCTCCTCCCGTTGCGGAGGCGGGGCGGAGCCGAACATCTCCGAGGACGACGCCTGGTAGAAGCGGCAGTCGATGTCGGCCGCCCGCGCCGCCTCCAGCATCCGCAGGGCACCGAGCCCGGTGATGTCGGCGGTGTAGCCGGGAACGTCGAAGGAGACGCGGACGTGGCTCTGCGCGCCGAGGTTGTAGATCTCGTCCGGCCGGATGTCGCGGATCAGCGCGGTCAGTGAGGCCGGGTCGGAAAGGTCGCTGTAGTGGAGGAACAGACGCGCCTCGCCGTTGCGGGGATGGACGTCGACGCGGTCGATCCGTTCGGTGTTGAACGAGGACGACCTTCGCTTTATCCCGTGCACCGTGTATCCCCGGTCGAGGAGGAACTCGGACAGATAGCTACCGTCCTGACCGGTGGTGCCGGATATGAGTGCCACTCGCGACATGGGGGTCCTCTCGTGCCGGTTGGGATTTGTTGCGCGACTCCCTTATACCGTTTGCCGGACCGGTGATCATGATTTTTCGGGTGGCGTTCGACGAATTTGCGCCAAGCGCGGTACGCAGTCACCGAAGTGACACTCGCTCGTTGTTCCACCCAGTTCCCAGATTTCAGCGAGGAGCGAGGATGGCCGGTGACACCAGCCCCGCAACGAACGTTGACGAACGGTTGGCGGGTGCCGGGGGGACCACATTCCGGGTCCTCGTCACGGCGGGCTACTTCAGCCCCGGGTGGCGTGCCGGAGGGCCGGTCCGTTCCATTTCGCACGTGCTCGACACGGCCAGCGGCGCGGTTTCCGCCACCCTGCTCACCCGGGATCGCGACCTCGGTTCCCGGGCGGCCTATCCCGGGCTCTCCGGCACCTGGGTGCGACGCGGCCGGACGAAGGTCTTCTATCTCGGCGTACGGCACCCGGCGCACTGGCTGACGCTCTGGCGTTCGTTGCGGTCGGCACGTTTCGATCTGCTCTACGTCAACAGCGTCTGGTCGGTCTTCTCCATTCTTCCGATCGCCGCCACCCGGCTCGGCCTGCTGCGGGCGGATCGCATTCTGGTGGCCCCGAGGGGTGAATTCGGCTCGGCCGCCCTCGCCCTGCACCGGGCCCGCAAACGGATGTTCCTGGCCGGTTGGCGGTGGATGCTGCGGGGGCCCCGGGTGCTGTGGCACGCCACCGGGCCGCAGGAGGTCGCCGACATCCGGGGGGTGCTGCCCCGGGCCCGGATCGGCGTCGTCGCGATCGGCGTCGGCCCCGAACCGCGCCCCGCACCGGCCGACCCGCCGCCGGCCGACCCGCCCCGGCTGGTCTTCATCGGTCGGATCTCACCGATGAAGAACCTCGACCTGGTGCTCGCCGCGCTCGCCCACGTCCGGGCCCGGGTGCGGCTCGACATCTACGGCCCGGTGGAGGACGCCCGGTACTGGCAGCGCTGCGAGCAGTTGTGGTCCGCCCTGCCGGACCCGTCCGTCGTCAGCTACCGGGGAGAGTTGCGCCCCGACCAGGTCGGCGAGACCTTCGCCCGGTACGACGCCTCCGTCCAGCCGACCCGGGGGGAGAACTTCGGCAACGCGATCGCGGAGAGCCTGGCGGCGTGCTGCCCGGTGATCTGTTCGGACCGGACACCGTGGACGGCCGTGCTGCGTGACGGCGGCGGGCAGGTGCTCACCGAGCTGACCCCGGTGGCGTTGGGCGCGCTGGTCACCCGGCTCGCCGCCACCTCGCCCGGGCAGCGGCAGGCGGCCCGGGCGGCGGCGGGGGAGGCCTACCGCCGCTGGTGGCTCAACCGGCCCCGGATCAGCGTCCTCGACCAGGCATGGCAGGCGGTCAGCGCCCCGGCGTGCCGGGTCCCCCCACAGGGACGGCCGTCGTGACACCGGCCGACCCGCGTACCGCCGACCCGGACCCCGCACCGCACCGCCGGGCGGACCGCGCCCACCGGTGCCGGGCGGTCCCCGCCCCACCGCGACCGACCATGAGGAGACGTCCATGACCCGGGTGATGACCGTCGTCGGGACCAGACCGGAGATCATCCGGCTGGCCCGCGTGATCGACACGCTGGATCGGACCGTGGAGCACACGGTGGTGCACACGGGCCAGAACTGGGACCCCGCGCTGTCGGACATCTTCTTCACCGAGCTGGGCGTCCGGTCCCCGGACCGCTTCCTGCGGGCCGACACCCGGTCGCTGGGTAGCCTGCTCGGGGCCGTGCTGGTCGGCACCGAACAGGCGATCGGTGAGCTGCGCCCGGACGCGCTGCTGGTGCTCGGCGACACCAACAGCGCCATCGCCGCGTTGATGGCCCGGCGGATGAAGGTCCCCGTCTACCACATGGAGGCCGGCAACCGCTGCTTCGACCTCAACGTGCCGGAGGAGACCAACCGCCGGCTGGTCGACCACGTCGCCGACTTCAACCTCGTCTATTCCGAACACGCCCGGCGCAACCTGCTCGCCGAGGGCCTGCACCCCCGCCGGATCCTGCATACCGGCTCACCCATGCGGGAGGTGCTCGACCACTACCGGCCGCAGATCGACCGGTCCACCATCCTGGCGCAGCTCGCCCTCGAACCGGGCGGCTACTTCGTCGTCAGCGCCCACCGCGAGGAGAACGTCGACCACCCGGACCGGCTCCGGCGGCTGCTGGACTGCCTCTGCGCCGTACGCGACGAGTGGCGGCTGCCGTTGCTGGTCTCCACCCACCCGCGTACCCGCAAGCGCCTGGAGTCCCTCGCCGTCGACGGCACGCTGCTGGACGGCATCACCTTCCACGAGCCGTTCGGGTTCTTCGACTACGTGACCCTGCAACGGCACGCCCGGTGCACGCTGTCCGACAGCGGCACCGTCAGCGAGGAGGCGGCGATCCTCGGGTTCCCGGCGGTGACCCTGCGGGAGTCCATCGAGCGCCCCGAGGCACTGGACTGCGGGGCGATCGTGATGACCGGGCTGGACCCGGCCGGGGTGGTGGAGGCGGTACGGGTCGTGGTGGCCCAGGTGGCCGCCGGTCCGGTCGCCTGCCCGCTCGACTACCAGGTGCCGGACACGTCACGCCGGGTGGTCGACTTCATCCTGTCGACCGTGCGCCGGCACCACGCCTGGGCGGGCATCCGCCGCTGACCGGTCCACCGGCCGGGCGGGCACCCCGGTGACCACCGCGCCGGCCGGGACGTCCCGGGTCACACACGCGCCCGCACCCACCACGGCGTCCCGACCGACCCGTAGCCCCGGCAGGACGGCGGCGGTGGTGCCCACCATGACCCCGTCGTCGAGCCGGCAGTAGCCGGAGACCGCGGCGAGCGGATTGACCGAGACGTGGTCGCCGAGCACGCTGTCGTGCCCCACCGTGCAGTTCTGGTTGAGGTGCACCTGACGGCCCAGCACCACGTTCGTCGTGACCCGGGCGCCACCGGCCGCGAACAGCCCTTCCTGGAAGACGCAGTCCGGGCCGATCTCGGCGGCCGGGTGCACCACCGTGGCGGCGGGCAACCCGTAGCGGGCCAGGGCCCGGTCGGTCTCGCGGCGCAGCCGGGGGTGCCCGACGCCCAGCGCCACCTGCAGGCCCGCCGGTGCTCCGGCGAGCCACCGGGTGGGGCCGAGGAAGGGCACCCCGAGCCGCCGCACCCGCTCCACGTTCGGCGCGGTCGGATAGTCGTCGACGAAGCCGAGGACCCGCCACCGGGCGTCGTCGACCGGGTAGGCGTTCAACAGCCGAATTACCCCGAATATCTCCCGGCCCATCCCGCCCACACCTACGATCACTAGGTCGGTGGTCAACCGTTGCCCCCTCGGCCACGCAGAGCACCGGTCGCGCTCCGCCATCCGCCCCCGGGCGGCACCGCCGGGGTCCGCCCGGCGCGGGCACCGGCAAGGGTCGAGTTCCCGGCCCGCGGACGCGTCCCCCTCCACGACTGCGGCATCCGGTACGGGCTGCGCCCCCCGGTAGCCCCGGTCGTTGCCTGTGCAAGCCAGACACCCCTGCGGGATGCCGATCTGCGGACGGCACGGTGAAGGTGGGCCGATGGTGGACAAGTTGACAAGGCTGCCCTCCCTGGACGACGCCGCCGTCGTGCGCCGGACCGGTGACACGGTGGGCAGCTACCGGGTGGTCGCGACCGCAGGGGTGTTCGAGCCGGGCTTCCGGGGTGGCGGCCCGATCCGCTCGCTGCGGTTCATCCTGGACACCCTGCCGGGGCATCTCGACGTCACCCTGGTCACCCGGGACCGGGATCTCGGCTCGTCTGCACCGTACCCCGGTCTGTCCGGGCGGCTGCTGCGGCGCGACGAGCGGTCCGCCGTTTTCTACCTGGACCCGTGGGCGCCGCGACACTGGGCCCGGCTGATCCGCCACGTCCGCGCCCGCCCGGTCGACCTGCTCTATGTCAACAGCATCTGGTCGCTGTTCTCGGTGGTGGCGATCCTGGCGGCGGCGCTGCGCCTGGTGCGCGTGGGGGCCGTCCTGGTCGCCCCGCGCGGTGAGCTGTCGCCCGGCGCCCTCGCGATCCGGTCCGCCAAGAAGCGGCTCTTCCTGGCGGTGTGGGCGCCGCTGCTGCGCCGGCTGGGGGTGCGCTGGCAGGCGTGCAGCTGGCTGGAGGAACAACAGATCCGGGCGACCATGCCGTGGGCGCAGGTGATGGTGAACGGCAACGAGAGCCCGATCCCGGCGCACCCGGCCCCGCCGGCCCGACCGCACGACGGGCCGCTGCGGTTGGTCTTCGTCGGCCGGATCTCGCCGATGAAGAACCTCGCCACCGCCCTGGAGGCGGTGGCCGGCACCACCCGGCCGGTCGAGTTCGACATCTTCGGTCCAGCGGAGGACCCCCACTACTGGGCGCGCTGCCAGCGGGTCATCGCGGCCATGCCGGGCCACGCCCGGGTGCGCTACCTCGGCGAACTCCCGGCGGCGGACGTCATGCCGACGTTCGGCCGGTACGACGCCTTCCTCTTCCCCACCCTCGGTGAGAACTTCGGCCATGTGATCCTGGAGAGCCTGGCGTCGGGCTGCCCGGTCATCTGCTCGGACAACACGCCGTTCAGCGAGCTGATCGCCGACACCGGCGGGACGGTGGTGCGGCCGGCGACGGCGGACGGCCTCAGCCGGGTGCTCGACCTGCTCGCCGACCGGTCACCCGAGGAACGGGCCGAGGCGAAGGCGACGGCCGGCCAGCGGTACCGGCGTTGGCGGCAGCACCGCCGGGAACCGAACGTGCTGGAGCACGCCCGCCAGTTCTGCCGCTGAGCCCGTCCGAGCCGCGCCCGGCGTCACCAGGGCCGGGCCCGGCTCGTTCACCCCAGTGACCGGGACCACCTGCCCCGGTCCGGTGCTCTCCCAGCCGTACCCTGCGATCGAGGACAGTCAGTGCCCAGTCGTGTTCGTACGATGGTCCGGCGGGTGCGGGACCATCTGGCCGCGTCCCGCGACCCCGAGGCGTTCGTCCGGTCCCTGGGGGTCAACCTGACCGGCCGGGTCAGGTTCTACGGGGTCAACCGGGCGATGTTCGGCTCGGAGCCCTGGCTGATCACCATCGGGGACAACGTCTACGTCACCTCCGAGGTGCAGTTCGTCACCCACGACGGTGGCACCCTGATCCTGCGCAAGGACTATCCCGACCTCGACTGGACCGCGCCGATCAGGATCGGCGACGACGTCTACATCGGCATGCGGGCGATGATCCTGGCCGGGGTCACCATCGGCAACCGGTGCGTCATCGGGGCGGGTTCGATCGTCACCCGGGACATCCCGGACAACACCGTGGCGGCGGGGGTGCCGGCGCGGCCGGTGCGCACCACCGACGAGTACCTCGAACGGCTGCGGGCCAAGTCGCTGGGCATCGGACACCTGCCCGTCCCGGCCAAACACGAGGCGATGAAGCGGATCTACGGCGTCCCCACCGGTTGACGCCCACGGGGCCCGCCCGCCGCAAGGTCAGGCCCGCCGGTAGGCGACCTGCGGCGGACGGAACTGGTGCACCCCGCTGATCGTGATCGCCCCCAACGCCCCGGTCACCCCGGTCACCTCGTAGCCGAACCGGTCACCGGTCATCGCCGCAGCGGTGGACCCGAGTTGCAGCGGCACGGCACAGCCGACGCTGCTGGCCCGCACCGTGGGCGGGGTGACGCCGCTGACCTGCCAGACCTGCCCGTACCAGTGCCAGCCGGCGGGTAGCGGCACCGGGGCACCCAGCACGGACTCCTTCACCCCGACCGTGGTGACGGCGACGGTGCCGAAGTCGGCGAGCGGGCCGAGCAGGGCCGGCCGGCCGGTGGTCGGGTCGTGGGCGTACACGCCGTGCCGTAGTACGCCGGTGCCGACCTTGGTGACCTCCACACCGGCCCGGTCGACCGGGGTCGGCTCGGCCAGGAAGAACGGGTGCAGCAGCAACCGCTGGTAGGCGCCGGTGCAGGTGCTCTCCACCGTCGGGCCGGACCGGACGAGGAAGTACCCTCCCCGGGCCCGGGTCACCCCCGGCGGCGGCTCCGGCAGGGCCTCGTCGGGGTCCGCACGCCACATCCCGTAGCCGGGGGAGACCGGCACGGCGTACGGCACCCCGGCGACGGTGACCCGGTCGGGCACGGTGAGGTTCGTCGGGCCCACCGGGACCAGCAGCCGGTGGAACAGTTGCGGCGCGTCCAGCTCGGCCTGGGCGGCCGCGCCGACCCGTTCGATCAGCACGAAGTCCTGGCTGCCGGTGGAGACCACGATCTCGGTGGCGGTCGAGGGAGGCATCAGGTAGCGGCGGTAGGCGGTGCCGGCCACCGACTCCCCGGCGGCCAGGGTGCGGCCCCAGACCAGCTGCGGGTAGTTCTTCTTGAGACTGGAACTGATGAACCAGCCCTTGGCCGTGGTGTAGCGGGTCCGGATGCCGGGCACCCCGTCCGCGACCGGCAGCAACCCGACGGCGATGCCCCACTGCTGCACGCCGCCGCCGTTGATCACCCACTGGGTCATGCTGCTCGCCGGCATCGACCGGTCGGTGAGGGTCGCCGGGGTGAAGTCGGTCAGCGCAGCGAGGGTGTCGATGTTCGCCCAGGCGGACCAGTTCAGGCCGCCGGCCGCGCCGACGTTGGGCATGAACTGCCGGCGGCTGCCGCCGGCCACCGGGGTCAACGGCGCGCACTGGGTCACCCCCGCGTTCAGGGTGAACCGCGTCAGGGCGGTCACCTGCTGCGCGACGAGCAGGTCACCACCGGGCGACCAGCGGTAGACGTTGGAGATCCGGCACAGCGACGGGATCCTCGGCATGATCGTGGCGATCGGGGTGCCGACGTTCGCCCGCGCCGTGTCGATCATCCCCTGGTAGGAGGGGATGACGTACGACTCCCGGATCACCAGTTCCTGGCCCGTCGACCGGCCGTCGGGCACCGGCCGGCCGTCGAGTTCGACGGCCACCGTGTGGGAGTGGGTGGCCGGGCGGATCTGCACGTCGGGGGTGAGGCCGGTGATCGGCACGGTGGCCCGGTTGGTCGCCCCGGAGACGTGGGTGAGCGGCGCGGTCGGCTTGACCCGGGCACCCTGGGCGATGCCGTCCACGATCGTGTACGGGTTGCCGAAGAGCAGGCTGTTGGCGTTGGTCACCGCCAGCAGGGTGAAGATGCGGCTGCCGTCGCTCCACTGCGAACCCACGTCGGCGGTCGTCTTGCCGTGGTTGGCCACCGCGATCTGGTTGCCGACGTTGTAGCCGTGGTTGCCGCCGACGTACGACCAGCCGGTGTTGATCGGGCAGTTGTCGTCCGAGGTGTCGTGGATGCGGGTGCCGACGGCGGACAGGACCGGCCACACCTGGGCGTCGGTGGCGGTCGAGGGCACCAGGCTCACCTGGGGCAGGCCGGAGTGCCACATGCCGACCATGCTCTCCGCGTACGCCAGGTTGACGGGCATGATCACGTCCCGGGTGGCGTCGATCCGCGACCTGACGGACATCAGGGCGTTGGACCGGTAGACGATCAGCTCGGCCATCCTCCACACCTCCACCGTTGAACTGCGACGATGCTGTCACTGTGCGCGTTTGCCCAGCTGGCGGTTGGTGTCGGTCGGCTCCCGGACAGCACCACCGGCCGTTCGGTTGACCTCGGCCGGGCTGCTGCAGGCCGACGACCGACAAATTTGTCCTAATTGTGATGAAGATTCCGTCTGTGCCGTAATGTGCTGCATGCCTGCTTCGACGAACAGGTGAGGTGTGTACCGGGGGGTTGTCCATGCGCATTCTGATCACCGGTGGGGCCGGCTTCATCGGTGCCAACCTGGCCCGCGCCGCCCTGGACGAGCCGGCCGTCAAGGAGGTCAGCGTCCTCGATGATCTCTCGGTCGGGCTCCGGGGCAACCTCGACGGGCTGGACGTCGAATTCGTCGAGGGGTCGATCCTGGACCCGGCCGCCCTGGACGCGGCGATGGCGGGTAGGGAGGCGGTGGTCCACCTGGCCGCCCTGCCCAGCGTGCCCCGCTCGCTACGCGACCCGCTGGCCTCCCACCACGCGAACGCCACCGGCACATTGATGGTGCTGGAGGCGGCCCGCCGGCACGACGTGGGACACGTGCTCGTCGCCTCCTCCTCGTCGGTGTACGGCATGAACCCGGCATTGCCCAAGGCGGAGCAGACCTGGACCCGCCCGATGAGCCCCTACGCGGCCAGCAAGCTCGCCACCGAGGCGTACGCCCTGGCGCACCAGGCGTCGTTCGGGCTGCCCACCCTGGCCTTCCGGTTCTTCAACGTCTACGGCCCCGGGCAGCGGCACGACCACGCGTACGCGGCCGTCATTCCCCGGTTCACCCACGCCGCCCTGCGCGGCGAACCGGTAGTGGTGCACGGCGACGGCACCCAGTCCCGTGACTTCACCTACGTCGGCACGGTCTGCGACGTCATCCTCGACGCGCTGCGCCGCCGGGTGCACCACCCGCATCCGGTCAACCTCGCCTTCGGGGCGCGGGCCAGCCTGCTCCAGGTGCTCGACGAGTTGGAGGAGCTGCTCGGACGGCCGATCGCCCGGGAGCACGCGCCGCCGCGTACCGGCGACGTCCCCCACTCGCTGGCGGACGACAGCACCCTGCGGCAACTGTTCCCGGACGTCACGCCGGTCCCCCGGGCTCAGGGGTTGCGGGCGACCGGCGCGTGGCTGGCCGCGCGGCTGGGGGTCGCCCCCGCCCTCCTCCGGTGACCCGGGCCGTGGGCCGGCCCGCCGCCGAGGCGGTCGCAGCCGGACCGCCGGCTTCCGCGCCGCCGCCGGCCCCCGCGCCGACGTCGGCTGCGGCGCGGACCGGCACGGCGGTCGTCACCCCGGTGGCGACGTCCGGCCCACCGTCGGGGCCCGGTCGCGACCGCGCCGTCACGGTCGGCATCGCCACCGCGATGGTGGCCAAGGGGATCGGCCTGGCCGCTCCGCTGGTCATCACGCCCGCCTGCTTCCGGTATCTCGGCGACCAGCGGTACGGCCTCTGGATGGCGATCACCGCGCTCACCGGGATGGCCTGGTTCGCCGATCTGGGGCTGGGCAACGGGCTGCTCACCCGGCTCGGTCAGCTGGCCGACGACCCCCGGCAACAGGCCCGGGAGATCTCCGGGGCCTTCGCCACCCTCGGTGTGGTCGCGGTGCTGCTGCTGGCGGCACTCGCGGTGGTCACCCCGGTGGTCCCCTGGGTGGACCTGTTCGCCGTCCGCGACCCGGCCGTCGCCGCGCAGACCACCACCATGGTCCTGATCTGCTTCGGCGCGTTCGCGGTCAACATCCCGCTGTCGGTGATCCAGCGGATCCAGTACGCCCGCGGCCAGATGGTGCAGAGCAACGCCTGGCAGTCGGCCGGGGCCCTGGCCGCCCTGGCCGTCGTGCTGGTCGCCATCGCCGCCGACTGGGGACCGCTGGTGGTCGTCGGCGGCGCGGTGCTGGCCGTGCCGGTGACGAACCTGCTCAACACGGTCACCTACTTCTGGTCCGCCGACCCCGCCGGCCGGCCGGGACCCCGGCTCGTGCACCGGGCCACCGTCGTCGGCCTGCTCCGGCTGGGTCTGCAGTTCTTCGCGCTCACCACGATGTCGTCGATCGCGCTCAACGTGGACAACCCCCTGGTCGCGAACGTCCTGGGGCTGACGGTGGCGGCGCACTACGCGGTCGTCGGAAAGCTGTTCGGGGTCCTGTGGATCTTCGTCGGGCTGGTGGGCATGACGGTCTGGCCGGTCAACGGCGCCGCCCTGGCGCGCGGCGAGGTGGCCTGGGTACGCCGCAACACCCGACGCATGATGGTGCTCTACGGCGTGATCGTCGGGGCGGTCGGACTGCTGCTGGTCGGCTACGGCCACCGGCTGATCGAACTCTGGGTCGGCCAGGTCGACCGGTCGACGATCCGGCTCCCCGTCCTCGTCGGGCTGGCCGGCTGGTCCCTGCTGGTCGCGGTCACCTCCCCGCTGATCCTGGTGCAGAACAGCATCGGGCTGCTCCGGCCGCAGTTCGTCGGCTGGGCGTCGTTCCTGGTGCTGGCGACCGGGCTCAAGGTCTGGGGACTGCGACAGTTCGGCCTGGCCGGGCTGCCCGCGGCAGCCTGCGCCGGGTACCTGCTCACCATGGTTCCGGCGGCGCTGGTGGGATACCGGCGGGCCCTCGCCCGGTGCGGACCGTCGTGACCGGCCGGGTCCGGGTGCTGCGGGTCGTCGGTGAGCTGAACTTCGGCGGCACCGAGATGCGTACGGCCGAACTGCTGCCCCGGCTCGCCGCCGCCGGCACCGAGCTGCACCTGGTGACCCTCAGCGACACGGTGGGGCCCGGACCCCTGGCCGACATGGTCACCCGGCACGGCGGCACCGTCACGGCGATCCCGCTCGACCTGCGCTTCCCCGCCCGGTTCCTGCGCCTGGTCGGGAGGCTGCGCCCGGACGTGGTGCACGCCGACTGCGCCAACTTCTCCGGGGTGCCGCTCGCGCTCGGCGCGCTGCGGGGCGTACCCGGACGGGTCGCGCACTTCCGGGGGGACGACAATCGGCCGCGTACCCTGCGCCGCCGGGTCTACCGGTGGATCTGCGGTCGGCTGCTGGGCAGCTGCGCCACCGACATCCTGGGTGTCTCACCCAGTTCGCTGACGTTCGGCTACCACCCGGGTTGGCGTGCCGACCCCCGCTGCCGGGTGGTGCTCAACGGGCTCGACCTCGACCGGCTCCGCCGCCCCAGCCCCGACGACCTGCGGGCCCTGATCGGCGCGGGGCCGGCCGACCTGGTCTGCGTGACCGTGGGCCGGGCCTCGCCCGAGAAACGCCGCTGGCTGTTGCCGCCGATCCTGGCCGCGCTGCGGGAACTGGGCGTGTCCGCGCACGCGGTGCTCGTCGGGCCGGGTGACCCGGCCGACGACGACCGGGTCCGGGCGGCGGCACACGCCGTCGGGCTCGGCGACCGGGTGCACCTGCTGGGCCCCCGCGACGACGTGGGCGGGCTGCTGCGGCAGGCCGACGTCGTCGTCCACCCGTCCTGCCTGGAGGGGTTGCCCGGGGGAGTGCTGGAACCCGTCGCGGTGGGCGTGGGCACGGTCGCCGCCGACCTGCCGGGCGTGCGCTTCATCGGCGACCGGCTACCCGGGGTGAACATCGTCGGTGTCGACGCCCCGCCGCACGTGTGGGCGCGGGCGGTGGGCCGGGCGGCGGCGTACACCGCGTCGACCGCCCCGGCGGTGGCCGCCGACCGGTTCGAGCACAGCGTCTTCGCCATCGACACGGCGGCCAGCATCCACCTGGAGATCTACCGACGGCGGGCCTCGGCCCACCCCGGGCGGGACCGGGTGCCACGAGAGAGCAGCCGACCCCCGGTCGGCTCGGGACGGTGAGAGAGATGACCGATCAGAGCATGCTCGTCGGCCGGGAGCCACGGCCGGCCGGCGGATCGAATGCACGGGCCGACCAGCCCCGCCCGCTGCTCGTCGGCGCCTACGCCTTCCCGCACGGCGACGCCACCTCCAACCGCCTGCTGCAACTCGCCCGGTCCGCCGCCCCCGAGGGCAGCCGCACGCTCGTCGTCAACGACTGGCCCTGCGAGCTGGCCTTCCCGGCCCGACCACCCGAGGCGGCCGGCGTCGACCTGGTCACCCTGCGCGTGCGTGGCCGGCACCGGCTCACCCGGCTGCCGGCCCGGCTGGCCCGCCCGGTCCGGGTGCTGCGGGCCGCCCGCCGGCAGGGGGTACACCGTGGCGACGTGAACGTGGTGCTGCTCCCGATGGCGTTGATGACCCTCGGCAACTGGACGGTGCTGCGTCTGGTGCTGCGCTGTCCGATCGTGGTCGACGCCAGCGAGCGGCACGACCGGCGGCAGTTCCGGCACGGCTGGCTGACCCCGTACTTCGTCCGGCACCGCTGGTCGACGTTCCTGGCCACCCGGCTCGTCGGCCGGGCCACGGCGGTGTCCACCACGTTGGCCGGCTACCTCGCGGCGCACGGGCTCACGGTGCTGGTGGTGCCGCCGCAGGTGGACTGCGACGACTTCCCGACCGGCCGGCCGCCCACCCTCTCCACCGGCCTGCGGCTGCTCTACGCCGGCACCCCCGCCCGCAAGGACATGCTGGACGTGATCCTGCGCGGCATCGGCCGACTCACGCCGGAACAGCAGCGACGGGTCAGCCTCACCATCGCCGGGGTCACCCGGGAGGCTGCCGCCGCCCACTCCGACCTGGACGTCTCGGTCCTCGACGGGCTCCACGCCGAGGTGCGGTTCCTGGGTCGGGTGCCCCGCGCCACCGTGCTGACGCTGCTCGCGGAGTCGCACTTCTCGATGCTGGTCCGCCCCACCGGGGGATACGCCGCCAACGGCTTTCCGTCCAAGGTGCCGGAGAGTCTCGCCGCCGGCTGCCCGGTGCTGCTCAACCACACCAGCGACCTGGCCACCTACGTGCACGACGGTGTCGAGGGGCTGGTGCTCGACGGCAACGGGCCGGACGACGTGCGGTGGGCGGTCGAGCGTGCGTTGCGGCTGACCGACGACGACTGGACGGCGATGAGCCGGGCCGCCCGGTCGAGGGCCCGTGAGTCGTTCGACCACCGGGCCTGGCGGGACCGGGTCAGCGCCTTCCTGGCGGCCGACGACCGGAGCTGACCCCGGCGTTCCGACGAGGCGGTGGGCGTCCCGACCGGACGCCCACCGTCGTGTGATCCCAGGCCCGGTACCGAAGCCGGGTCTCAGTTTCTCCGCCGTCGGGTGATCGTTGCGCGGCGCCGTCGGGTGAGCTCAGTGCGGCGCCGTCGGGTGATCCTTGCGCAGCGCCGTCGGGTGAGGTGAGCTCAGCGCAGCGCCGTCGGGTGAGCTCAGCGCAGCACGGTCGGGTGATCCCTGCGCAGCGCCGTCGGGTGAGGTGAGCTCGGCGCAACGCCGTCGGGTCGATGTCAGCGCAGCACCGGCACCGGCCGGCGTGGCACGGCGTCCACCGGGGCGTGGACCTGGTGCGGGTGTGCCGGCGCGGGGGAGGGCTCGACGCCGTCGTCCGCGTCGGCCCGGCGGTCGGGCAGGTGCCGCAGCACACCGGCGGCCACCAGCCAGAACACGTACGGGTAGGTCTGCCCGGTGCCGAAGATGGCCGACTCGGTGATCTGGATCAGCACCCCGGTGACGACGAGCCAGACCAGACCCGAGTCGGCCCGGCGCACCGGTGCCCGCAGCGCGACCCGCCCGACGGCCAGCAGCAGCAGCGCCAGCGGCGCCACGGCGGCGAGCCCCAGCTCCAGCAGCAGTTGCAGGTAGCTGTTGTGCACCACGCTCACCCCGGTCCCGAGGGACTCGTCGAGGCTGGCGAGGGCGAACAGGTGGTTGCGGGACGCGTACCCGAAGCCCAGGGTGGGGCGGTTCTGCCACCACAGGTCGACCGTCGCCTGCCACATCTCGGTGCGGCCGTTGGACAGGTCGCCGCCGGTGGGGTCGGTGAAGCGCAGCACGAGCTGCCGCATCCAGGGGCCGGCGAACAGGATCGGCAGCAGGTTGAACAGGTACGCCACCAACAGCCCGGCGGCCAGCCCGGCGGCGATGCGGACCATCCGGCCCAGCCCGTGCCGCAGCACGACCCAGAGGGCGCCGACGAGCACGGCGATCAGCCCGGTGCGGGACTGGGAGAGCAGCAGACAGGCGACGGCCGGCACCATGCCGAGCAGCTCCGCCCGTCGCCGGGACGCCCGGTAGACCGCCCAGCCCAGCGGGGTGGTCAGGGCACAGACGATGCTGAGCATGTTGGGGTTGTTGTAGAGGCCCTCGAAGCGGTCGGTCTGCGACAGCGCGGCGACGAGGGTGCCGTCGGCGAGCCCGAGGCCAAGGCTGAGCAGGGCGGAACCGCTGAGGACCAGGTAGACCACGCGCAGGTCGGCCAGCATGACCGCCCGGTCCGCCCACCGGCAGCGGATCAGGACGTGCACCAGCGCGGCCAGCAGGAGCAGCGCCACGCCGCGTTGGAGAGTCTCCAGCGGCACCACCGACCAGGTGAAGCTCAGCGTGGCGAGTCCCGCCATCGCCCAGAGCGCGCCGATGAGCAGGCGGGTCCACGGGTCGAGCCGGGTCGCCGCCGCACCGGGGGTGCGCAGACCCCAGAAGGTCAGCGCGGCGACCGCCGCGTACCGGGGATAGAAGCTGGCCTCCACCAGGGACGGCAGCTTGGACGAGGCGCAGACCAGGAGCACCATGGTCAGACCCAGCAGCCACCGCCAGCCGTCCATCTGCTGCGCGAGGGCGAACAGCGCGAGCAGCAGCAGAGCCACCGCCCCGACCGCCACCATCGGGACGTTGACACTGGCGACGGTGGTGACCACCGCGACGACGAACGCCCCGACGATCAGGCACAGTTGACCGACTCGGTTCCCCACGTGATGTCCTCTGACTCCGGCAGGCCGGCGGTGCCGGCGGTGGTCGTTTGGTCCGTCAGCGCGGGACGCCCGCCAGGCCCGGCCGGGCCCGGTCGAGCGCCCAGCGGGACCGGGCGGCGTGCATCGCCGCGATCATGTCCGGCCAGCTCGGCGGACGGTAGCCGGTGACCTGGGCGAGGGCGTCCGCGCACATCGACCGGTCGCAGACGAACTCGTCGTCCGGCACCAGTTCGCCGGGCCATCCGTACACTTCGGCGACCAGGCGGAGCAGGTCGTACTTGGCGATCGGTGCGGCGGCGACGTGGTAGAGGCCGGTCAGCTCCGCCCGGGGCAGGACCACGGTGCGCAGCAGCCGGGCGAACTCCACGGTCGTCACCCCGCTGTAGATGGCCCGGGTGAACCCCCGTACCTGGCTGCGTCGGGAGAGGAACCAGTCGACCAGGGAACGGTTCGTGCCCAGCTCGTGCCCGACGATCGAGGTACGCAGGGTGAGGGCCGACGCTCCCGACGCCTCGCCCAGCAGTTTGGACCGGCCGTAGAGGTCGGGCGGGTCGGGCAGGTCGTCCTCACGGTAGCCGCCCCGGCGGCCGGAGAAGACGCAGTCGGTGCTGACGTGCACGAGCCGGCTGCCGAGCTGTGCGCAGGCGTCGGCCAGCAGGTGGGGCAGGAGAGCGTTGAGGGTGACCGTGGGCACCGCGTCCTGCACGTCCGGTCGCTGCTTGATGACGCCGACGCAGTTGACGACGACGTCCGGTCGCAGCTCGTCCACGAGCCGCCGGACGTCGTCGAACCGGGTCACGTCCACGGCCGCGACGATGCGGGCGAGCAGGTGCGCGGGGAACCACCCCGCCCGGTCGTCGATGGTGCGGGCGAGGCCGTGGACGTCGAGATCCGGGTCGTCGGCGAGTTCGCGCAGCACGGCGTGGCCGAGCATGCCGGTGACGCCGACGACGAGGACCCGGCGGGCCGGGCGTTCGGCCTGTTGGTCGCTGCGCCGCCGGGGCACCCGGTCGGGCCGACCGGTGTCGGCGGCCGCGCTCATGTCGTCACCATGGCCGCTGCGTGGGCCTGCACCTGCGCGCGCACCTCGGGCAACGTCATCAACAACGACTCGATCTCCGGTACGGACAGCCGGCGGGCGTTGTGCGAGTGGAAGTCGGCCAGGCCACCGTGCTCGACGTCACCCTCCTCGAAATAGAGGGAGTAGTTGAGGTCGCGGCTGTCCACCGGCACCCGGAGGAAGTCGCCGAGGTCCTCGGCGAACGCGAGTTCCTCCCGGCTGGCCAGGGTCTCGTATAGCTTCTCCCCGTGCCGGATGCCGAGCACGGTGAACTTCGCCGGCACCCCGAACAGGTTGCACAGGGCGGTGGCGAGGTCGCCGATGGTGCAGGCGTCGGCCTTGCGGATGAAGACGTCCCCCGGCTGGCCGAAGGTGAACGCGTGCTCCACCAGATCGACCGATTCGGGCAACGACATCAGGAAACGGGTCATCGTCGGGTCGGTGACCGTCGGCAGGCCGCCGCGCAGGATCTGGTCGATGAACAGTGGAATCACCGATCCGCGCGAGTACATGACATTGCCGTACCGCACGCAGCAGACCCGGGTCCGGGCCGCCGCGTTGTTGCGGGAGTGGGCCTGGGCGACCTTCTCCATCAGCGCCTTGGTCATGCCCATCGCGTTGACCGGATAGACGGCCTTGTCGGTGCTCAACAGGACCAGCGTCTCCACCCCGACCCGCTCACAGGCGTCCACCACGTTGGCGCTGCCGAGCACGTTGGTGCGGACCGCCTCGAGGGGGAAGAACTCGCAGGAGGGCACCTGCTTGAGAGCTGCGGCGTGGAAGACGAACTCCATCCCCCGGGCGGCCTTGAGCACGCTGTCGTAGTCGCGGACGTCGCCGACGTAGTAGCGCACCCGGTCGTTGCCGAGGCGGTGCCGCATCGCGTCCTGTTTCGACTCGTCCCGGCTGAGCACCCGCACCTCGGCGGCACCGGCGTCGAGCAGTCGGGAGACCATTGTCTGGCCGAACGACCCCGTGCCCCCGGTGATCAGGAAACGCCTGTCCGAAAGCGAGGGAAGCATATCTCCTCCTGCCTGTTTCCCGGCGGACCATCCTCGGGAATCGCGATCTCGTCAAAGGTGACCATACTGTTGCAATAACGAGACCGGGCGGGCTTCCGGTAAAGGGAGGAACAATCATGTTTCATCTTTGCCGGGGATGCTGCGCACTCCATTGTCGACCTGTCCGGGGTGGCGAATGTGAAAGCGCGGATCGTCCTTCGTAAAGGTGGTAGGTGTGTTTCATGCCCAAAGTTGCTGTCCATACGGCACCGCCGCGAGCCGGGGCCGACGGGCGGGGAGCCACCCCGACACACCGGCGGCCGTACGACCGCTGGAAGCGGTTGTTCGACGTGCTCGGCGCGCTCGTCGTGCTGACCGTCGGCGCACCCCTGCTGGCCCTCGTCGCCCTGGTGGTGCTCGTGACGCACGGGCGGCCGGTGCTGTTCCGGCACACCCGGCCCGGCCTGCACGGCGAACTGTTCGACGTGGTGAAGTTCCGCACCATGCTCCACCCCGACCCGGACCGGGGGCTGGTGACCGACGCCCAACGCCTCACCCGGGTGGGTCGTTGGCTGCGGGCGAGCAGCCTCGACGAGTTGCCCGAGTTCTGGAACGTGCTGCGCGGCGAGATGAGTGTGGTCGGTCCCCGTCCACACCTGGTGCGCTACCTCGACCTCTACAACGCCGAGCAGGCCCGCCGGCACGAGGTGCGGCCCGGCATCACCGGGCTCGCCCAGGTGCGCGGGCGCAACGCCCTGAGCTGGGAGGCGAAGTTCGGCTACGACGTCGAGTACGTCGACCGACGCTCCTTCCTGCTGGACCTGAAGATCCTGCTGACCACCGTCCGGGTGGTGCTCGCCCGGGAAGGTATCTCGGCTCCCGGCGCCGCCACCTGGCACGAGTTCACCGGCAACGCCCCTGCGCCCGCCTCGGCACCGACCGATGACCGGGCGAACGCGTCGGCACCGGCCGACGCCCGCACGGACGCGTCGGCACCGACCTACGCCCGGCCGGACGCGTCATCCCCGGCCGACACCCGGACGGACGCGTCGTCGCCGGTCTACGTTCAGCCGGTCGACGGCCCGGGGCCCGTGTCGTCGCCGGTCGACGACCGGGACGCCGCGTACCGCCGATGAGCCGGGTGCTGCTGCTGGGCGCGGGTGGTTTCCTGGGCCGGCACATCGGTGCCGCACTGGCCGGGCACACCGACCTGCGGTCGCCCACCCGGGCGCAGTGCGACCTGGTCCGGATGGACCTGCCGGAGCTGACCGCGCTGGTCGCCCGGGAACGACCGGACGTGGTGGTGAGCGCGGCCGGCCGGATCGTCGGTTCCGGGCTCGACTTCGTGCGGGCGCACGTCGTGACCACGGCGAAACTGGTCGAGGCGGTGGCCGTCGCCGCACCCCGGGCCCGGCTGGTCCGGATCGGCTCGGCCGCCGAGTACGGGGTCGTGCCGCACGGCCTCGCCGTCGCGGAGGACCACCCGGCCGCCCCCGTGAGCGAGTACGGGCTCAGCCACCTGGCCGCGACCCGCCTGGCCGAGCTGGCAGGCGACACCGGCCGCCTCGACACGATCGTGCTGCGGGTCTTCAACCCGGTCGGGCCGGGGATGCCGGCGGGAAACATGCTGGCCCGGGTGACCGCGATGGTCCGCGCGGCGGCGGCCGACGGGGCGGGCGACCTCGCTCTGGGGCTGCACGACACCTACCGGGATCTCGTCGACGTGCGGGACGTGGCGGCGGCGGTGCTGGCCGCGACGCGGTGCGCCGCGCCCACGCACCGGGTCGTCAACGTGGGCAGCGGACGTGCGGTCGCGACGCGCGACGTCGTGCGGCTGCTGGCCGACGTGGCCGGTTTCCCCGGGGAGATCCGGCCGGGCGGCTTCCCGCCCGACGCCACCCGCTCGGCCGCGGTGCCGTGGATGTGCGCCGACCTGGACCGCGCCCGCCGGGTGCTCGGCTGGGCCCCGGTCCACGACCTGACCGAATCGCTGCGCGCCCTGTGGGCGGCCGACGGCGTGCGGCCGACCGGTCCGGCGGCTGACGGCGTGCGGCCGGCCGGTCCGGCGGCTGACGGCGTGCGGCCGGCCGGTCCGGCGGCTGACGGCGTGCGGCCGGCCGGTCCGGTGGCCGGCGTGGCGGCGGGGTGACAACGATGCGGATCGGCCTGCTCACCCAGTGGTTCGACCCGGAACCGGGCCCGGCGGCCCTGCCCGGGATGCTCGCCCGCGCTCTCGCCGACCGGGGGCACGAGGTCCGGGTGCTGACCGGTTTCCCGAACTACCCGAGCGGCCGGCTGGCCCCCGGCTACCGGCTGGCCCGCCGGGTCGACGAGACCGACGGCCCGGCCCGGGTCCGCCGGGTCGCCCTCTATCCCAGCCACGACCGTTCCGCGCCACGTCGGTTGGCCAACTACGGGTCCTTCGCCGTCTCCGCGCTGGTCTCCGGCACCCCGGTGCTGCGGGGTCTGGATGCCCTCTGGGTCGGCAACTCGCCGATCAGCGTCGCCCTGCCGATGTGGTTCACCCGCTATGTGCACCGGGTGCCGGTGCTGCTGCACGTGCTGGACCTGTGGCCCGACAGTGTGCTGGCCAGCGGTTTCCTCGGCACCGGTCGGGTGTCACGGACCGTCGAGCGGGGGATGGCAGCCTGGTGCGGTGCGATGTACCGCAGCTCCGCCCGGGTCGCCCACGTCTCCCCGGGCGCCGCCGAGCTGCTCGCCGGCCGGGGGGTGCCCCGGGACAAGCTGGTGCACATCCCGATGTGGGCGGACGAGACCCTGGGCGTCCGCGCCACCGACCTGCGCGCCGACCTCGGACTCCACCCCGACCAGGTGGTGCTGGTGTACGCGGGCGCGCTCGGCGAGGCGCAGGGGCTCGACTCGCTGATCGACGCCTGCGCCCGCACCGGCGACCCCCGCCTGGTCTGCCTGATCGCCGGTTCCGGCACCACCGAGGAGCGGCTGCGTCGGCGGGCCGAGGCGGTGGGGGCGGCGAACGTCCGCTTCCTCGGGCAGCTGCCCCGGGACCGGATGCCCGCGTTGATGGCCACCGGTGACGTCCACTACGTGAGCCTGCGGCCCGGTGGTATGTCCGCGTACACGATGCCGAGCAAGGTGCAGTCGACCCTCGCCGCCGGGCGGGCGCTGCTGGTCGCTGCGGAAGGCGACGCCGCCGCGGTGGCCCGGGACAGCGGCGCGGGCATCACCGCCCGCCCCGGTGACCCCGACTCGATCGCCGACGCCCTGCGGGAGGTCTGCGATCTGGGCCGGGAGAAACTGGACCTGCTCGGGCAGGCCGGCCGGGCGCACTACGACCGGATGTTCTCCGTCGCGACGGGTGCCGACCGGGTCGAGCGGACCCTGCACGAGATGGTGGCCGCCGGGCCGGTCAGGGCCAGTCGTCGCCGGCGGCCAGCCGACGGGTGAGCAGGTCGGCCAGCGGGACCGACTCACCGTCGCGTCCGCCCCGGCCGACGACCAGGGGCGGCCGGGCCGGTGGCACGTCCACGCCGAACAGTCTGGCGCGTACGCCCGGCGGCACGGTGAGCAGGAAGAACCGGCCGTCGACGGCGACCGCGCGCAGGCCGGCCCGGTCGACGTACCAGCCGGTCAGGCCGGTCCGGTAGCGGCCCCGTCCGTCGTAGCCCTGAGCCACCAGCCGGGTGGTCCGCAGCCCCCGCCGGGTCGCCTCGGCCGTGAACCGGGCGACCAGTGCCTCGGCCTGCGCGTGCTCACCGTCGCGTTGGCGGGCGTCGGCCGCCGCGTGCGCCCGCGCCGCCCGCTGCTGCTGCTCCCGCCACCCCGAACCGCCGTCACCACCCATGCCGCGACGGTACGCCCACCCCCTCGACCGCTCAGGCCAGGCCCGCCCGGCGCAACGCTTCGGCCATCGCGTCATTGGCGGGTGCCGGTGCGGAGCCGCCCCGGCCCTGCCGTTGCGGCGACCCGCCCCGGGACCCGCCCCGTTGCTCCCGCTGGCCGCCGGACCCGCCTGCCCCGCCGGACCCGCCCGCGCCGCTCCGCCGGCCGCCCGGCGCGTCACCGCGCCCGCCCTGGGGGGCACCGCGTTCGCGACGCTGCCCGTCGGCCGCCGGTCGGTCACCGCCGGTCGGCACCTCGTCGTCCAACCGCAGCGTCAACGAGATCCGCTTGCGCGGCACGTCCACGTCGAGCACCTTGACCCGCACCACGTCACCGGACTTCACCACGTCGCGCGGGTCCTTGACGAAGGTGTGCGACATCGCCGAGACGTGCACCAGGCCGTCCTGGTGCACGCCCACGTCGACGAACGCGCCGAACGCGGCCACGTTGGTGACCACACCCTCCAGCAGCATGCCGGGGGTCAGGTCGCCGATCTTCTCCACCCCCTCGACGAAGGTGGCGGTGCGGAACTCCGGTCGCGGGTCCCGGCCGGGCTTCTCCAGCTCGGCGAGGATGTCGGTGACGGTGGGCAGGCCGAAGGTGTCGTCGACGAAGTCGGTGGCCCGCAGCCCGCGCAGGATGGCCGACTTCCCGATCAGCGAGCGCAGGTCCTGCCCGGTGCTGGCCAGGATGCGGCGCACCACCGGGTACGCCTCCGGGTGCACGCTGGACGAGTCGAGCGGGTCGGTGCCGCCGGGGATGCGCAGGAAGCCGGCGCACTGCTCGAAGGCCTTCGGGCCGAGCCGGGCCACCTTCTTCAGCTCGGCGCGGGTGCGGAACGGCCCGTTGGCGTCCCGGTGCAGCACGATGTTCTCCGCCAGACCCGCGCCGATGCCGGAGACCCGGGTCAGCAGCGGGGCGGAGGCGGTGTTGACGTCCACCCCGACGCCGTTGACGCAGTCCTCCACCACCGCGTCCAGCGAGCGGGACAGCTTCACCTCGGACAGGTCGTGCTGGTACTGGCCGACGCCGATCGAGCGCGGGTCGATCTTGACCAGTTCGGCCAGCGGGTCCTGGAGCCGCCGGGCGATGGAGACCGCGCCACGCAGCGACACGTCCAGGGTGGGTAGCTCCTGCGAGGCGTACGCGGAGGCCGAGTAGACCGACGCGCCGGCCTCGGAGACCATCACCCTGGTCAGGCCGAGCTGCGGATACCGCGTGATCAGGTCGGCGGCGAGCTTGTCGGTCTCCCGGCTGGCGGTGCCGTTACCGATCGCGACCAGCTCCACCTGGTGCGCCCCGGCCAGCTTCGCCAGCGTCTCGATCGAGGCGTCCCACTGCCGGCGCGGCTCGTGCGGATAGATCGTGTCGGTGGCGACCACCTTGCCGGTGGCGTCCACCACCGCCACCTTCACCCCGGTGCGCAGGCCCGGGTCGAGACCCATGGTGGCCCGGCTGCCGGCGGGGGCGGCGAGCAGCAGGTCGCGCAGGTTGGTGGCGAAGACCCGGACGGCCTCCTCCTCGGCCGCCTGCCACAGCCGGGTGCGCAGGTCGGCCCCGAGGTGGATCAGGATCCGGGTACGCCACGCCCAGCGCACCGTGTCGGCCAGCCACCGGTCGGCGGGCCGACCCGCGTCGGTGACACCGAACCGGCCGGCGATGGCCGCCTCGTAGCGGGTCGGGCCGGTCGGCGGGGCGTCCGGGTCCTCCTCGGCGTCGGGGGCCATGGTGAGGTCGAGCACGCCCTCCTTCTCGCCCCGGAACATCGCCAGGATGCGGTGCGAGGGCAGCTTCGGGTACGGCTCGGCGAAGTCGAAGTAGTCGGCGAACTTCGCGCCGGCGGCCTGCTGCCCGTCGCGTACCCGGGAGACCAGCCGGCCCCGCGACCACATCTGCTCGCGCAGGGTGCCGATCAGGTCGGCGTCCTCGGCGAACCGCTCGATGAGGATGGCCCGCGCCCCGTCCAACGCGGCGGCGACGTCGGCGACCCCACGCCCGGCGTCGACGAACCCGGCGGCCGTCTCCTTCGGGTCCCGGGTGGGGTCGCCGAGCAGCGTGTCGGCCAGCGGCTCCAGCCCGGCCTCCCGGGCGATCTGCGCCCGGGTCCGCCGCTTCGGCTTGTAGGGCAGGTAGATGTCCTCCAGGCGGGACTTGGAGTCGGCCGCCATGATCTGCGCTTCCAGCGCCTCGTCCAGCTTGCCCTGGCTGCGGATCGACTCCAGGACCGCGGCCCGCCGCTCGTCCAGCTCCCGCAGGTAGCGCAGCCGCTCCTCCAGGGTGCGCAGCTGGGCGTCGTCGAGCAGGCCGGTGGCCTCCTTGCGGTAGCGGGCGATGAACGGCACGGTCGCGCCGCCGTCGAGCAGCTCCACGGCCGCCCGCACCTGGCGTTCGGCGACGCCGAGCTCGTCGGCGATCCGCTGATGGACTGACTGGGTCACGATGTTGATCCGCCTTCGTTTCGGGTTCCCTGCTGCATTCTGCCGCCCACCCCCGACGCCGTGCGCCACCCCCGCCGCCGGGCCGGCCGCACTGCCGTCGCAGCCCCCACCGATCCCGGCCCTAGGGCCGGCCTGCCGCACCCCGGTGACCCGTCGTCCCGGTGATCCGTAGTTCCGGTGATCCGTAGTTCCGGTGACCCGTAGTTCCGGTGACCCGTCGGCCCGGTGACCCGTCGCGTGCCGCCGTGCCGGGCGGTCGGCTGCGCTAGCGTGGCGATCATGGAGCAACCTGCGGATCCGCGTGCCCGTCGCCTCTTCGGCGGCAGTGCCCGAGCCCTCGGTGACCTCGCCGCGAGCCCGTTCCGGGCCGACCGGGACCGGATCGTGGCCTCGCCCTTCTTCGCCCGCCTCGGTGGGGTCACCCAGGTGATCAGCCCGGTCGGCTCCGGACTGCTGGTGCACAACCGGCTCACCCACAGTCTCAAGGTGGCGCAGGTGGCCCGGGCGATCGCCGAGCGGTTGACCGCCGACCCGACCCAGCGGGGTCTGCTGGAGAAACTGGGCGGCTGCGACCCGGACGTGGTGGAGGCTGCCGCCCTCGCCCACGACCTCGGTCACCCGCCGTTCGGGCATCTGGGGGAGCGGGTGCTGGACCGGTTGGCCCGGCAGCGGCTCGGGCTGGCCGACGGATTCGAGGGCAACGCGCAGTCGTACCGGATCGTCACCAGCACCGAGATCCGGGGGGCCGCCACCACCGGTCTCGACCTGACCGCCGCCGTGCGGGCGGCGATGCTGAAATACCCGTGGACCCGGCTGGACCACCCCGACCCGCACCCCCGGCACCTGCGTCCCGCCCCCCGGGGCGCCGCCGCCCCACCGGACGACCCGGACAGCGGCTCGGCGAAGTTCGGCGCGTACGGCACGGAACTGGCCGACCTGCGACAGGCCCGCGCCCCGTTCACCGGGCGGATCGCGCAGTGGCAGCAGACCGTCGAGGCGTCGGTGATGGACACCGCCGACGACATCGCGTACGCCATCCACGACGTGGAGGACTTCTACCGGGTGGGGGTGCTCCAGCAGGGCACCGTCGCCGCCGAGCTGATGGCCTGGCAGCGCGAGGGCGGGCACCTGCGCGCGGTCACCGACCCGGCGCTGGCCGGTGCCGCCCGCCGGCCCGGCACGGCGATCGAGGCGTTGCGCCGGCAACTGCACCGCAAGGACGCCTGGATCGCCGACGACGACGCGTTCGCCGCCGCCGTCGAGCACGTCCGCGAGGAACTGGTGGACGGGCTGCTGGCGTTGCCCTTCGACGGGTCGATCGAGGCGGAACAGTACGTGGCCCGGTTCTCCGCCCGGTGGACCACCCGGCTGGTCGACGCGATCACGGTGACCGCCACCCCGGACGTGCGCTCCGGCCACGTGCAGCTGGCCCCGGCACAGTGGCACGAGGTGCAGGTGCTCAAGTTCGTCCACCACCGCTTCGTGCTGGCCCGCCCCGACCTGGCCCTGCACCAGCGGGGCCAGGCCCGCCTGCTGGACACCCTGGTCGACGCGCTCTGGCAGTGGCTGCTCGACCCCGAGGAGGAGTCCCGGCTGCCCCGCCGGCTGCCCGACCTGGTCGAGCTGGCCGAGGCGGAGCTGCACCCGCGTACCCCCGACCGGATCGGCCGGGCCCGCGGCCGGGCCATCGTCGACTTCGTCGCCCAACTCACCGACGGTCAGGCCGTGGCGATGCTGGACGTCCTGTCGGGTCGCTCCGGGGCGCTGTGGACCGACGCCTTCGTGCTCTGAGCGGCGGGCGGTGGGCGCGCGGTCAGGCGATGGTCTGCCACCAGCCGTCGACCGGCGGCGGGTCGGCCACCACCACCCGCTCGCCGGGGCGGGGCACCGCCAGCCGCACGCCGTGCGCCTTGGCCTCGGCCCAGAGCCGGTCCACCGGCTCGGACCAGTCGTGCAGGGCCAGGTTGAAGGTGGCCCAGTGCACCGGGACGAGCAGGTCGCCGCGCAGGTCGAGGTGGGCGGTGACGGCCTCCTCGGGGAACATGTGGATGCCCGGCCAGGCCCGGTCGTACGCGCCGATCTGCATCAGCGTCACGTCGAACGGCCCGTGCTCCGCACCGATCTCGGCGTACCCGTCGAAGTAGCCCGAGTCGCCGGTGTAGAAGACCTTCCGGTGCGCCCCGGCGACCACCCACGAACTCCACAGCGTGCCGTCCCGCCGCAGCCCCCGGCCGGAGAAGTGCTGGGCGGCGGTCGCGGTGATCTCCAGGCCGCCGACCCGGTGCCCCTGCGACCAGTCCAGCTCGACGATCCGGTCCTCCGGCACCCCCCACCGGTCGAGGTGCGCGCCGACGCCCAGCGGCACCAGGAACGGCGCCGACTGCCGGCGCACCAGCTCCCGGACGGTGGCCATGTCGAGGTGGTCGTAGTGGTCGTGGGAGATGAGGATCGCGTCGACGGTGGGCACCTCGTCGAGGCGTACCGGGGGCTCGTGCAGCCGCTTCGGCCCCACCGCGGCCGACGGCGAGCACCGGTCGCTCCACACCGGGTCGATCAGCACCCGGTGCCCCTCGATCTCGACCAGGGTCGAGGCGTGGCCGTACCAGACGATGCCCAGCTCACGGTCGACGTCGGTGGTCGGGGCCGGGGCGGGCCGCACCAGCGGGACCGGGGCGGTGGGGCGGCGACGCTGCTGGCCGAAGAGCAGCTCCCGGAGCAGGTTGCGACCGGGGTCACCGCCGGGCATGGTGCGGGTGGCCACCCGGTTGTGGAAGGTCCCGTCGCGGAACTGCGCCGACCGGGCGGCCCGTTGCGCGCGTGCGCCGGTCAGTCGGCCGCCCAGCGCCGCCGGCACGTCCCGCGCCGTCCAGGCCAGGCCGGCGACCGCCGCCAGCCCCGCCACCTGCCACAGCCGACCGCCGAGCCTCCGCTCGACCGCGCGTTGCGCTGGTTGCCCCATGTGTCGTCCCCCTCGCCGGTGTCCCCGCACTACACGGTAGTCACCACCGGCGGCTCCCGCCCACGCCGACCCTCGGACCGCCCCCGCTTCCCCGGGCCGGCCGGTGAGGGTCGGGGCCGGGGGCGGCCCGGACGCCGGGCCGTGGGAGGTCCGGGTGGTGGGACGGACGGCAGGGCCGGTCAGCCGCCGTTGCTGGGTCGTTGCCGGGCCACCCGGTGCCGGGGCGCGTCCGCGGTGCCCCTCAGCTGCGCGGTGGCGTCCAGGAGGAACCGGCCGAGCCGGGCCCGGGCCTGCACCACCGGGTGGGTGGCGCCGAAGTTGTCCCGGTCGGCCTGGCCGTCGGCGAAGAGGACGTAGGTCAGCACGGCCGCCCCGGTGGTGTCGAAGACCACACCGGCCTCGTGCCGGGCGTCGACGAACCAGCCCGCCTTGGTGGCCACCCGGGCCCGCTCCGCCGAGGACATGGTGCGCCGGATGCCGTCGGTGAAGGCGACCGGGGCGCGCAGCAGCTTGAGTACGAGGGCGGTCGACGACGGCGACAGCAGGGTGCCGGCGACCAGGGCGCGCAGCAGCGCGTGCGTCTCCCGGGCGGTGCTGGTGCCCAGATAGAACCGGTGCGGGTCGGACAGCGGCTGCACCTGGGTGTTGGGGAAACCCTTGGCGGTCAGGGTGCGGTTGATCTCGGCGGCCGGGCAGACCAGACCGCACAGCCGCGACGCGGTGTCGTCGGAGACGGTGAGCAGGTTGGCCAGCACGTGCCCCACCGTCACCGAACTGGGGTAGGCGGTGTCCAGGACGAAGATGCCGTCACCGCCGGGCACCACGGTCGAGGCGGCCACCTCGACCCGCTGGTCGAGGGTGAGCAGCCCCCGGTCGATCTTGTCGAGCACTGCGACGGCCACCGCGATCTTGTTGACGCTGTACGCCTCGACCCGCCGGTCGGCGGACTCGGAGACCGCGACCAGCGGGGTGACCCCGTTCTCCAGGCTGAGGTGGACCTGCCAGTTGCCGCCGGTCAGCGACTTCTCCCGCTGGAAGGCCGCAGCGATCCTCGGGGCGACGAGCTCGGGGCTCGCCGCAGGGGCAGCGGACTTGCCGGGGCGGCCGGCGGCCGATGCCGGTGTGCCGACGAGTACCGCCCCGGCCGTGGCGGCCGTGCCGAGACCCAGCGCCGTCCTGCGGTTCACCCTGCTGGTCACGTCTCTCCCGTCGAGCGGTGCCCGGAGCTGTCTCCGGGCCACCACTCTAGGTGGGCGGACCGGCCCGTGGGGGGCTGCTCACCGCCGCCGACGCCGGGCCGCCCCACCCGCCGCGAGTGCCGTCCCGACCGCCAGCGCCGTCCCGGCCGCGACCGCCGCCCCCGCCGCGACCGCCGTCGCCGCCCGGCCGGTCGGGGCACCGGCCCGGCGCAGCAGGTCGGACAGCTCCGGCAGCCACCCGCCGCGGACGGCCGCGCCCGCCGGGTCCGGGGAGAAGACGACGCCGTCGTGCGGGGCGACCGGCTGCCCGGTCAGCCCGCCACGCCGCATCAACGGCCCGACGAGCGCGTCGTAGACGCCCGGCAGGAGGGTGAAGCCACCCCGCATGAGCAGGTTGACCCGGCCCACCGACACCTCCCGGCGGGGCCGGTCGGCCAGGCGCGCGACGGCCCGGGCCACCCGCTGCGGGGTGGTGATCGGCAGCGGTGGCCGGCCGGCCCGCCCGAGGTAGTTCGCCGCCCGTTGGTAGACCGGGGTGTCCACGCTGCCCGGGGTGACCAGGCAGACGTGCACCCCGGGCAGGTCCCGGGCCTCCTGCTGCACCGAACGGACCAGCCCCTGAAGGCCCCACTTGCTGGTCACGTAGCCGCTCATGTAGGGGGCGGTGACGTGCCCGAGGACCGAACCGGTGAGGATCAGGGTGCCCCCGCCGGCCGCCCGGAACCGGCGCAGCGCCACCCGGACGACGCCGGCCGCGCCGAGCAGGTCGGTGCGGACCACCTGGTCGAAGACCTCCGCCGGGATCTCCTCGAACCGGCCGTACGCCATCACCGCCGCGGTGTGCACCCACACGTCGATCCGACCGAACTCGCGTACCGCCGTGTCGGCCAGGGCGTCGAGCGCGTCGGGGTCGGTCACGTCGGTGGGCACCGTGCATACCCGGTCCGCGCCGGCCGCGCGGCACTCCCGGCGTACCTCGGCCAGGCTGGCGGGGGAGCGGGCGGCGAGGACCAGCCGGTCCCCGCGCCCGGCGAACTCCCGGGCCGCCGCGCGGCCGATGCCGCTGGTGGCCCCGGTGACCACCACCACCCGACTCACGGAGCCAACACGACCTTGACGCAGCCGTCCTCCTTCTTCTGGAACATCTCGTACGCCTTCGGCGCGTCCACCAGCGGCATCCGGTGGGTCCGCAGGTCCTCCACGCCCAGCGGGTCGTCGTCGCCGGACAGCAGCGGCAGGATCTCGTCGGTCCACCGGCGTACGTGGCACTGACCCATCCGCAGCTGGATGCCCCGGTCGAACATCTCCATCAGCGGCATCGGGTCCACCTCGCCGCCGTACACCCCGGAGATCGAGACGGTGCCGCCGCGCCGCACCGCCTTGAGGGCGGCCTTGAGCACGGTCAACCGGTCCACACCCACCTTGTCGATCATTTTCTCGGCCAGCTTGTCCGGCAGCAGCCCGGCGGCGTGCTGGGCCAGCTTGCCGCTGGTGGAGCCGTGCGCCTCCATCCCGACCGCGTCGATCACCGCGTCCGGGCCGCGCCCGTCGACCAGGTCGACCAGTGCGCCGGGCACGTCGTCGAGCTGGCTGACGTCGAGCGTCTCGATGCCGTGCCGGCGGGCCATCTCCAGCCGCTCCGGCACCAGGTCCAGCCCGATCACCCGGCCCGCGCCGAGGTGCCGGCCGATCCGGGCGCAGAACTGCCCGACCGGGCCGAGGCCGAACACGGCCAGGGTGCCACCGGGCGGGGTGTCGGCGTACTTCACCGCCTGCCAGGCGGTCGGCAGGATGTCGCTGAGGTACAGGTAGCGCTCGTCGGCCCCGGTCTGCGGGATGACGATCGGGCCGAACTGCGCCTGCGGGACCCGCAGGTACTCGGCCTGCCCACCGGGGACCGAACCGTAGAGGGAGGTGTAGCCGAACAGCGACGCGCCCTTGCCCTCGGCGGTCACCTGGGTCGTCTCGCACTGGGCGAAGAGCTGCCGCTCGCACATCCAGCAGTGCCCGCAGGCGATGTTGAACGGGACGACCACCCGGTCGCCGGGCTTGAGCCGGGTCACCCCGGGGCCGACCTCCTCGACGACGCCCATCGGCTCGTGCCCGAGGATGTCACCGGGCTTCAGGTACGGCCCGAGCACCTCGTACAGGTGCAGGTCGGAGCCGCAGATCGCGGTCGAGGTGATCCGGACGATCGCGTCCGTCGGCTCCTCGATCCGGGGGTCCGGGACCTCGTCCACCCGGACGTCGCGCTTGCCGTGCCAGGTCAGTGCCTTCATCGCTGCTGTCCCCTCTCCGTGCCGTCGAGGGGTCTGCTACCCGAGCGGGGACGCTTGAACCGGCCACCGGCCAGCCAAGGTCGGCGGCCCACCGAGCCGTGATCGTCCCCTGCCCCTGCCCCTGCCCCTGCCTCGGCTCCTGCTCCTGCCCCTGCCGTGATCGTGCTCGGTCCTTGCCCGTGGTCGTCCCCGGTCTCCGTCGTGATCGCGCTCGATCCTGGATGTAGTGGCCTCACGGCGTGCGGAGGCCACTACATCCAGGATCGAGCCCGCAGCCCGCAGCCCGCAGCGTGGGGCGTGGGGCCCGTAGCGCGGGCGTGGGGCCCGCAGCGTGGGGCGCGCTGGGTGCGGGGCGTGGGGGCGGGACGGAGCGACCGCCGCACCCCTCGGTCGGGGGTGCGGCGGTCGGTGGGTCCGGAGGCGGCCGGTCGGACCGTCGGCGGGGTCAGGAACCGGGGGTGTCGCCGCGCTTGGCGGTGGCGGTGAGGTAGTCCCGGTTGAGCCGGCCGATGGTGTTCAGCGGGATGCCCTTGGGGCAGACCGCGGTGCACTCGCCGGCGTTGGTGCAGCCGCCGAAGCCGGCCTCGTCGTGCGCGTCGACCATGCCGATCACCCGGGTGTAGCGCTCCGGTTGGCCCTGCGGCAGCAGCGACAGCTGGGTGACCTTGGCGGCGGTGAAGAGCATGCCGGAGCCGTTGGGGCAGGCCGCCACGCAGGCCCCGCAGCCGATGCAGGCGGCGGATTCGAAAGCCGCGTCGGCGTTGGCCTTGGCCACCGGGGCGGCGTGCGCCTCGGGGGCGCTGCCGGTCGGCGCGGTGATGTAGCCACCGGCCGCGATGATCTTGTCGAAGGCGTTCCGGTTGACCACCAGGTCCTTGATCACCGGGAACGCGCGGGCCCGCCACGGCTCGATGTCGATCGTCTCGCCGTCTTTGAACTGCCGCATGTGCAGTTGGCAGGCGGTGGTGCCGCGCTGCGGGCCGTGCGCGTCCCCGTTGATCATCAGGCCGCACATGCCGCAGATGCCCTCGCGACAGTCGTGGTCGAACGCGACCGGCTCCTCCCCGGAGAGGATCAGCCGCTCGTTGAGCACGTCGAGCATCTCCAGGAACGACATGTCGGGGGAGACGTCGTCGACCGGGTAGGTCACCATCCGCCCCTTGTCCTGGGGGCCGGACTGACGCCAGATGCGCAGGGTCAGGTTCACTTGTAGCTCCGCTGCGTGGGGTGGACGTACTCGAACTTCAGGTCTTCCTTGTGCAGCACGGCCGGCTCACCGGTGCCGGTGAACTCCCAGGCCGCCACGTAGGCGAACCGGTCGTCGTCGCGCTGTGCCTCACCGTCGGGGGTCTGGTGCTCGGCCCGGAAGTGGCCGCCGCAGGACTCCTCGCGGTGCAGGGCGTCGATGCACATCAGCTCGGCCAGCTCGAAGAAGTCGGCCACCCGGCCGGCCTTCTCCAGCGACTGGTTGAGCCCTTCGCCGTCGCCCGGCACCCGGACCCGCTGCCAGAACTGCTCCCGCAGCGCCCGGATCTCGTCGATGGCCTTGCGCAGCCCGGCCTCGGAGCGCTCCATGCCGCAGTGCTCCCACATGATCTGACCCAGCTCCCGGTGGAACGAGTCCACCGTCCGGTCGCCGTTCACGGCCAGCAGCCGGGCGATCCGGTCCTCCACCTCGCGCCGGGCCTGCACCGCCGCCGGGTGGCTGGCGTCGACCTTCTCCCGGGGCCCGGACGCCAGGTAGTGGGCGATCGTGGTGGGCAGCACGAAGTAGCCGTCGGCCAGGCCCTGCATCAGTGCCGACGCGCCGAGCCGGTTCGCGCCGTGGTCGGAGAAGTTGGCCTCACCGATGACGAACAGGCCGGGGATGGTCGACTGGAGGTCGTAGTCGACCCACAGCCCGCCCATCGTGTAGTGCACGGCCGGGTAGATCCGCATCGGCACCTGGTACGGGTCCTCGCCGGTGATCCGCTCGTACATCTCGAACAGGTTGCCGTACTTGGCCTCGATGGCCTTGCGGCCGAGCCGGTCGATCGCGTCGGAGAAGTCGAGGTAGACCCCGAGCTTGGTCGGCCCGACGCCCCGGCCCTCGTCGCAGACGTTCTTGGCGGCCCGGGAGGCGATGTCCCGGGGTACCAGGTTGCCGAACGACGGGTAGATCCGCTCCAGGTAGTAGTCCCGCTCGTCCTCGGGAATGTCCCGGGGGGCGCGGTCGTCGTCCTTGTTCTGCGGCACCCAGACCCGGCCGTCGTTGCGCAGCGACTCGCTCATCAGGGTCAGCTTGGACTGGTGGTCGCCGGAGACCGGGATGCAGGTCGGGTGGATCTGGGTGTAGCAGGGGTTGGCGAAGTACGCGCCCTTGCGGTGCGCCCGCCAGGAGGCGGTGACGTTGCAGCCCTTGGCGTTGGTGGAGAGGTAGAAGACGTTGCCGTAGCCGCCGGAGGCGAGCACCACCGCGTCGGCCATCTCGGTGCTGATCTCACCGGTGACCATGTCCCGTACCACGATGCCCCGGGCCCGGCCGTCCACGACGACCAGTTCCAGCATCTCGTGGCGGGTGTGCATCTCCACGTTGCCCAGGCCGATCTGCCGCTCCAGCGCCTGGTACGCGCCGAGCAGCAGCTGCTGGCCCGTCTGGCCCCGGGCGTAGAAGGTGCGCTGCACCTGTGCGCCGCCGAAGGAGCGGGTGTCCAGCAGCCCGCCGTACTCGCGGGCGAACGGGACGCCCTGGGCGACGCACTGGTCGATGATGTTGACCGACACCTCGGCGAGGCGGTGCACGTTCGACTCGCGGGAGCGGAAGTCGCCGCCCTTGACGGTGTCGTAGAAGAGCCGGTGCACCGAGTCGCCGTCGTTGCGGTAGTTCTTGGCGGCGTTGATGCCGCCCTGCGCGGCGATCGAGTGTGCCCGGCGCGGGCTGTCCTGGTAGCAGTAGCTGCGGACCTGGTAGCCCTGCTCGGCGAGGGTGGCGGCGGCGGAGCCACCGGCCAGGCCGGTGCCGACCACGATCACCGTCATCTTGCGCCGGTTCGCCGGGTTGACCAGCTTGGCCTCGAAGCGGCGGGTCTCCCAGCGCTTCTCGACGGGGCCGTCGGGAGCCTTCGTGTCGGCGATCGGCTCGCCCTCGGTGAAGAGTTCCATGTCAGGACACCAATCCGGTGAGTACGGCGAACGGGACCACCAGGTAGCCGGCGCAGAGCACGACGGCGAAGACCAGCGCGGCGGTGCGGGCCCGGCGCTCGCCCCGGGGGGTCTGCTGGCCGAGGCTGCGCAACGCGGAGAACACCCCGTGCCGCAGGTGGAAGCCGACGGTGACGATCGCCAGCGTGTAGAACAGCGTCACGTACCAGCGGTCCGGGGCGAAGTCGGCGACCACGTTGCCGTACGGGTTGCTGGCGTCGCCGACCGGGTTGAGGGTGCCGGTGGTCAGGTCCAGGATGTGGTAGATCACGAAGAGCAGGATGATCACGCCGCCCCAGCGCATGGTGCGCGCGGCGTAGCTGCCCTGGACCTTCTTGCGGTGGGCGTAGCGCACCGGGCGGGCGGCGCGGGCCCGGACGGCCAGCACGGTCGCCGCCCAGATGTGCCCGAGTACGGCCACCACCAGCGCGGTGCGCAGGATCCACAGGAACCAGACCCCGGGCAGCAGCGGCTTGCCGATGTCGCGCAGCCAGTGCGCGTAGTGGTCGAACGAGGTCTCGCCGGTGAACACCTTGAGGTTGCCGAGCATGTGGGCGACGAGGAACAGCACGAGCATGATGCCCGTCACCGCCATGACGGCCTTGAGGCCGACGTTCGAGCGGATGGGCGACCGAGTTTTCGTGATTACCACCTGACCGACGCTAGGAGCCCTGCAATCAGTCGTCCAATGCATCGACCTCGCAGTCTCGATAGCCATAAGCTATGAAGATGCAGCTCCATCAGCTGAGGTACTTCGTCGCAGTGGCTGAAGTACGACATTTCACCCAAGCCGCCGACCTCGTCGGCATAACCCAGCCGTCGTTGAGTAAGCAAGTTCACGCTCTGGAGACCGCCCTCGGCGCCCCCCTGTTCGAGCGGGTACGCGGCAACATCGCCCTCACCGCCGCCGGTGAGGTGCTGCTGCCGTTGGCCAAGCGCATCCTCGCCGACGTCGACACCGCCACCCGGGAGGTGCAGGAACTGGTCGGCCTGCGCCGGGGCCGGGTCCGGCTCGGGGCCACCCCCAGCCTGGCCACCTCGCTCGCCCCACCGGTGCTGCGCCGGTTCCGCGACGCCCACCCCGCCGTCGACCTGCGGGTCGAGGAGGGCGGCTCGCAGGACCTGGTCCGCGACCTGCTGCGCGGCGACCTCGACCTCGCCCTGATCATCATGCCCGCGCAGGGGGCCGACCCCGGGCTGCGGGTCGACCCGATCCTGCGGGAGAGCCTGGTGATCGCCTCGGTGGAGCCGCTGCACGCCGCCCTGGTCAGCGGCGAGTTGCGGATCACCGACCTGCGCGACCAACCGCTGGTGATGTTCCGCGAGGGCTACGACCTGCGCGACGCCACCATCCAGGCGTGCCGGGAGGCCGGCTTCGAGCCCACCTTCTCGGTCGACGGCGGCGAGATGGACGCCGTGCTCAGCTTCGTCGAGGCCGGCCTGGGCATCGCCCTGGTGCCGGGCATCGTGGTCAGCCGCCGCCCCGGCATCCGGGTCACCCGGCTCGCCCCGCCCGGGGTGCGCCGGACCATCGCGGTGGCCCGCCGCCGCGACGTGGTGCCCACCCACGCCGGGCGGGAGCTGCGCCGCATCCTGCTCGACTACGTGCACGCGGCCACCAGCACCAGCGACCTGCCGCCGGGCGTGGAACCGCTGCCCTGATCAGCGCCCCTCGGCGTCGTCCATCGCGCGGTAGATGCGCTGCTCGGAGACCGGATAGGGGGTGCCGAGGGCCTGCGCGAAGACGTTCACCCGCAACTCCTCGATCATCCAGCGGATCTGCCGCACCGGGGCCGAGGCGCGGCGGGCCGGGGGCAGCCCGGCCACCAGGTCCCGGTACTCCTTCTGCACCGTGGCGATCCGGTCCTGCTGGGACTTGTCCCGCTGCGGGTTGGCGGTCAACCGGTCCAGCCGGCGTTCCATCGCGGTCAGGTAGCGCAGCAGGTCGGGCAGGCGCGCGTAGCCGGTCTCGGTGACGAAACCGTCGTGCACCAGGCCGGTGAGCTGCTGGCGCAGGTCGGCCAGGGCGGCCACCACGGCCAGGTTGCGGGTCGCGCCGAGCCGCTGCTCCACCGCGTACGCGGCGGCGAGCACCTGACGGACCCGGCCCATCACCTCCACCACCGTGTCGACCAGGTCGGCGCGGACCCGGTCCCGCAGCGCGGCGAAGCCGTCCGCGTCCCAGGCCGGCCCGCCCGCGTCGGCGATCAGCTTGTCGATGGCGGCCCCGGCGGCGTCGGCGATGAGCTGCTGCACCCCGCCGTGCGGGTTGCGGCTCAACGCCAGCTTCGCCTCGTTGCTCAGCCGCCCCTGCAGGAACTGCGCCGGTGACGGCACGGTCAGCCGCAACAACCGCCGGGTGCCCGCCCAGTGTGCGGCGGCCTGCTCCGCCTCGGAGTCGAAGACCTTCACCCCGACCGTCGTACCCTCGTCGACCAGCGCCGGGTAGGCGGTCACCGCGTAGCCGGCCCGGACCTGCTCGATGGTGCGCGGCAGGGTGCCGATGGTCCACCCGGTCAGCCCGGTCCGGGCCACCTCCGGTGCGGCGGCGGCCACCACCTGGCGTACCTCCTGGCGGAGCTGGCGTTGCAGGGCCGGCAGGTCCTTGCCCTCGGCGACCGGCTTGTCGGCGTCACCGATCACCCGGAACGTCACCCGCAGGTGCGGCGGCAGCTTCGCCGGCTCCCACGCCTCCCGGGGCACGGTCACCCCGGTCATCCGGCGCAGCTGCTGGCTGAGCGCGTCCAGCAGCGGCTCCGCACCGGGGGTGATCGCGGCCAGCGCCGCGCGGGCGTGGTCCGGTACCGGGACGAAGTTGCGCCGGATCGGCTTGGGCAGCGACCGGATCAACGCGATCACCAGCTCCTCGCGCAGCCCCGGCACCTGCCAGTCGAAACTCTCCGCCGGCACCTGGTTGAGCAGCGGCAGCGGGATGTCGACGGTGACGCCGTCGGTGGGCGCGGTCGGGTCGAACGTGTACGTCAGCGGCAGGGTCACCCCGTCGGCCCGCCACTCGTCCGGGAAGTCGGCCTCGTCGACCCCGCCACGCCCGGCATTGACCAGCACCTCCCGGGTGAGGGTGAGCAGGTCGGGTTGCTCGTGCCGGGCCTTCTTCCACCAGGCGTCGAAGTGTCGCCCGGAGACCACGTCGGCGGGGATGCGCTGGTCGTAGAAGGCGAAGATGCTCTCGTCGTCGACCAGGATGTCCCGGCGGCGGGCCCGGTTCTCCAGCTCCTCGATCTCGGTGCGGAGCTTCTCGTTGTCCCGCCAGAACGGGTGGTGGGTCTGCCAGTCCCCCTCGACCAGGGCGTGCCTGATGAACAGCTCCCGGCTCAGCGCCGGGTCGATCCGGCCGAAGTTGACCTTCCGGGAGGTGACCAGCGGGACGCCGTACAGGGTGACCTTCTCGTAGGCCATCACGGCGGCCTGCTTCTTCTCCCAGTGCGGCTCGCTGTAGCTGCGCTTGACCAGGTGCTGGGCCAGCGGCTCCACCCACTCCGGCTCGACCCGCCCGGCGACCCGGCCCCACAGCCGGGAGGTCTCCACCAGCTCGGCGGCCATCACCCAGCGCGGCGGCTTCTTGAACAGCGCCGAGCCGGGGAAGACCGCGAACTTCGCCCCCCGCGCGCCCAGGTACTCGTGCTTCTGGGCGTCCTTGAGCCCGATGTGCGACAGCAGGCCGGGCAGCAGCGACTGGTGCACCTTCGGGGTGTCGATCTCCTCCGGCAGGTCGGCGGCCGGACCGCGCCGGCCCCCGTCGGCCGGGGCCTGCGTCGCGCCCCGCCGCCCCCGCCGCCCGTCACCCTGTTCCGGGGTACGCAGTACCTGGCGCAACTGGGCCACGATGTCCTGCCACTCGCGTACCCGCAGGTAGTTGAGGTACTCCGCCCGGCACATCCGGCGGAACGCGCTGGACGACAGCTCCCGCTGCTGCTCCCGCAGGTAACGCCACAGGTTGAGGAACGACACGAAGTCGGATTCCTTGTCGGCGAACCGGGCGTGCGCCTGGTCGGCCTGGGCCTGCTTCTCCGCCGGCCGCTCCCGGGGGTCCTGGATCGACAGCGCGGCGGCGATCACCAGCACCTCGGTGGCGCAGCCGTTACGCTCGCCCTCGATCACCATCCGGGCCAGCCGGGGGTCGACCGGGAGCTGGGCCAGCCGCCGGCCCAACGGGGTGAGCCGCTTGGCCGGGTCGGCCTCGGTCGGGTCCAACGCGCCCAGCTCGTGCAGCAGGTTGACCCCGTCGGTGACGTTGCGCCGGTCCGGCGGGTCGATGAACGGGAACGCGGCGAGGTCACCGAGGCCGATCGCGGTCATCTGGAGGATCACCGAGGCCAGGTTGGTGCGCAGGATCTCCGGGTCGGTGAACTCCGGCCGGGAGGCGAAGTCCTGCTCGTCGTAGAGCCGGATGCAGATACCGTCGGAGGTCCGGCCGCAGCGGCCCTTACGCTGGTTGGCCGACGCCTGGGAAACCGGCTCGATGGGCAGCCGCTGGACCTTCAACCGGCTGGAGTAGCGGGAGATCCGGGCCGAACCCGGGTCCACCACGTACTTGATGCCGGGCACGGTCAGCGAGGTCTCCGCGACGTTCGTGGCGAGCACCACCCGGCGACCGGGGTGGGCGGCGAAGACCCGGTGCTGCTCGGCCGCCGACAGCCGGGCGTACAGCGGCAGGATCTCGGTGCCCAGCAGCGAGCGTTTCGACTGGGTCAGCTTGCCCAGCGCCTCGGCGGTGTCCCGGATCTCCCGCTCCCCACTGAGGAAGACCAGGATGTCGCCCGGCCCCTCGGCGGCCAGCTCCTGCACCGCGTCGCCGATCGCCTGGATCTGGTCGCGGACGTTCTCCTCGTCGTCGGCCCCGTCCTCGTCGCCCTCGGCGACCTCGACCAACGGCCGGTAGCGCACCTCCACCGGGTACGTCCGCCCGGACACCTCGACGATCGGCGCGGGCCGGCCGTCGGCGTCGGCGAAGTGCTCGGCGAACCGGGCGGTCTCGATCGTCGCCGAGGTGATGACCACCTTGAGGTCGGGACGCTGGGGGAGCAGTTGCCGCAGGTAGCCGAGGATGAAGTCGATGTTGAGGCTGCGCTCGTGCGCCTCGTCGATGATCAGGGTGTCGTACTGGCGCAGCATCCGGTCGGTCTGCAACTCGGCCAGCAGGATGCCGTCGGTCATCAGCTTGACCAGGCTGCGGTCGCTCACCTGGTCGGTGAAACGCACCTTGTAGCCGACCACGTCCCCCAGTTCGGTGCCGAGTTCCTCGGCGATCCGGTCGGCGACCGTCCGGGCGGCCAACCGGCGGGGCTGGGTGTGCCCGATCAGCCCGGTGATCCCACGCCCCAACTCCAGGCAGATCTTGGGCAGCTGGGTGGTCTTGCCGGAGCCGGTCTCACCGGCCACGATCACCACCTGGTGGTCACGGATCGCGGCGGCGATGTCGTCTCGGCGCTCGCTGACCGGCAACTGCGCCGGATAGGTGATGCTCGGCACGGCGGCCCGCCGGGTGGCCAGCCGGGCCTCCGCCCGGGACACCTCCCCGGCGATCTCGATCAGCGCCTCGTCGCGCCGCTGCGGGTCACGCAGCTTGCGTACCCCCTCCAGCCGCCGCTGGAGGCGGCGCTGGTCGCGGAACATCAGCGGGGTGAGACGGCGGTGCAGCTCACGGGCGGACACGGCATCGGCGGGCGCGGCGGGGCCGGAGGCGGTTGGATTCTGCATGTCGTCGCCAAGGATAGGCAGCCCGCCGCCGGACCGCCCCCGGGTTACGCCTCCCGGGCTACGGTGCCGCCTCCGACGTGTGGGTGTGGTCCGGGTGGCGGTCTGTTGCGGGGCGGCCCGGGGGTAGCGGCTTTCGGGCGGTGTCCGCCGTGTGGATGTGTTCCGGGCGGCGGTCTGTTGCGGGGGCGGCCCGGGGGTAGCGCCTCCCGGGCGGTGTCCGCCGTTTGGGTGTGGTCCCGGTGGCGGTTTGTTGCGGGGCCGTCCCGGGTTGCGCCTCCCGGGTGGCATCCGCCGTGCGGTCTGTTGCGGGGCGGCCCCGGGTAGCGGCTCTCGGGCGCGACGCGGCGTCCACCGTCAGGGTGTCTCCGGTCCGGGCAGGTCATGGTGTCTGCGCGACGACGGGTGCGGGCGGGTCATGGCGTTGCGGGCCGAGGGGGTCGAGACGCAGGTCACGATGCTGCGGGCCGAGCGGTCCAGGTGTCGTCGCGTCCGTCGGAGCGCTGCCCGGGAAACCGGCCGTCGCCGGGCTACGCTGACCGCCGGACGACGCGACACGGGGGGCTGCCGGATGACGACGACGATGCTGGACACCGACCGCGCACTGGTCCAGGCGGCCACTGCGGTCGCCAAGCTGCGCTGCCGCAGCGACAACCACTCCGTCGCGGCGGCCGCCCGGACCGCCGACGGCCGGGTGTTCACCGGGGTGAACCTCGCCCACTTCACCGGCGGCCCCTGCGCCGAGCTGGTGGCCCTCGGCGCCGCCGCCACCCAGGGGGAGACGGAACTGGAGACCATCGTCGCCGTGGGCGACCGGGGGCGCGGGGTGCTCCCGCCGTGCGGACGGTGCCGGCAGGTACTGCTCGACTACCACCCGGGCATCCAGGTCATCGTCGGGCCGATCGACGCACTGCGGAAACTGCCGGTGACCGACCTGCTGCCGGACAGCTACGTCTGGGCCGACCAGCAGCTGGACGCGTCGGCGATCGTGCGGACCGGGCAGTGGCCGATGCCGACGGTCCCGGCCAGCCGGCCCGCCTCGGAGGACTGACCCGGCGTCGAGCCCCGCTCCCTCCCGGTCCCGGCTTCTCGGTGTGGAGCCCCTGTTCTCTACTCCTCGATCCTTGGCGTCGAACCGTGGGCCGCTCCTTGGTGTCGCTGGACTCGGTGGCGGCGTTCCTGCGCGGTCTTCTCGGCTGGCGCGTGTTCCTCTGGTAGCTACCCGTGGGCCGCTCCTTGGTGTCGAACCGTGGGTCCTCGGTGTCGACGTCGGGGCCTCGATCCGTCAGGGCAAGCGTGGGGCATGATGTCTCCGGCGATGTCTGGAAGATCCGCGTCGGCATCGCCAACAGGATCCTCGATGCTCTGGCCAGCACCTGACGGACTGATCAACCTCGCCCGCCCTCCGAAGTAGGACGGGTCTCTTCCCCGGACCCGGGTCTCTTCCCCGGACCCGGGTTTCCTCTCCGGACCCGGGTTTCCTCTCCGGACCCGGGTTTCCTCTCCGGACCCGGGTTTCCTCTCCGGACCCGGGTTTCCTCTCCGGACCCGGGTCTCCTCTCCGGACCCGGGTCTCCTTCCTTGGCACCCGGGGGCCCTGCCCCGAACCCTGGGGGCCCTTGCTCGGCACCGTGGCCCCTTCCCTGACACCTGGGCCCCTTCCCCGGCACCGGGTGCGTCTTTCCGACCGCCGGGAGTTCTCCACGGGGTCCTGGGGCTCAAGCAAGATCACGCTCGATCCACGAAGTAGTGGCTTTCTTGTCGGTGAAGGCCACTACTTCCATGTTCGTGCATGATCTTCCGACCGTCGCGGGAGGCACGGGCACCGTGGCACGCAGGGGGCGGGCGGGGATGCCGGGGCATGGGCCGGGCGCGAGGGCACGGGTGGGTGCGCCAGCGAGTGGGTGCGGGCGCGGCGGGGTGGCGCATCGCGCCAGCGAAATGCTGGGTCAACGACGCGATCGCCGCCCACGCCGCGATCTTGCGCATGTCGTTGTTCTGGTCCACCACGGGGCTGGGTAGGCAGCCGCGAATGGAATGCGGCGGGGCGGCGAACGGCGCCGTGTGGAGGGAGGAGGCGGCAGTGTGGTGGGGTGGCGGTGTGGGGAGCGGGGATGCGGTGAAGGGCGGGGGTGTGGTGAAGGGCTGCGGTGTGGTGAAGGGCTGCGGTGTGGGGCGGGGGTGTGGTGAAGGGCTGCGGTGTGGGGCGGTCGGCCGTGTGGGGGTGTGGGGTGAGGCGGAGAGCGGCCGTATGGGGAGTGGGGGGCGTGGTGGGAGATCAGGCCCGGGAGCGGTGCCCGCGACGGTGTAGTGCGGCGCGTACCTCGGCGAGGAAGCCGGGAAAGTCCTCGCGGAGCCGCCGGGCGGTCAGGTGCAGCACGATCCACTCCCCGCCGAGCAGTTGGTTCAGTCGACGCCGGTCCCGGTGGAACTGGTCGGCATCGTTGTGCCACAGCCCGTCGTACTCGACGGCGACCTTGAACTGTGGCCAGGCGAGATCAAGCCGGGCAACGAACCGACCGTCGGCCGTGACGACCCACTGGGTCTCGGGTCGAGGCAGGCCGGCCAGCACCAGGCGGACCCTCGTCCGTGACTCCTGCGGCGACCCGGCCCCAGGATCGGCCAGGTCGACGGCGCGGAGCAGGGCTCGCCACCCGCGTTGCCCGGCCCGCGCGAGGGCATAATCCCGCAGGGTGGGGATCTCGGTGACGCGGCCGGCCAACAGCGCGTCGATGACGACGACAGCCTCCACCACATCGCACCACCGGGCCAGGTCCCAGCAGGTACGTTCTGCCGAGGTCACCGGTACCCCGGCCTGGTCGATCACGTCTTCGGGCGCGAGATCACCGTGGTGCACCCGTAGGCCGACTGCCGGTCCGCGTCGGCGCCCGGCCGCTGGCTGTCCGCCCCCGACCAGACGCCTGTGGTGTACGAGCACATCGATCGGTTCGTCGGCGGGCACGCCGGTGACACCGAGCAGGACTGCGGCGGAGCGGCCGGCGATGGCGGCACCGGACGGCAGCAGCCAGCGGGCCGCAGCCGTACACCGGTGGCGGTGAGTGACCCTGAGCTGGGCGTCGGCGTAGACGTCCCGAAACAGCGGTCGCCAGGCGGAGCTGCGCAGGTCGTTGCGGGTGAGCAGCCCGCGCGACACGGCCACCGATCCACGGAAGATGCGCCCCCGCAACTGCGGCGGGCGACGGGGAGCCTTCGGCATACCCCCACCTTGCCGGCGCGTCGCCTCCCAGTCTGTCCCCTGTGGATAACTTCGTCGCCGCCTCTGCCGTGGTGCCCCTTCGCCCGCACTCCCTGTGGATAACCCCGAGGTGACGGATGACGTCTTTGCTGCGAGAGGCAGCTGGCCCGGGTGGCTGAAGATCACGCTGCAACCAGGATGTAGTGGCCTCCCCGCCGTGGGAGGCCACTACATCCTGGTTCGAGCACGATCTTGCGCCGTGCGGATCCGCATCCTCTGTCGACGACGCGCTGAGACTGACCCTCTAGCGGCGGATTGGGACTGACCCCTCCGAGGCTGGAGGGGTGATCGCATTGGAAGACTGGGCTGAGA